>JAZSPR010000146.1:0-176882 GCA_045537555.1 Acutalibacteraceae bacterium | reverse complement strand
AAAAATGGTATATAGTAATTTAATAATACAATTTTAATCCATATTCTTTTAATGTAAATAATACTATTTTTGCTATGCCGTGACCTAAATCATGAATTAAAAATAATACTTTTTTCATAATTTAAACATACCTTTATTTTCCTTTTAATTTTGTAATGCAACTTAGTAATATACCAAAAGGTAATAAAATTAATGTAAGAGTTTTTTTTGGAGATTTTTTTATGAATAAAACATCTTTAGCAAGAATGCTTTCTGAAATATAATGAATACAGTCAACAACCAATCTCTTAGTACCGGTCGGATATTGCATACAAATCTTTCTCCAAAAAGCGAATCCCTTAGGATTTTTACAATATTGTTTCCACATGGTTGCACTTGAACCGTCAGGCTGATATTCAACATTGCAAAGAATTTTATTTAAAGTAGCTAATTTGTAATCCTGATCAATTAATTTGTATTTATATGCTAAGGCAACATATTTTTCATTATCAAATACAGGATAATCCGGATAAGAATTTATGATTTCAGTTCGATAAATTAACTTTTTATCACCTTTGCCACCATTTGCATAAAACTCTGATAATGTTGTTGATTCAGGATGCAAACTTAAATCTGTGCCTATAAGCTGGTTGTTGAAATCTGCATCCAGACCTATAATACCAGCATATATTTTATTATCTCTTATTGTACACCATTTTTGCCATATCAATTCAATAGCATCCGAAGCTAACATATCATCAGAATCAATACATACATTTAGCTCAGTTTTTATGTTTTGATACGCAACGTTATGAGCGGTATGCATACCACCGTTTTCTTTGTATATGTATTCAATAATAAAACTTTTTTGTTCTGATATCCAGGAATCTACAAGTTGTTTTGTGTTATCTGTAGAACCATCGTCAATAATGAGCCAAATAAAATTTTTATTATTTTGAGAACATAACGATTGATATGTTCTTCCTAAAGTATGAGCCCTGTTATATGCAGGAGTAAATACTGTAATAAATGGTTTATTCATATTGTTTGCTCATTTCTAAATAGTAATCTTCAAGCCATTTTGCTTTTTCTGATATATCATAACCAGCATTTATAATATTATCTGAACTATCTGTTTTCTGAAAATTCTTATATTTTATAATTTCTTTAGCCCATCTCTTTGCAGAACTGTTTAAAGATAAATAATTAAATTCAGATGTAATTCTTGCATCTTCAGGTACAGTGTCTGATACTATACAAGGTATACCAGCACATTGCGCTTCAATTGCAACAATTCCCAAACCTTCATATAATGAAGGAAATACAAATACATCAAATGCCTGAAGGATTTCATGAACATCATCACGTGAGCATAAAAAAAGAACATTATGAGTTAAACCATAATTTTCAACTTTATTTTCGATAGTCTTTTGCAGATCTCCACTGCCAACTAAAACTAATTTTGCAGTATTATCTTTTTTATAGACTTCATTAAAAATATCAATAAGAAAATCATGGTTTTTAGGAGGATCGAATCTTCCAACATGACCTATGACAAAATTATTATTTAAATTAAACTGACATTTTACTTTTGATTGTATTATCTCATTAAAAATATATTTTTTTGTATCGATTGCATTGTTTAAAAGCTCAAAATTATGATTTCCAAACATCCATTTTCCGGCAATCTCACTGCAAGCAAATAACGTTGTTGCGTATTTGTGAATAAATTTTTTAGCAATTACTTTGATAACAAATTTAAAATCTTTGTCTTGATATGATGTATGTGAATGTGCAATTCTTACAGGGATATTATATTTTTTGGCAACAGAAAGGGGGATTGCACTCATACAATCCAAATGACAATGAACTATTTTGTATTTATGTTCAGAAAAAAATTTATTAAGAGCTTTGTAATAAGAAAACGAAAAAGGATTTAACTTACTGATTCTATATATTCTTCCTCCAAGACTTTCAATCTCATCGTCATAATCAGCTTTAAAATCTCTATGAACAAGAAAATCAAATTGAACTTTTGAGCGATCAATGTTTCTGTAATAGTTCATAAGCATGGTTTCTAGTCCACCGCGTCCCATATAAGTAACAATATGTAAAATTCTTAATGGTTGACTCATAAAAAACTTACCCCCATGTAATGAATACAGAATAACAGAAGAATCCAATATAGCAAAGATAAAGAAAAAAAGTAATTAAATTGCTTAAGTTTTTGCTAAAAATACGAGAAATTTCCCACGGTAACAATATATAACTAAACAATGAAAAATATATTGGTAATCTGCCAATATATATACCACTTGTAAACATGGAAACAACATATATACCGGCTGAAGCAATTGACATGTTTGTGCATATATTGATTAACGGATCATTTGCTTTTTGAATTTTATTTCTGCCATACAAGGAAATTATTGCCGGAACTGAATATACAAGAACTCGTAGAAAGTTTGTTCCGTCATCTTGTCCTTGAGTCCAGTCAGAAACAACATTTTTATATTGAGTATCCGACAAAACAGTATCAAGAATGTCTGTAAATTGCTCAACAAATGAAACAGCAATTATTACACCAAACAAAAACAGAAGTGTTTTTTTATTCCAGGCTTTGCCTTGAACAATGAATATAAATGGAATAACAAGAAGGGCAGAGCCATGAAAAAAAGAAGCAAAAAGAATTATAATGATTGCAAATAAATACTTTTTTGTCAGTATAAAGTGAAATGCAAAAAGGATTATGCACACAGCAGTAAACTGTCTGAGGCCATTGAACATCCATGAAAGATAGTCAGTCGATGCGACAAACAAAAACATGCTCATGAAAAAATCAGTTGAATATTTTCTGTATATTTTTGCAAGAACAAACATCTGAAATGCTGCAAGAATACCTAAATATACTTCATAATTCTTTGTTATAAATATTTTGATAAGTACAGATGCAAGAGAAAATAATTCGTCTTTTTGCACGGTTTGCATGTAACTTCCGATTTCAGATAACGAATCAGGCATGTTTCGGAAAGACATAATATACGCACTAGTATCAGCAAAATAACCTCTTTGTGCAGCTATAATTATAAGAGGTATTGCAAGCAACAAAGCCCAAACCCAACTGACTCTCGGTTCTGGTTTCCCGAGAACACGGACAGGGACTTTTTTTGAGCCTGACAGTTTATATAAAAATGCGACAACAGCCGGCCATATTAAAGTAAATATATATTTTCCGGTTGTCATTAACAGTTCACTCTCTTAAATAATTTTTGCGATTGTATTTTTTACAACCTGGTTTTTATCAAATTCATTTTCCATTTTTATTCTTGCGTTCCTGCCCATTTCGGACTTTTCTTCTTTAGGAAGGAGAACAAAATTTTTCATTTTATCATAAAGGTCATCCGAATCTTTTACATTAACAAGATAACCAGATTTTTGATTATCAACGGTTTCTTTGCATCCGGGAATGTCTGATGTTATAACAGGTCTGCCTGTTGCTGAGGCTTCAAGAAGTACATTGGACAAGCCTTCGTGATAAGAGGGGAGTACGACACAGTTACAATTCTGATAATAGGGAATTGTATCAGTCTGAAAACCATGGAAATTGATAATTTTCTTCTCTGAAAGTTCATCAACAATACTTTTATATTCATCCTCAAAGAAACCGACAACATCAAGTGAAACTTTGTCGCCGAATTCATCTTTGAGCCTTATAAATGCATCAAAAAGTTCGTCGATGCCTTTTTCTTTCATGATTCTTCCGAGGTAAAGAAATTTAACAACGGAATCATCGGGATAATCGGTAAATTTGAAAGTATTCAGATTAATACCTGCACCGTTGAGAACAGTAATCTGAGACTCTTTTAAAATTTTACGATTAATAAATTCCTGAGCATTGCCTGTGTTTTCAAAGAAAACAGTTTTTGCTTTTTTTGTCGCTGCTTTATACATAGCAGTTACAACGGGAGCAAGTTTTTTGCTCTGAAAAGCTGTACCGAGGCCCTGAACATTAACAAAATAAGGAATCCTCAATAATGATGATATTAAACCGCAATAAATATTAGGCTTAATTGAGTATGTAATAATCTTATCCGGTTTTTCAGATTTTATCTGTCTGAAATATGTAAGTAAAAGCTTTACGTCTGTTTTCGGATTAATACCTCTTCTGTCAATTTCGGTATTGATACATTTACATCCCATTGCTTCAAAATCTTTTTCATGACCGACAAAAGGCATACTTAAAGTAACAGAATTATCTTTTAGTAATTCTGCAATAAGCTCCTTTCTGAATCGGTATAACATATAAGAATGATTTGTAGCAATAAAGATTTTTGACATAATTTTATTCCTTATCTGATTTTGAAAGAGTACCTGTTCCGCCTTCAACAACTCCTTCATGTTTTACAACCTGAAGAGCTGTATCAATAATGCATTTTATATCGAACAGCAGACTCATTTTCTCAACATATTCACCGTCAAATTTTGCTTTGACATCAATTTCAAGTTCATCTCTGCCGTTTACCTGCGCCCAGCCTGTAAGACCGGGTCTTATATCATTTGCACCGTATTTATCACGTTCTGCAACAAGGTCATCCTGATTCCAAAGCGCGGGACGAGGACCGACAACTGACATATCACCTTTTAAAATATTGAAAAGCTGAGGGAGTTCATCAAGACTTGATTTTCTGAGGAATTTTCCTGTTTTTGTAATAAATGCATCAGGATTATTAAGAAGATGTGTCGGCATGTCATGGGGTGTGTCAGTTCTCATAGAACGAAACTTATACATATTGAAATTCTTTTTATCTTTACCTACACGTTTCTGAACAAAGAAAACAGGACCTTTTGAATCTGTTTTTACTGCAACAGCTGTTATGGCTATAACAGGGGATAAAGCAATAATCGCAAATAAAGAAACAAGAAAATCAAGAATTCTTTTAATTATTTTATACACTTAAAGCACCTTCATTTTCAGGGTGATATGTGGGGACAAGCTTCATAACGGATTCTCTGATATTTACTCCGTCTGTGTAACATTCATCTCTGAGATAAGCAAGATGAGTGAAAAATTCATCAGCATCAACATCTGATAACTTTCCGATGAATATAAGATCATTTTTTGTTTTTTCAAGCCCTTCTTCGGACATAAGAAGCTCTTCGTAAAGTTTTTCTCCGGGTCTGAGTCCGGTATATTCAATCATGATATCCACATCAGGCTCAAAACCGGAAAGCTTAATCATACGTCTTGCAAGGTCATCAATTTTTACAGGTTGTCCCATATCAAGGACAAAAATTTCTCCGCCGTTTGCATAATAACCCGCCTGAAGAACAAGAGAAACTGCCTCAGGAATAGTCATAAAATAACGGATAATATCTTTATGTGTAACAGTAACCGGCCCGCCACGTGCAATCTGTTTTTTAAAAAGAGGAATAACACTGCCGTTTGAACCGAGAACATTGCCGAAACGGACAGCAACAAATCTTGTTTTTGAAATTTTTGCAAAACATTCAATTATCATTTCGCAAAGACGTTTTGATGCACCCATAATATTTGTGGGATTTACTGCCTTGTCAGTTGAAATAAGAACAAAAGTTGAAACACCGTGTTTATTTGCAGAATTAGCAACATTATATGTACCGAATACATTGTTTTTGATTGCTTCGTTGGGGGAGTCTTCCATAAGAGGAACATGTTTATGTGCAGCTGCATGATATACTATGTCAGGTTTATATTTTTCAAAAATAGTATCCACTCTATGTATATCACGTACTGAACCTATTATAACTTCAAGTGAAAGAGCGGGAAATTTAGCACGTAATTCCTGTTGTACAGAATATGCATTATTCTCATATATATCAAATATAATAAGTTTTTCCGGATTATATTTTGAAATCTGACGACACAATTCACTACCTATTGAACCGCCTCCGCCGGTAACAAGAACAGTTTTACCTGAAATAAATTCTTTAATTTCAGACATATCCACTTTGATACTGTCTCGTCCGAGCAAGTCCTCAATTTCAACATTTCTTATTTTTTCAAGTCTTACTTCACCATTTGTAAGCTGTGTTATAGAAGGAACAATATTTAGTGTACACTTTGTTTTCTGACATTCATCTATGATAAAACGTTTTTCAGAATTTGTTGCAGAAGGGATGGCAAGAATTATTTTATCAATTTTATATTTTTCAACCATTTCAGGAATATGGTCACAGTTATTAACAACTTTGACTCCGTGAATATATTTACCGATTTTTTTCGGGTCATTATCAAGCATACAAATAACTTTACCGCGTGAATGAGGGCTTGTCTGCATCTCTCTGAGAACACTTGCCCCCGATCTTCCGGCACCGATAACCATTACTCGATCAAGTTTATTTGTCTGCATTATGTTGTTTTTAACCTTACCGGCAAAACGATATGAAAATCTGAGTGAAGTAATTGCAGCAAGAAGAAAAATAAAGTAAATCAATGGATAACTTTTAGGAAAATTGAGACCGATTGTAAATCTTAAAATAACGAGAAAAACAGTATTGATTGCTGTTGAAGTCATACAAGCCGCAGCAATTGTAAGGAATTCATCAACACCGGCATATTTCCAGATACCGCGATACAGCTTAAAAAATATAAATACAATTATTGTAACAGAAGTTGTAACAGGGGAGAATTTAAAAATGTTTAAAAGAAACTGAGAATCAACAAGTTGTGAAAGATTAAATTCAAATCTGATAAACAATGCAAAAAAAGATGCTAAATTAATAATAAGTACATCTGCGACACCCAGACAAAAAGTTTTGAAATTATATATGAATGTCTCTTTTTTTATTGCATCCATGATACAGTATCCCTCTCTGATATTAATCGACAAAATACACTTATTCTTTATTATAATATCATTGAAAAACTTAAAAGTCAATATTAATAAAACATCAATAGATATATTTTAAAATATTTATTTTTTATCTTGCAAATATGTGTCAGTTAATGTATTATAAAATAAATATTAAAACAAGGAGAGATACTATGGGTATTGATTCTCATTTACTTTATTACAAAAAACCTGCCAAGGCATGGACAGAAGCACTTCCTCTCGGTAACGGAAGCATCGGTGCAATGATTTACGGTAAGGCACAGACTGAAACCGTATCACTTAACTATGACCAGCTCTGGACAGGTTATCCCAAGACTTATCAGCACATGTGTGACTATAACAGCTTTGTTAAAGCACGTGAACTTGTTATGCAGGGCAAACTTTATGAAGCTCAGCAAATCCTTGAAGCAAACTTTGAAGGAATGAATTCAGAAGCATATATGCCTTTCGGTGACATTGTAATTGAATGTCATAAAGGTTTTGTAAAGAATTTCTCAAGAAAACTTAATCTTTCAACTGCTGTACATACAGTTGAATATGTCAAGTCAGATGTAAAATATACAAGAACTTCATTTGTTTCTTTCCCCGATAAAGCATTTGTCATGAAAATTGAAGCTGATAAGAATGATACTGTTGAATTTACTCTTAAAATGAATTCTCCTCTGAGAAATACTGTTTTTTCTGAAAATGATACACTTATTCTTGACGGTATTTGTCCTTCACTTTCACCCAGTAATGTCGATGTTATTCCCAAAGAAGAATATATTCAGTATTCAGATGACGAAGATAAAAAGGGTATGAGCTTCAGAGGTGCTGTTAAAGTCAAAGCAGACGGAAATGTTACATATAACTGTGACAGCATTACAGTTTCAGGTGCAACAAATGCCAATGTATACTTTACATGTGAAAGCAGTTTTAACGGCTTTGATAAGCATCCCAATCTTGAAGGTAAAGAATATAAGAATGCATGTCTTTCAATGCTTTCTGCTGTATATAATAAAGATTTTGATGCTGTTCTTTCGGCTCATGTTGATGATTATAAATCATATTATGACAGAGTTGCTCTTGACCTCGGAACAGACAACAAAGAAGCTGTTTCAACAGACAAAAGACTTGCAGAATTCATTAAAGACAAAAATGATATGGGGCTTTATGCACTTCTTTTCAATTTCGGCAGATATCTTACAATTGCAGGTTCAAGAGAAGGCACACAGGCTATGAATCTTCAGGGGATCTGGAATCACCGTGTAACTCCTCCCTGGAGTTCAAACTATACTGTAAATATCAATACGGAAATGAACTATTTCCCCACACTTATGATTGATATGCCTGAAATGCATCTTCCTCTCGTTGACTTTGTTAAAGAAATGAGTGTTACGGGTGAAAAGACTGCAAAGGAAATTTACCATGCAAGAGGCTTTACAGGTCATCACAATATTGATATATGGAGAATGACAACTCCCGTTCAGGGTAACTCACAGTGGTCATTCTGGCCCATGTCATCAGGTTGGCTCTGCAGACATCTTTATGAACATTATGAATACACACTTGATAAGGCATATCTTAAAGAAACAGCATATCCCGTTATGAAAAAAGCGGCTGAATTCTATCTTGATATGCTCGTTCCCGATAAGGACGGTAAACTTATTATCGCTCCCTCAACTTCACCCGAAAACGATTTCTATTACGGTAAAGAAGATTGTGCAGTTTCACAGACATCAACAATGTCAATGTCAATTATAAAAGAACTCTTCGGTAACTGTATAAAAGCATCAGATATCCTTGGTGAAACATGTAGTGTTATTGATGAAATCAAGGACAAACTTCCCAGAATGCTTCCCTTTATGGTTGGTGCAAAGGGTGACCTGCTTGAGTGGTATAAGGATGAAGAATGCACAGAACCTCACCACAGACACATTTCACATCTTTACGCACTTCATCCCGCAAGACTTATCAACCACGAAGATACTCCCGAACTTATTGAAGCCTGCCGTAAGACACTTGAATATCGTGGCGATGCAGGTACAGGCTGGAGCCTTGGCTGGAAAATAAACTTCTGGGCAAGAATGTGGGACGGCAATCATGCAATGAAACTTATTGATATGCAGCTTCGTCCCGTTGATAACAGATATCACATCAACTATAAAGGCGGCGGCGGAACATATCCCAATATGTTTGACGCACATCCTCCTTTCCAGATTGACGGCAACTTCGGTGCTGTCAGCGGTATTGCTGAAATGCTCATGCAGTCAACAGATGATACAATTTATCTTCTTCCCGCACTTCCCGATAAATGGGCAAACGGCAGCATAAAGGGACTTCGTGCAAAAGGCAATATCAAAGTTGATATTGAATGGAAAGACGGTAAACTCGTTGACTATAAACTCAGCGGAAATACAGAAGGTAAACGTATAGTATATAACAGAAATACGCTCTGATTCAGGTGATATAATTGAAATCAATCGCAGATGTATTCAAAATCGGTAAAGGTCCTTCAAGCTCACACACAATGGGACCTGAAAAAGCGGCAATTATTTTTGCCGCTGAAAATCCCGATATCGATAAAGTAATCATTACTTTATACGGTTCATTATCAAAGACAGGCAAAGGGCATCACACCGATAAAGCAGTCCTTTCTCCTTTTGAGAAAATTGATGCGGAAATTATATGGAATAATGATGAAATCGATTTGCCTCATGAGAATACACTTGATTTTGCTGGATATAAAAACGGTAATGAAGTTGCCCGTATGCGTGCTATGAGTATTGGTGGCGGTGATATAAAGATTGAGGGCAAGGAATTTACCGAAATGCCCGACATTTATCCCGAAAATACATTCACGGATATTGCCGCTTTTTGCAAGAAATATAATCTCAGACTCAGTGATTATGTCTTCATGTATGAACCCGAAATAAAGAATCATCTATATGAAGTATGGTATGCAATGAAAGATTGCATTGAAAAAGGACTTGAAACATCAGGTGTGCTTGAAGGTGGTCTCGGTGTTGAAAGAAAAGCTCAGTTCCTTTATAATCAGCGTCATATTGATGAAAGTGAAGTTACAAGAGAAAACAGAACAGTCTGTGCTTATGCATTCGCTGTCGGCGAACAGAATGCTTCGGCAGGCACTGTTGTTACGGCTCCCACCTGCGGTGCATGCAGTGTAATGCCGGCAGCTCTCAAATATATGCAGGAAAAGAAAAGATTCTCAGATGAAGATATCCTCAGAGCACTTGCCGTAGGCGGTCTTATCGGTAATATTGTAAAAACAAATGCTTCTGTCAGCGGTGCTGAGTGCGGATGTCAGGCTGAAATAGGAACAGCTTGCTCAATGACAGCGGCGGCACTTGCAGAACTTTTTGAAATGGGTATTGATCAGATTGAATATGCCGCAGAAGTTGCAATGGAGCATCATCTCGGACTTACCTGTGACCCTATCTGCGGGCTTGTTCAGATTCCGTGTATTGAAAGAGGTGCTGTTGCGGCAATGAGAGCAATAAATGCCCTCAACCTTGCTAATTTCCTTTCTTCAACAAGAAAAATTTCTTTCGACCTTGTTGTTGAAACGATGTATCAGACAGGTAAAGACCTTAAGCACCATTACAGAGAAACATCTGAAGGCGGTCTTGCTAAATTATATCAGTAAATATATAATGGTGTCTCATTTTAAAAATGAGGCACCATTTTTATCAACTGAGCATACTGATTATTTCTTTAAATTCATCAGAATCACGGACTGAATTAAACTCATCATGAATCAGCCACTTATCACGCAAAATTTCACAGAGGGGTCTTGTGTCAGATGTTTCAAAGTCTGTTTTTCTTTCAACAACTTCACCTAGAAGTAAAGAATTGAATTTTTGTTTATCTGGTCTGTTATCAAAATCAACTGCCTCTTTAACGGCAAGTTTCAGATGTTTGAAACAGTTTTCTTTTTCTCCGAGTGCAATATATCTTTTTGCAATATTAAAATCATTATTAGCATCACCCCAATTGTTTTTCGGTCTGTTGCCGTCAAAAATTATTTTATCAAGTTCGATACGCTTGATAAGAACCTGTAATTCAATATCATCATTAACAACACCTGAATTTGCAAGTAAATATAAATATGATGAAAGTGAATAATAACTGTTATGAATTGCTTTTTGTAAAAAAGATAATTTTTCATCCTCTTCAAGAGCCCACCAAATTTGACTTTCTCTGCTATATTCCATCGGAGGCAATGTTTCAAATATTTTTCTGCCGATTTCTTTTCTGCCTTGTAAACAATGATTAAAAGCGAGTCTTGATGTCGCTTCAAGACGGATATTCAAGTCAGGACAATATTTCATTATCCTTTCACCGAGTGCCGTTATTTCAGCATCATACTTTTCCATATTTTCTTTCCATTCGGGAATATTTCCGTCATCATCACCCGAAACAAAAAGTGCATACATCAGTTTATCAAGCAGGACATAGTTGTTCGGATATTCTTTTACACCTTCACGTGCAATTTCAATACATTCGTTGATTTTCCCCTGACTGATTGCGTTCTGAAATTTTTCAACGTATTTTTCAACATCTTCATTTTCTGTAATTTCATTGACACCGAGAAGAAAATCGACTGATATACCGAGAATTTTTGCAATTGTCGGAAGCAATTCAATATCCGGATAACAGACACCCGACTCCCAACGTGATACAGACTGACAGGAAACACAAAGCATTTCCGCAAACTGTTCCTGTGTAATGTCTTTTTCTTTTCTGAATTTCTTTATATTTTCACCTGTTCTGAGTTTCATATAATCATCTCCGTAATTTATTGAAGTGCGCTCTTCTGATTATGATTATAAATTGAATTTCAATACAATTCAACTGCTCATAAATTGATAATTATTAACTATCATAGTGAAAAAACTGCCTCATAAAGAGACAGTTTTGAAAATTTATCCGTTTATAACATCTGACATGTTGTACATGCCTTTTGTTTTGTCTTTCATATAGATTGCGGCATTGACTGCACCGACAGCAAAAACATTCTTTGAGAGGGCTGTATGGCTTATTTTAATGATTTCATCATTGCCTGCAAAAATTACTTCGTGTTCACCGACAATTGTTCCGCCTCTGATTGAGTGCATTCCTATTTCATGT
Source organism: Acutalibacteraceae bacterium (assembly GCA_045537555.1). Taxonomy (GTDB): domain Bacteria; phylum Bacillota; class Clostridia; order Oscillospirales; family Acutalibacteraceae; genus UBA1081. The sequence continues at coordinate 164,901 of JAZSPR010000146.1, read as the reverse complement.
TTGTCACGCTTCTGTGAACGGTCATGTCTGTCGTAAACGAGTTCAGGCTCGTAATCAAGACCCTCTTCAACTGCCTTTTCAAGCATAATTGCAGTTCCGCTGGGAGCATCAAGTTTGAGATTGTGATGTGCTTCTACAATTTCAACATCAAATGAACCGCCGAGGATTTTTGCCGCAGTTTTTGCAAGTTCTGAGATAAGATTGATGCCGAGAGACATGTTACCCGAACGGAACATAGCTATTTCTGTTGAAGCATCTTCAATCATTTTGTTCTGTTCTGCTGTGTAACCCGTCGCGCAGAGTACTGCAGGAATTTTCTTTTCTTTTGAAAATTCAAGAATTGAAGTGAGTGCAGAAGGATTTGAAAAATCAATTATAACATCTGCTTCACAAGGAACTTCTGAAAATGTTGAAAATACGGGATAGGGAAGTGAATCACTTTCAAAAATATCCACACCTGCAACTATTTTTATATCTTCTCTTCCATTAGCTGCATTTGTAACCGCGTTTCCCATTTTACCTGAGCAACCGCTTAATATTACTTTTGTCATTATTAAAACATCCTTTATACAATAAAGTCGGGTATAAAACCCGACCTTAATTCATTATTTTGCAAGACCGTGCTTTGAAAGAGCTTTGTAAAGAACAGCCTTTGTTGCATCGTTCATCTGGCCGAGAGGCATTCTGCATCTGCCGACATTCCAGCCGCACATATTCATAGCTTCTTTTACGGGGATGGGGTTAACATCACAGAAAAGAGCGTTGCAAAGATCAAGATATTCAAGCTGAAGATCTCTTGAACCGATAACATCGCCGTCAAGATATTTTCTTGCAATGTCATGAGCAACACGGGGAGCTACGTGTGAAAGAACTGAAATTACACCTTTACCGCCGAGAGCCATAATGGGAAGAATCTGATCGTCATTACCTGAATAGATTGTAAGGCTGTCACCGCAAAGAGCTGCTGTCTGCTGAATGAGAGAAATATCACCGCAAGCTTCTTTTGTTGCAACGATTCTTTCATGCTTTGCAAGCTCAACATATGTTTCGGGCTTTATTGACATACCTGTTCTGCCGGGAACATTATAAAGAATAATGGGAGCTGAAACTCTGTCAGCAATATAGTTGTAATGTTCGATAAGACCTGACTGTGATGTCTTGTTATAATAGGGAGTTACCATAAGAAGACCGTCAACACCGAACTTTTCAGCTTCGTTTGAAAGCTCAACTGCATAGAATGTGTCGTTTGAACCTGTACCTGCAATAACGGGAACTCTCTTGTTTACAACGTCAACACAGAATTTGATTGCTTCTGTGTGCTCAGCATGTGAAAGTGTTGAACCTTCACCTGTTGTACCGCAGACAACAATAGCATCTGTTCCGTTGTCAATCTGGTCATTGATAATTTTTTCAAATGTGTCAAAATCGATTTTCTTAAGGTCTTCTGTAAAAGGAGTGATAATCGCAATAGCAGAGCCTTCAAAAATAACTTTCTTTTTCATCTAGAAAATCTCCTTTTATGAAATATCAGCACTTGGGTTCAATATAACCTTCAGCGCAAAGAAGTTCAGCAAGAAGAACTGCACCGCCTGCTGCACCTCTGAGTGTATTGTGTGAAATACAGACAAACTTGTAATCATACTGAGTGTCTTCTCTCAGACGGCCTGTTGAAATTGCCATACCGCCTTCAAGTTCTCTGTTGATCTTTGTCTGAGGCATATTGTCTTCTGTATAGTAGTTAAGGAACTGCTTGGGAGCATGGGGAAGTTCGAGCTCTTGAGGTCTGCCTTTGAAATTCTTCCATACTTCGAGAATTTCTTCCTTAGTGGGCTTCTTTTCAAAGCGTACAAAGCAAGCTGCCATATGACCGTCTGAAACGGGAACTCTGAGACACTGAGCTGTGAAATAGGGCTTTAAAGCAGGAACAATTTTACCGTCTTCAATTGTACCCCAGATTTTAAGAGGTTCTTTTTCACTCTTTTCTTCTTCGCCGCCGATGTAAGGAATGACATTGTCTACCATTTCGGGCCATCTGTCAAATGTTTTACCTGCACCTGAAATAGCCTGATAAGTACAAACAAGAACATCCTTTACGCCGAACTTTTCATCAAGAGGATAAAGAGCGGGAACATAGCTCTGAAGTGAGCAGTTTGACTTAACAGCAATAAAGCCTCTCTTTGTGCCGAGTCTCTTTTTCTGTGATTCAATGATATCAAGATGCTTGTTGTTGATTTCGGGAATAATCATGGGAACGTCATCTGTGAATCTGTGAGCTGAGTTGTTTGAAACAACGGGACATTCAGCTTTTGCATAAGCTTCTTCAAGAGCCTTGATTTCATCTTTTTTCATATCGACTGCACAGAAAACAAAATCAACAAGTGATGCAATTTTTTCAATATCAGCTGTTGCATCAAGAATTACTTTTGACTTAAGGTTTTCGGGAAGTTCAGCCTTCATAACCCATCTGCCGCCGAGAGCTTCTTCATAAGTTTTACCTGCTGAACGGGGACTTGCAGCAAGAACTTCAATATCGTACCAGGGATGATCATTAAGAAGTGTTACAAATCTCTGACCAACCATACCGGTAGCACCGATAATACCTACTTTATATTTTTTCATTAATTTTTCCTCCGTGTAAAAGAAATTTCTTTTTTACTATTGTAATTGTGTCTGTTTTGCAATATAATGTGTTTTGCAAACATGTTACCCACAATATAATATATATTATATTATCACTATTAACTTTATGTGTCAACTTAATTAAAAGATTTTTAGAAATTTGGTGCAATTTTAATGAAAAAATCCGATTTTTATTTCAATTTACCTAAAGAATTGATAGCTCAGGACCCGATTCCTGACAGAGATAAGTCAAAATTACTTCATCTTGACCGTTTTTCGGGTGAAATTGAACATAAGAACTTTTATGATGTTCTTGAATATTTAAGCCCCGGTGATTGTCTTGTTCTTAATAATACAAAGGTTATTCCTGCCAGATTATACGGTATCAAACCGACAGGTGCAAAGGTTGAATTTCTGATGCTTAATAACCTCGGTGATGACAATTGGGAGTGTATCACGGGTCCCGGCAGAAAAGCAAGAACAGGCGATACTTTTACATTCGGTGACGGTATTCTTAATTGTGAAGTAATTGAGGTTCTTGAAAACGGAAACAGAATCGCAAAGTTTTCGTATGAAGCTTCAAATATCTATGAAGTTCTTGACAGAATCGGTGAAATGCCTCTTCCGCATTATATTACACATGAACTCAAAGATAGAGAAAGATATCAGACTGTATATGCAAAAGAGCTCGGTTCTGCCGCCGCACCTACTGCAGGACTTCATTTTACACCCGAACTTTTAAAGAAGATTGAAGAAAAAGGTGTAACAGTTGCATATGTGACTTTACATGTAGGTATCGGTACTTTCAGACCGGTTAAAGCTGAAAATATTGAAGACCATGAAATGCATTCGGAACATTATTATGTCCCTGCAGAAACAGCTGAAAAAATCAATAATACAAAGAAAAACGGCGGAAGAATCATTGCTGTAGGCACTACATCATGCCGTACACTCGAATCAGCGGCTGATGAAAACGGAAATCTTTCCGAATGTGATGCTTCCACGAATATTTTTATTTATCCCGGCTATAAATTCAGATGTATTGACGGTCTTATCACAAATTTCCATCTTCCCGAAAGCACCCTGATTATGCTTGTTTCTGCTTTTGCGGGAAGAGAAAACACGCTTAATGCTTATAATAATGCCATAGTTGAACAATACAGATTTTTCAGCTTCGGAGATGCGATGCTGATACTATAAAGGATGCTCAAAATCGACTATTTTACGCCGAAATCCCTAAAATTAAGGGGTTACGGCGTGTTTTTATGCCTGTTTTTGCTGTAAAAATGTTGCATATAATGAAAATCTTTAATCAGTTTGACACCCGAAACTAATGAAAACGCCTATTTTTGCGATACCCAAAAATGTTGATTTTTGAAAATGCACCGAGCATGATTTGATGCCCGGTGCTTTGTTATCAGTATATGAATTTGTGAGTCATTCCGTTCCTAAATTTGATTGACATAACTTTTCCGTTTTCGACAGTAATGGCAGAAATAATCCTGTTTATGAAGTTAATCGGGATGCTTTGGTCAATGTTTCTGATGTATTTTTCATAATCAATGTACTTGTCCTGTAACAAATTTTGAACCATGATAAAGTAACTTGCTTTTTCAAGGAACTCGTCACCGATTTCTGCATCCGATTCTTTTTGTCGAAGAGCCTCAAGCTTGCTGTCAATTTCGTTAATCTCATTCGTCAATTTTGTTCTTTCGATAATGAAGTCTTTTTCAGGTGTTTCCTCATCACCATAAAGGTATAAAGCACGAAGTCGATTTAATGCAATACTGTTTTTTCTCCTGCGTTCTTCAAGAATGCTTCGTTCGCTTAATGATACTCCACTCTCATTGAAAACAGATGACGGTCTGTATTCAAGTCCTGTTGAACCGTCCAAGAGCAAACTGTAAAGAGTGTCGAGTCCTTCAGATTCGATTTCCTTTACGCTTGCAAACGCTTCACCTCGAAGAAGTTTTTTCTCTAAGGCTTTTTTTGAACGAATGCTTTCAATGTTTTGTTTTGCCCTTATAATGTTTGCAATATAGTTGAATACAAATGGTCCGAGTGTTATGTCTGATACAAATTTGTTTTGGCACTCATTCGAGTTGTTTCTTCTCTTGGCACATCCATAGATTGAAGGTCGCCAACCGTCAGCTCTGCGTTTATCAAGTGTTGCTGATAAATTGCTACCACACAGTCCGCATTTTACAAGCCCTGCAAAAACATGAGAATGTTTGCTGACTCTTGAACTGCCTCGATTGGAACCGCCTCGTTTGTTACGCTGCAAACTTAACTGAAGACGCTCGAATTGTTCAACCTCGATTATCGGCTCATGATGATTGGGAATTGATATCCATTCACTTTCTTCTCTGACATCAAGCCGATTGCCGCCTCTTCGCATATTGTAGGTATAGGTTCCGATATAGAATGCGTTTGTAAGAATTATGTGAACAGTAGTGGGTGACCATTCTTTTCCGTTTCTTGTTGTAATGCCTGCATTGTTCAGGTATCTTACCACATACAGTAAGGACTGATGCTGTTCATACAAGTTATACATTTTGCGAACAATTTTGCTTTCATTTTCGCAGATGGTAAAAGTTTGATTATCCTTGCTCCAAGAATAGCCAAAGGGGATTCTTCCACCGTTCCATTGCCCGTTGTTTGCTCTTGACAGCATAACTGCTGTTACTCGCTCTGCCGTCATGTTTCGTTCAAGTTCAGCAAAAACAAGAATGATTTTGAGCATTGCTTCGCCTATAGCTGAACTCGTATCAAATTGCTCGTTTTTCGACACAAAAACGATGCCAAGCTGCTTGAGTTCCTGATACATTGATGTAAAATCAAGAAGATTTCTGCTGATGCGGTCAATCTTCCATACAAGAAGATGCGAAAATTCGCCTGTACGAAGTCGTGACATCATTTGCTGATATGCAGGTCTGTCTGTATTCTTTGCTGAATATCCCGGGTCTTCAAAGATGACATAGTCCTTGATACCGAGCACCATTTCTGCATATGCAATCAGTTCTCGCCTTTGAACCTGCAATGAATCCTTGTCGACCTGCCAATGAGTTGACACTCGAATGTATATAGCAGCCCTTTGTTCCTGAATTTTATCAATAATTTTTATTGATTTTTGCACCATAAGTAAGTCCTCCGATAGTCCCACGGACAGTCCTACAGATACTCCGCAGATATTCTTTGGAAAATCCATGCATAACCGTAACCGTAATCGTAACCGTTACCGTAATCATTATCGTAAACAAAAATTAAAGAAATTAAAGGCAGGGTATCGCATAACGACACCCTACCTTTACCCAATGTGTGTCGAATTAGTATAGAACTGTAACAAGGTTTTTAAACATATCGTCATCAAGTTCGCAAAGTGCTTTTAATCCGTCTTTGAAAACGACAGAGACCATGTGTGAACCTTTGTTCTTTGCAGAAGCGGCTCCTGCAATTGCACCGACACCACCAAAGGCAAGTCCGCCGGCAATGCCTCGTGCCAAACCACTTCCGAAGCTTCGATACTGTTCTTCACCCACTACCTCGTAATAGTCAACAGTTTCTTTGTTAATGAATACTTTTTTACCCATTCCGAAGTTGCCAACGATGTAAAGCCCCTGTTTTTTGTTTTTGAACTTTACATACTTGTCTTCGTAATCACCTGCTACAACCATGTTTAATACTGCCATGAAATATGCCTCCTTATTCTTTTACTGTGACTGCAACAGCAAACTGCTCTGCAGCAGAGATGAATTTTTTTGTATTTTTAAAGACTGAATCCACATTTGCATAATAGAAACCCGAAATGTTTTCATAGGGTGGTGTTTTGCATCTTTGGATATTTACATAGTTTTTGTAGAAGTCAAGAAATTGGTCCGCTTCAAAAGGAAAACGCCCATGCTTTTCAAGTGCCGCTTTTATTCTTCCCGGCATCACCCAAATGTCAGAATGGTCAGATGCAATACTGAATGTAAGCAAAGCATAAGAATGACCGTCATCAGGAGAAAATCTGACCGTAAGCTCTGTAGGTGCAATCGCAATAGATAGACCGTCTATTGATTCAATGTCGCATATGAACTCTGTAATGAGGTCTGCATCGTAACCACCGTTCTCGGCAAATCTGTTTATAAACTCTCTGCGTGACAAAACGGGCTTCTGTATGTAGGGTTTTGGTTTGTTGTTTTCCTGTTTTGAATATGATGCCAACCCCATGCTTTCAGTTGTTGTCAGTTGTCGCTCAATTATCGTTGTTTTTGTCAGTAGATTAGGCACAACAACAACGCCGTTTGAAAGTTGGTAAACTTCCATTTCTGCAAGTGCAAGATTAAAACGCATTGAAGTGTTTTCATTGAGAAAGTCTGCAAGCTGTTGAACACCTGTGCGAATTCCGTCACCGACAATCATAAGAAGAAAAGATGCAGATTCAAGGTTGCGATTTATATTATCGATAAGTTTTGCTTCGTCTGACATTGTAAGTAATCCATGTCTTGCCATAACATCTATGATTTTTGCAGCCTGTCCCTCTGTTTTATAAAAATAGTCCGCAGCAACTTCATTGAGCATTTCAGCATCCCACTGCTGTAATTCCTTTGCATAGTCTATAACCTGTGCTACGACAGTCCTGCGTGACTCTTGATTGCGGAACAATTTTGTTTCGACTATAACGATATGACCTGAAGGTGAGATATAAAGATTGTCGATGTACCCTTTTGTTTCGCAACGACCGACAGGAACTTCTCTGCCAATACAGATAAGTGGTGCATATTCGGCTCCCACATCCGCAGTGGGTAGAATGCTCGGGTTCTCTGCGATGAGTTCCTGAAGCCATAGTTCGTTAAAACCGCCAAACATAAACGGAGTTCGTTTCAGTTTTTCAGCAGAACCATGCTCGTTTACAAAAACGGCAGAGCGAACTGTTTTCTCACCGTAAGTCATTGTTTTAATTCTCCTTTTGGTATTTGTTTAATACTGCTTGAACAACACGGCGGTCATCAAGACTTGCCAATTGGTAGCATCTTGCCATATCCTGTATTTCCTGTGGAAGTATCTCGAACTTGTCACCGTTAAGACCAAGCAGCCAATCGATAGACACACTAAAGAATGTTGCGATTCTGATTACATAAGGAAGGTCGGGAGTTCTGTTGCCGGACAGATAACGAGATATTGTAGCAGTGGGAATGCCTATCTTTTCAGAAAATACAGTAATACCCATGCCTCTTGCTTCGATTAGATATCGAAGATTCTCCCTGAATTTTGAATAATCCATAAAGGACACCCCTTTACCGAAATGTTAGTATTGATTACCATTATATACAAACATTGCGACTTTTGCAATGTATTTTACGAAAACACGCAAAAAAAATACGAAAACTTGCAATAAATATATTGACTTTTACCGATTGGTAATGTATAATAATGATGTCGGTAACAAAACTAACAAAAAGAGAGAAAGAAGGTGAACTATAATGAAACCGCTTGAAATCAAAGGAGCCCGAACAAGGCTTGGATATACACAGCAATATGTAGCCGATTATCTCGAAATCTCGATTCACTCCTATCAAAAGAAGGAGAGTGGCAAAATTAAGTTTACCGAGACCGAGAAGATAGCGGTTGCTAAACTTTTTGAGTTTGATATCGTTCAGTTGGATGAATACCTGTTCGATGGTCAGCTCAAAGATTTTTTTGCTCAAAAGTTACCAATTGGTACACTCAATCAAGCATAATGGTAATGGTGTTTTTTTATCATCGTCTTACCGTTTGGTTGTGTGTTTCACTCACTATGGTAATTATACAAGAAATGGAGGTGCAAGAAAATGGGAAGAGATGCTACAAAAGCGGCAGGAAATCCTTGGTTTGAAGCAAGAAAAAAAGCCGCAATGTACGACGAGAGGCTATATAGCCGTGAAGGTGCAGCCGAAATGCTCGGAATGTCAGTGTCATCTGTGGCAGATGCAGAACTCGGGCTTACAAAATGTATGCCGGTAGACAAAGCAGTTTTAATGGCTGACCTTTATAAAGCTCCGCAGCTCTTAAATCATTATTGTTTGCACGAGTGCCCGATTGGTTGCAGACATTCTCTTTCTGAATCTGTTGTCGATATTGACCGTGTGACAGTAAAGCTTCTTCGCAGTCTTCGAATTGAAAACTTGGAAGAAATCAAAGATAAACTTCTTGATATTTCCGAAGACGGCGTTGTTTCAGATGATGAAAAGCCTGAACTTCAGGAAGTAATAAAATATCTTGATAAGCTCGCAACAACTGTCAGTGAATTGAAAATAATTGGCGAAATCGCATTAGGCGGAGGCAGACCAAATGGCAACAGTGAATAAGCCGAGCAAGATAATGCAAATTTTAATCGAAGAATACGGCATTTCTACTCAGGAAGAATTGAACAAGGCTTTTGCAAAACTTGAAGTTATTGACATCTCTCCGTTTTGTTGCGAAATAAAAAAAAGGAGGCAGTCATATGAAGAGAACTGTCAATAAGAAAAAAGTCGGAGAGATTACGGTATTGAAGGTTATTATCGTCTTTGAGGTGATTGTAATTGCGTTGATGTCGTATTTTAATGCTTCAAGCGAAAATGTAGGAATGGTTGAAGAATATACAACGGAAACTTTTTGTGAAGTCAATGAAGAAGATTTCACGATTGATGAAAGCGAAGAATGTACGGAGTATGCGACAGAAGACCATGCGGTGATTGCATCTGAAACAATAACAGAAGCTTATGAATACCGTCCGTACACTGACTATGAGGTGTTTTTAATCGCAAAAACTGTTTATGGAGAAGCACTTGTGACTGATTCACAAATGGAGATGGCAGCAGTTGCTTGGTGCATTCTCAATCGAGTTGATAATGCACGATTCCCAAATTCGATAGAAGCGGTTGTAACTGCATCAAATCAATTTCACGGCTACGACCCAAAGCATCCTGTCACTTCTGAAATCGAAAAGCTTGTAAGAGATGTGCTTGAACGATGGATTGCAGAAAAGAAAGGCTCAGCAGATGTCGGCAGAGTTCTTCCTGCAGATTATTGTTATTTCGAGGGCGACGGTTCACATAACCACTATACAAAGAGTTGGCAAGGCGGAGTTCCATATGATTGGAGTCTGTCTAACCCGTATGCAAATTAAAGGAGCAAAGAAAATGAAAAGCCTTGAAACCGTAAAAGAAAATACTCTCTATTCCGATATAGTTAAGAGGGTGGAAAACGAAACCGGCTACAAGCTCGCACTACATGAAATCTCCGAAACATTTATGTATTCGTTGAGAAAGTGCAAACTCAATGGAAAAGGTGTTGATTATCTTCCGATAATGTTTGAAAGCGAACTGCGTGACTATATAGCAGGTGTCAGCATAACAGCACTCGGAATGATAAATATGATTACAAAGAATAGTCGCAAGGGGGAAACAATATGTGTGACGAATGCAGAATGAGTCCATGTCATCCACGGTGTCCTAACGCACCTGAACCCGAATCTATCGCACATTGCGAGAGATGCAAAGATAAAATACGCATAGGTGACGAGTACGCAAAATTTAATGGCAACTGCTACTGTGATTGCTGTTTAGAAGATATGCCGAAAAACGAGCTTGTCGAGTTGTTCGGTGGTGAATGGAAAACAGCGAGCGAAGATGATATCGATGACGGAAGTGATGACAGATATGAGTGTTTCAGAGATGAAAAATTGTGTGATTAAAGAAATTCCTGAATTCCCCGAACTGACATTTGATGAGGAATCGCATACATACCGACTGAATAATGTCATAATTCCTTCGGTAACAACGCTTATGAACCCATTGTCAGCAGAGATGTATAAGAATATCAGTTCAGCTACATTAAGCAATGCTGCTGATAAAGGAACGGCAGTTCATAATGCTATTGAAAATTACATCAAGTTTGAAATTGACGACATTCCACCGGAGCATCGTGGATACTTCGATGGATTTATAGAGTGGTGGAATCGACATGATATTCAGGTGGTTGCATCAGAAGTTCGTGTGTATCACAAAATAATGCGATATGGTGGCACAATCGACTTGTTAGCGTATGTGGACGGTGTCCTCACTCTTTTAGATATAAAGACAACTTCGGTATTAAGCGAAAAGTCTTGCGGTATACAGTTGGAAGCTTATTCGCAAGCATTAAAATCTCACGGCATTCAGGTGGAACAGAAGATTATTCTTCATCTGAAAAAGGACGGAAAATGTACGCCGAGAGAGTTTCCTTTGAACGATGCTCTTCGTTGGAGAGTTTTCGGTTCATTAAAAAGTGTGTACGACTATATACAGTCTGCATAATATATCAATCAATGAAAGGAGTGTCAGTATGAACGAAGCAGTAAACAACGAAAACACATCTGCTCTTGTCCTTGACACGGAAAAAGAACTTGACAACGAGGCAAGCCTTGTTGAACAGCAGGCTTTAAGTGTCGTTATTCTCAACGAAGACGACTATAAAGCAGCTTGCGAAGTGACAAAAACTGTAAAAGCAATGCAGAAAAAAGTCACTGATTATTGGGAACCGATGAGAGTTTCTGCAAAGAAATCTTATGACAGTGTTCTCGCACACAAAAAAGAAATGCTTGCACCGCTCGAATCCGCTGAAAAAATCCTTAAAGGGAAAATCTCAAACTATGTTGTTGAGCAGGAACGCAAACAGAGAGAAGCAGAGGCAGAGGCAAGAAGACTTGCACAGGAAGCTGCAGAAAAGAGTCTTTCGGAAGCAGTTGCCGCTGAAAACTCGGGAGATGCTGAAACTGCCGAGTATGCAATGACAGAAGCTGAAATGATGAGTGAACTTGCTGCAAGCGGAATGTCAACACAGGTACAGAAGCCTAAAGCAGACGGTGTTTCGACATCCCGTGCTTGGAAAATTACAAGCATTGATGAAGAAAAAGTGCCTATTGATATCAACGGAGCAGTTATTCGACCTGTTGACAAGAGTGCAATTATGGCTCTTATCAAGGCAACAAAAGGTAAAATCAAAATTCCCGGCGTTAAATATGAAGAAAGCGCGACAGTTTCCGTCCGCTCCTGATGAATGGAGGAAATATAATGAGTAATGAGTTGATGAGTGTTGAATATAAAAGTTTGTCAGGATTGACAGTAACTCTCGATACGGAAACCGTTAAAAACACTCTGACAAGAGGTAACGGTAAGGTAACTGACCAAGAGGTTGCAATGTTTGTTCGTACCTGTCAGGCAAAAGCTCTTGACCCCTTTGAAAACGGAGAAGTTTATCTTATCAAATATGATGATAAAGCACCGGCACAGCTTGTCGTAGGTTGTCATGCATATATCAGACGAGCAGACCATTTCCCTGAATACAGAGGCTACCGTGCAGGTATTACTGTAATAAGGGATATGAACGGAACAAAAGAGGTCGTTCAGAAAGAGGGTGCTTGTGTATACAAGGCTCTCGGAGAAAAACTTATCGGCGGATGGTGCAGAGTTCTTCGTGAGAGAACACCCGGAAATATAGAAGAAACATTTGTCGAAGTTGACTTGGATGAATATTCAACAGGAATGAGCAATTGGAAGTCAAAACCTGCAACAATGATTCAGAAGGTTGCGAAAAGTCAGGCATTCAGGGCAGCATTCCCGAATGAGTATGAAGGTCTTTACACAATCGATGAAATGCAGGCATCAGGTGCCATTCCTGAAAACTACAAGATTAATGACGAAACGGGCGAAATTATTGAAATTGATGACCCGAAGATTACGCAGAAAGAAAGACAGGAAATGTTTGCTCTTGCAAGGGAATGCTTCGGTAAGGACGAATGCAATACCATTCTTAAACAGCTTGTTTCGGAAGAGGGGTATGAATCCACGAACGAGCTGCCTATGTCAGTATTCAATCGTTTGATGACGAAAATCAAAAAACTTGCAGAAGAGAGAAAGGCACAGCCGGTCGATTATGAAGATTTGCCTGAACCGCCTGACGGTGATACCGGAAAATAAAACAATATTTTTCAATACCAAACAAGGCAGGTGAGAAAATGGCATGGATAAGCGTACATACGGGTGTTGACGGACCTAAGCTGCGTGACCTGCGAAAAAAGCTTAAATGCTCAAAGTTCGAAGCTATAGGCATTTTAATATATCTTTGGTTTTGGGGGCTTGAGAATGCAGAAAAAGACGGACACATTCTTTATGCAGACAGAGAAGACATTCAGGAATGCTTTGGTGGTGCAGGTGCAGGAAGTAAGATTCCTACCGATAAAATAGTCGATGCTCTTATTGAAACAGGATGGATAGATAATATCGGAGAAGAATATTACATCCATGATTGGGCGACATGGCAGGAGCAGTGGTATAAAGCCAAAGAACGAAGAGAGAGCGATGCGAAGCGTAAGAGAGAAAACAGGAAAAACTCGTCAGCAGCAAAGACACGACAGTCCGAGGATGTTCCTGCGGACAGTCCGAAAGACAAAAGTGAAGCTTCGTCAAAACTGCCTGCAAGTGATACTTCCAAATATTCAAAAGATTTTGAAGAGTTTTGGAATGCTTATCCAAGAAAAGTCGGAAAAGCTGAAGCATATAAAAAGTATCAAGCTCGAAGAAAAGACGGCTTTTCGGAAAATGAACTTCTCTTGGCTGCAAAGAATTACGCTCTGCAGTGCAAGAGATTACGAACGGAACCGCAATACATTAAGCACCCGAAGACTTTTTTGAGCGATAATACTCCGTTCGCAGATTTTATCTCTAAAACAGATATTGACACATCAGCAATAGCCATAGATGAAAGTAGCAATCCATTTGATGCTTGGAAAGGAGAATCCTCATGAACAGTATGTTCTTTGTTATAAAAAATGCCGCTGACAGAGGAGTGCGTGAACAAACAGTTTATAAGGGTGATTTTTATGATAAAGATGGTCTTTTGGTTTGCGGCATATGCAAAGAACATCGCCAAGCAATAATGGAATTTGCAAACCCTACCGATGATGACCCGAAGCACAAGACTCCGCTCAAGGTTGTTGCACCGTGCAGATGCGATAAAGAAAAAGAGGAAAATGAAAAAAAGGAAGTAGCCAAGGCTTATATTTCAAAGCTGCGTAAAAAAAGCTATATGGATGAAAAGTTCTATACTGCAACATTTTCCTCTTTTGAAACAGACAAATACAACGAGAGGAATCTTCGTCTTTGCAAGAGATATGCAACAGCATTCGATGAAATGTTAAAAAAGAATCAAGGACTTATGTTTTGGGGTGGTGTAGGAACCGGAAAGACATACGCAGCAGCTTGTATTGCTAATTACTTGATTGAACAAAAGATTCCTGTCGTGATGATATCAACTGTAAGGATTCTTGAAAACATCGAAAAGGGCAAAGTTGATAAAGAAGAGCTTTTTGAAAGAATGTATGATGCAACACTTCTCATTGTGGATGACCTTGGAGCAGAACGAAATTCTTCGTATGCTCTTGAAAAAATCTATAACATCATTGATACCCGATGTGGCAGCAATATGCCAATGATTGTCACAACAAACATGACACTTGAAGAAATGCAATCCGAAGCCGACATTGGGTTGGCAAGGGTTTGCGACAGACTGATTGAAGTTTGTCATCCAATGCAGTTTACAGGTCCGAGCAGACGAAAAAAAGCCGCATGGTCAAACTTCAACAATATGTCAAAACTTCTCGAAGATTAATTCTGAAAGGAGATGGTTGTATGGATGATATTTCAAATGTTGGCTATCTTAAAATCTCAAACGAAGCAGACAGGGTGGCAGTAGCATCGATTCTTTTTAAGAATGGATATGGAGTTCAACCTGCTCGCTTCAAAAAAAACGGTAAGGCTTATGAATATTATGTCAAATACGAGCAAATGAAACCGGACTCTGCAAACGGAGGTGGTAACATTGAGGGTTAAATTTACAATCTTGGGCGAACCTGAAGGCAAAGGTCGTCCTCGATTTAGAAAACAAGGACAGTATGTAAAGACATATACACCTGAAGCAACAGTTTCGTATGAGAATCTTATAAAAACCGAATACCGTAGACAATGCAACGACTACAGGTTTGATGATTCGGTTCAGCTCGATGTAAGAATAATTGCTTACTATGAAATTCCCAAGAGCAAATCGAAGAAGGTCAAGAAGATGATGGAAGAACATCAGCTTCGTCCTTTGAAAAAACCTGACGCAGACAATGTTATAAAGGTTGTTTTGGATTCTCTTAACAAAATAGCTTATCACGACGATACTCAGGTCGTGGATTTGCAAATAAGGCGATTCTACAGTTATGACCCGAAAGTAATTGTCACAATACAGGAGGCACAGTAATGAGTCGTGAGCTTGATTTTGACGGGTGGTGGCAAGGAGATGCAATATACTCCTGTGATTGCCCCGGATGCCACAATGAAGCAAGCTATCGTTTTGATAGTGAAGATGTGGACTCAAAATCCCACAGGGCAGATATGAGAACAAAAGGTTGGATAACAACACAAGTTGAAGGCAAGTGGAAAGACTTTTGTTCAGAGAAATGCAGAAACAAGTACATCCGTACTGAAACAAAATAATTTTTTAAAGGAGAAATTTCCAATGTGTACAAAAGATGCAAAACAGTTAACCCTTGACAGCGATACCTTTAAGAATCTGAAAGATGATTTTGACGGAATGCTTGCTCGAATTCTTAAGGACATGGATAAGAGAAATGTTGATGATGCAACAATCACGCTCAAATTATCCGTTTCGCTTGACAGAGAAAAGGTCGGACCTTTTACATCTGACGATGAAGCAAAAGAGGTTGTTAAGCCGACATTCAAACATGACATCAGCTCAGTGATGCAGGTGAAAGATAAAAAATCAGGTTCAGTTTCCGGTGACTTCATTCTCGTTTGGGATGAAGAAGAAGGTGAATTTGTAATGAAACGCATCACAAACGGACAGATGTCATTTGACACAATGGACGAGCCTATGGAAACGGAAAGAATTGAATATGTTGATGCAATTCCTGCACTTGCTGAAGCACCTGCTCCTGCGTTACTTGAATCTGCGGAAAGCAGTACAGATGATATTACAACTCCGTTTGGTTGGCTCAAACAGTTTGTCGGTCAGTCACTTTACATATCAGAAGCGATGGGTAACTATACAGTCAGAACCACAGATGACAAAGTTGTTCTGTCATCAGCATCAACTCCGACAAATGTATTCTTCTGCTCGGCAGAAAAGCTTGCTCCTCATGTGGGACACAATGTTGTATGTGTTGGTTACGGTGGAGAAGTGCTTAACAATATATCGATTGAATGCGAAGACTGTTTTGATGTCTTGTTCAGCCTTGAATCGGACAGCAAGGACGCATCCGACGATGCAGATATCGTGTACATTGAACCTGACGATGTTGTTGATGTTGAATCTGATGATATTGTGGATGCAGAAGCTTGCCTTGAAGAAGATACTGCAGATGAAGATTCAGGAGAGTACGAATATTCTGAGCCCGATGACGATTTTTAATTTCACGGAGGTTGTAATATGAACGGAGTTTTTATATCAGGGTATTTAACCGCTGACCCTGAACTGAGAACGACGAACAGTAACAAATCGGTCGTTTCGTTTTCAGTTGGTGTTCGCAGACCTTTTACGAAAAACACAACTGACTTTATTGATTGTGTTGCGTGGGAATCAAATGCTGAATTCTTGTCAAAATATTTCCGTAAAGGCTCGAGAATTGAGATAGCAGGAACACTTCAGACAAGAACATATGAGAAAGACGGAACACGCAGAAAGGTCACTGAGGTCTTCTGTAACAACATTGAGTTCGGTGAAAGCAAAAAGAACTCTGAAGATACAGCAAACGGTCCTCAACCTAATACGACAACAGAAACAAGCTATGAAGACGGAGATGACCTTCCGTTTTAAATAGGAGGCAGTATGGAGAAAACAAAAATTGAATGGTGTGACAGCTCATGGAATCCTGTTTCCGGCTGTTATAACGACTGTCCTTACTGCTATGCTCGTGGCACTGCAAATCGTTTTAAAGGTTGTGACGATTCACCCGAAGGGACAACACCCTTTGCGGTGATATCGTTACCGGATAGGTTAAAGGTGACATCAAAAGACGGTACAGTAAGAAATGCTGCATATCCTTATGGATTTACTCCAACATTACACGAATATCGTCTTGACGACCCGTATACAAAAGGGTTTGGAAAAACAATTTTTGTATGTTCGATGGCAGACCTGTTTGGTAGTTGGGTTCCTGATGTGTGGATTGAAAGAGTGTTTGAATCTTGCAAAAAAGCGGACAATCACCGATACCTGTTTCTGACAAAAAATCCTGCTCGATATTTAGAACTTGCATCTGCAGGAAAGTTGCCGACTGATGATATCTTTTGGTATGGTTCTACAGTAACAACACCTGCACAGGATGCTTTCTTTTCAGACAAACATCATACATTTTTAAGTATCGAACCGATATTAGCCCCTTTTGGTAAAACAGACGGATTTTTAATCAAGAATACCGAGTGGGTAATCTTCGGTGCTGAAACAGGAACTCGAAAAGATAAGGTTGTGCCTGAAAAATCGTGGATTGTTTCAGCAGTCAACGAGTGCAAAAAATACAACAAGCCTGTATTTATGAAGGACAGCTTAATGCCGATTTTTGGCAATAATTTATCAACTGAATTCCCTTGGGTTGACTAAGGCAAGTTTGTTAGAAAGGTGAGGGGTGTTTCCCGGGCTATGGAAGAAAAGCAATACGACACAGATGCAATAAAAGAATGGCTTAATGATTATCGAGAAACAGAGCGTGATATAGATAATCAAATCGAACGCCTCGACCGTATCGATATACAAATGACAAGTATAAGCTCGCCTGTTATTTCAGATATGCCGAGAGCACCAAGCCCGGTTTATGATAGAGCTGCGGCATTGGTAGCAATGAAGGTTGACCTCGAAGCAGAAATTCGAGAAGCTATGCAAAGTCAAAAAAAGAAGCGTGAATTGATAGAAGAAATACTGAAACATATTCGTAGTTCAGACGAGCGTGCTGTTATTCGCATACGATATATTGACCGAGCAAGTTGGTATGCGGTTACAGACATTCTTTTTGGCGGCAGGGAAGACTACCTCAATAAAGAGGAGACTTATTTACGCCGAGTACATAAGATTCATGGTTCTGCTCTTCAGAACATAGCCAAATATGTCGATGAGCACCCGATTTCAGAGATTCCCTCGGCATTGTAGCCTATACTTCATCATCTGCAATATTTCCAATGGATTTAGGAGTAAATTTTATAGCAAAAAGGCGGACTTTTAACGGTCTGCCTTTTTATATAATAAACGATTAGCGTGCTCGGAAAAAATATTTAAAAATATCAACAAAACTATTGACACGGTAGGTAGGTGTGCTACGATAAAGTCACAGTAACAAAATGAAGATACTAAAGAAAAAGAGGGTTTTAAAATGATAGAAGAAAGAAAATACTGGGTAAAGGCAACTTACAGGACAAATCTTGACACATTCATCACTAAATGTCATTGCATCCGTTACGATATGGAAGATGGAGAGTATGACGAAATTGAACTTATTGGTAAACGGTATAACATTGATACCATTGCCAACTTGATTGAAGAATGTCAAGAACTATTAAGCAGTGCGTGCTTTGGTAAAGTTACAGGCAGAGAATACGGCAGGATTAAGGAAATATCGGAGTTTCGTGACTATCAAAGATACGCAACTTGCATTGCGAGTGGTATGAGTGAAGAAAAAGCATCCTATGCTTTTCTTGGATAGAAAGAATAAGTAAACCAAGTAGGATGGCGGCAATTTCGTTAGCATACAAGGAGGTAGCAAAATGTTTAGATTACAGGTTTGGTACGGAAACCGATGGAAATGGGGCATTGTTGAATATGACAGTATCGACGCCGCAAACGCAAGAGTAGCCGAGCTCAATCGAGTCGGTATTAAATCAAGAGTTCGTAAGAACGAGGAATTATTTACATAAGGAGAAAGAATATGAAAATCCCAAACGAATTAAAAAGAATCAACAAGAATCAGATAAGATTTAAGCGAACAGATGATGTTTGTAAATTGGGTCTTCCTGTAAAGATATCGGAGAATTTTACGGTGTCCGCCTGTTATTTGGGTGATGAAATCGTAGGTCAGGTCATCGGTTATTGGGATGACTACGCTAATGTTCAAACAGAAGGCTTGGTTGTATTTCCCTATTCCGGAGATGCACCATCGCTCGGATATACTAAGCTTGCTGCCGACAGAACAGGTGGCGTTCGTGCTTGGCATAGCGGTCGTGAATATCTTGTAGTGGCAGTTGACAAAGAATTAAAACAGGTTGGAATCATTCTTTAATGAAAGGTTGATGAAAATGGAACAGATAAAAATAAAACAGTTAAGAGCTTTGCTTGCAGAAGATTGCACGATATGGATAGAAAATGAAGATGGAATTTGTCTCGAGAACAATGAAAACACATATCTTAGTACGGAATATGATGATTGCAGTATCGAGGCTATTTATCCGACAAGATTCCGTTCTATCGGCAATGAACAAGGCATCGTTATTCAGATATAAAAGGAGATAATGCAAAATGAAAATTACCGGAAAAATGAAACCTGTTGAAAGCAACAGATTTGTATGCAGCTGTTCATCTGAAAAAGATTTTTTCGAAATGATTGACAATATCCGTGCTTCTAAGACCGGATATAATTTTGAAGTTGCTGCAAGATTGTGGCACTTATCGGCTGATAGCAAGGATGTCATAATGGTTGAGTATCAGATTGCAACAAAAGACTGCAGAGAATTGCTTGAAGATGAATATGCACCTGATTGGCTTACTGCTTATGCAGTAAAAGATATGAAAGATACTGATGTCAGACACGAAATTTGCACTCAGACTGCAAACAAATTTAAGAATATCGATGCTTTAAGAGATGAGATGTTGTTTTTCGCAAGAAAAGCACACACACAGTATTGTTGCAAAGATAATGAAAAATTGTATTCATCCTTAACACAGGATGCAGGTGACTCAAGCGGAGCGAACGCTTCGACACAGAATGATGAAATTGCCAACGAAAATAGATTGAAAGTGTTATATGACGAAGTAGAAGAAATTTTGAATATGGCTCCTTGTGAAGAAGATTGTTCTGAACAAGAAAACGAGGTTTACTCCGATATGGCGAACTTAAAAGAATCTTTGTTTGACCTGTTGTTTGAAAAAATCAACAAAACTGATTAAATTGAAAAATATTTAAAAAATATCCGAAAAACTATTGACTTGGGCGGTAGGTATTGTAAAGTATAGTTACAATATTTCACACCAAAAATTTATTTTTTGGTTTAGAATCAGAAAGGTTGAACGAAATGGAACTTAGATTGAAAAGCACAAAGACCGTTAATGACAAACAGGTCAATATCTATAAGATTGGAAGATACACCGTTAAACAGATAGTATATCAGAGCGGTTGGTTCAGTATTGAAACTCGACCTGAAAAAGACGATTATTTGCCTATTATCTACGCAAGAGATGACTCGGAATGCAATTTGCTTGGTTTCGAAATTCAGACCACCTCATACGGAGCACTTTCGTCAGAAGAAACCAAGAAAATGATTGCCGCACTCAACGAGTCAGTTGAAGTAGCCGAAATTCTTACATCAAAGTTTGTTGATAAAAAAAGTACCATGTTTTATGTGTATATGGATTCCCCCAACGGAACCGAACTGATTGGTCGTTCGGAAGACCGAAAGGAAGCTGAACGCATCAAAGCGGAGCAAGATGCGAAATGGGAACCCGGTTTTATGTGGAAAACCCGTATCACCGAAAAAGAAGAAAAAGAATTTACTTGCTTCGACTGATGGGGGGGGTAATGATATATGAAAAATAAGATTTCTGTAATAAAGGGAGCAGATGATACAATGTCCTGCAACGCTTGTTTTGCAAGAAACTTTGAATCGCAATACAAGTGTGGAGACGACAGAATCGTTGAAGAAATTTTTGAAGTCAGAGTCGGGCATACCGTTCATAGACTTTGTAAGGATTGCCTGAAAGAATTAGGCAAATCAATAATGGAGGTAATGTGATGAAAGTCAAAGTAAGGAGAGCTAATTGCAAATATGTAACCTGTAATTCTTGCTTCGCCGCAGATGAAAGCCTCAAAGCTTCGTCACTTAGTGAGGAAATAAAAATTAAGCAGAGAGATAAATTCTTCGAAATCGAAGTAAACAGTACGGTTGTTACCGTTTGCGATGACTGTCTGAAGGAAATTATCAAACAGGCTGTGGAGGTGATTTGAATGAACTTTATCGATAAAAACTTTAAGACTGCAGAAGAAGGCAAGGAGAAGCTGAAAAAAGCAGTTGCAATTAGAAACAAAATGGGCGGTGCGTTGTATTGGAATATGTTGAATGATGATTGCATTGAAATTGCCTATAAGCTTAAAGATATGGGTGTTGATACAGCCGAAATCAACAAGATTATGAACGGATAAGGAGATGACGACTGAATGAAATTTCTTACAGACAGACAAGAAATTGCAATGGCTATGAACTTCGACAAGTATCCGGTACTGTACATCGACAGAGATACAAAGCCGTATGACAAACCGGAACGACCGTGTGACTTCTGCAAGGGCAGTAAATGTAAGCTCGATTGGGAGCACAAAGACCCCCGATATGCAGGAATGACAGCAAGATGTGAGTTGCAGTATTCGGAGGGCAGATATTCGCTCAGTCAGGGTGGATGCTGTCTACATAACGATTTCGGAAGACACGATGTACTTGAAATGGTTGAATGGGCTCGTGTTCCTACTCTCCGTTGCGGTCAAATCGTAATTGTCGTGGAAGATTTTACTCAGCAGAAACTATGTAAAGTCAGAGTAATGAAAGTAAGTGACAAGAAAGACATTCATTGTCAAACGGTTGCCAAGCTTGAAGATGTAGATGAGGCGGTGAAAATATGAACGATACTGTTGATAATCTAATACGACAGGTGAGAGAAAGAATTGAAAATCTCACTCCTCATTTGTCAGGAAATGAAGAACGCCCTGATGACATATATGACTGCGGCTACACTGATGCTGAATTTAACACATTGGTATGGATACTTGATACTCTTGGTGAAGAAAATAATTATGAGTATCAAGGGGGGTAAAAAATGAACGAAATTAAACTTGTAAAATTGGTTGATTGTTCGGACCTCGATGTTGCGTATGGCATTCTTGTTTTAAAAAATGTTTCAGTCGCAGAATTTCAGAGAAAAATTAACGAAATTAAGAATGATAAGAAGTCTCTTGGGAAAGAACCTTCTTGGGGTATTTACGAAGTTCTCTCAGAACTTCCTGAAGAATGGGATTATAATTATTATGACAATCTTGAGGATGTTATTGTAATATAAAACATACAAAGGAGATAACAGAAATGGAAAATCAGATTAAGTTTAAAAAAGTAAATCGTTGGTGTTACAAATACCAAACGAACATTATCGGAATCTACTTTACGCTCGAATCCGAATCTTGCGGAGTTGAACTCAAAGGGAGCTGTTGGAGGCTTTATAAATACGGAAACGGCGGAAGACGCCTTGTCGCATCCTTTGTAGTTAAAGACGACGAATATTTCTGTCACGAGGAAAATTTCGGAGGTCGTCTGTGGACTCTTGATGACCTTATGAAAGAGGCAAAAAAGCTTATTGCAGACATTGTAGATAACAGTGAAAAATCAGAATTTTCAAGCAATGCCTCTACGGATATAAAAGAAAGAATCAAAAGCCTCACGGAAGAAGCACAGGCGATTTTTGATGGAGAAGACAAAAAAAGTGAACCACCGGCAGCAAATTGGCTGCTTCGAAAGGCTTTGAGAATTATTGAGAGTCTTGTTCCGCAGGAAGCTGATGAAAAACATACTGCAAAAAAAACTGATTTTGTAGTTCACATCACAGAAACATTCGGCAGAAGTGTAATTATTCGTGCTTGTGATGAATCAGAAGCTTGCGAAACTGCTGAAAACCTGTGCAATAACGGATTCATTGATATAACAAACAGTGATGACCTCTGCGAAAGAACAGTTGAATCATCCCATATTGCAACGGACGATGATAAAAAAATCATGAAGTCATATTCGAGTTGGTTGAAGGAGGCAGAATAATGTCAGAAAGCAAACATATAACAAAACAGATGTGGACCGGTTCCTTTGAAAGCATAGCAAATCCGGGAGATACTGTAGATGAGGAAATTGTTGAACACTTTATGGAATGCGTTCCGCCTCTGTATTATCAATCTGCTTATAGACAGTGTGGAGAAGCTGCAAACCATTGTAAAGTTCCCGGGAAAGATTGGTATGCTCCGACATATGCAACATTTAAGAAAGAAAATGGAGTGTGGGTATATTGCGGCGATTGTTTTAAAGGAAAGTCCGAACATCAAACAGATACTCCACCTATAGTATCAAGTTATGCTGTAAAAAAAGAGGTATAGGTATGAATATCGCAGACCCGAAACAGTTTGATGTATTCAGACTGCACCTGAAACAGAAAATAGAAAACTGCCTCGGACTGATAGACAAGCTTATAGCAGAAATCAGTCTCGCAAAGGATACCTCCGCAAACGCCCTCGAAGCCAAGCGTCAGTTCGGTAAGGTCGAGGCGTATATGGATGTTATGCGACTTTTGTTCACCGATGACTACGATGAAATGCTGAACGATACCCATTTTCAGGATGTCCATGAGCGTATGAGGCAACTCAAATGGTTATAGATATGGCATTGTGACTTCGTTTGTCAGGATATGTTGCTGATTTGCCTATTGAATTGTACCATTTCCTGTATCGTGCACAGAAAGTCATAAAATGGCACGAAAAGGCATTGTTAATCACACTTAACCTGTGATATAGTCTATCATAGAGAAATTCGGATGGACCGTAGGGGACGGGAAATCCGAAATAAAGCATCGCTTCAAGCGGTGCTTTTTCATTATCAAACAGGAGGTACAAGAAATGAGCAACAAAAGGATTGAGATAGTTCAGCGAAGAGTCGGTGATTTAAAGTTGGATTTCGGTAATCCGAGACGAATCAAAAAGCAAAAAAGGGAAGACCTTGAAGAATCTTTGGAGAACTACGGTGATTTCGACATAATCGTTATCAATGAAAAAGACCAAGTAATCGGTGGTAATCAGAGAGTAACAATATTCCAAAAGAAAAATCCCGATATGATTGTTGACTGTAAAATGCTTATCGGTTACACCGTTGCAGAGCAGAAATATGTCAACATCAAACTAAACAGCCATGCCGGTGAATGGGTTCTTGAAGAGCTTGGCGATTGGACTGCTGACCTTATTGGAAACTTCAAGCTTGACCTTGCTGAAGTTAAGGATGAACAACCTGTAGACGAGAGAAGTATCAAGGACATGGAGCTCATCCATTATGAAAAATATGATTATGTGATGATAGTTTGCAGAAGCGAACTTGATTATAATGACCTTGTAAGGCGACTTGGAATCGAGGGTAAAAAAGTAAAGATTTCCAAAAGAAAAATAAAAGCACGTGCAATATGGTACGATAAAATGAATGCAACAATTGTACCGAATGAACCCGAAGAAACAGATATGTCTGAACAGGAGAATGATGATGAATGATATTATCCTCGTAGGTGCAGGTGGTCATTCTGTTTCTGTCGTAGATTCAGCAATTCGTGCAGGATTTAATGTATGCGGATTTATCGATGAATACAAGCACGATAAAACATTTTTGGATAGACCGATTTTCTCCCCTCGGATACAAGACATAGAAAACTATAATAAGTATCTGTATTTTATAGCAATCGGTGATGTTCATATACGAAAAAGATGGTTTGAGAAATTGCAAAGTTTAGAGCTTACTATTCCAAATATAATAGACCCATCTGCAATAGTTTCTGACTTTACAGAGATTGGGACAGGAAACTTTATAGGAAAAATGGCAATAGTTGTTGCAGGTTCAAAAATCGGAAATAACAACCTTATAAATTCAAAGGCATTGATTGAACACAGATGCACTATCGGTGAACACACA
Source organism: Acutalibacteraceae bacterium (assembly GCA_045537555.1). Taxonomy (GTDB): domain Bacteria; phylum Bacillota; class Clostridia; order Oscillospirales; family Acutalibacteraceae; genus UBA1081. Next base: position 140,290 of record JAZSPR010000146.1, on the reverse strand, counting down.
AATTTATCCACAGGCTCAATAATAAACGGCGAAGTAGTTGTAGAAGATGGTGTTTATCTTGGAAGCGGTGCAATTTGTAATGGACAAATAAAACTCGGCAAATATTCTGTTGTGGGTTCAGGCAGTGTTGTCCTCAAGGATGTTGAACCTTTCACAACAGTTGTCGGAGTCCCGGCAAAAATAATCAAAAGGAATGGGGAGTAGCTATGCGTGTTCTTGTTGTTGCTCCACACCCTGATGATGAAATACTCGGTGTAGGTGGGACAATCGCAAAAAGAGCTTGTAGTGGAGACGATGTTTATGTCTGTATTGTTACAAAAGGATATGAGCCTTATTATACATCAGAATTTGTGGAAAAAGGCAGAAAAGAGATTCAATCCGCAGATAAGCTTCTTGGTGTAAAAGACATATTTTTTTTAGACCTGCCCACAATCGAATTGGATACATTCCCCTTTAATAAGATTGTAGCTGATATCGATAATATTATAAAACGAGTTAATCCCGAAGAGGTGTATGTTCCTCATCGAGGTGATATTCACATTGAACATAAGATAATTTGTGACGCAACAATGGTGTGTGCTCGACCGAAAACAAATCAAGTAGTAAAAAAGATATATGCATACGAAACATTATCAGAAACAGGTTGGGATATACCAAATAATGTGAATGATTTCGTCCCCAATATTTATGAAAATATATCTGATTACCTGCATTTAAAATTGTCTGCAATGAGTCTTATGACTTCGCAACTGCAGGATTATCCTAACGCAAGGTCCCTGAAAGCTCTTGAACATCTTGCCGGTTTTAGGGGAGCAACAGTCGGAGTAAGTGCAGCGGAGGCATTTATGTTGATAAGGGAGGTAAGAATGTGATTCTATCGTCGCATCAACCAAATTTTGTGCCGTATATGGGTTTTTTCTACAAAGCATTCAGAAGTGATGTTTTTGTTGTATCAGACGATGTTTGTTTTTCAAAAAAGGGGATGCATAATTGGAACAAGATTTACACACAAAATGGTGCGAAAAAAATCACAGTTCCTATAAATGCTCACCACGACAGAAAATTAAACGAAATCCTCATATGCAGTCCTAACTATTCGATAACGAAAATTTGCAAAACATTGGTTCAAGAATATAGAAAGGCTCCTTATTTTGATTCGTGTTCAGATATAATTGAACTCATGCTTGCACTATCGGAGAAGAATAGTCTTGAAATGGTTGATTTTAACCTTGCTATTATTGAGCACCTGTTTAACAAATTTAATATAAAAGTAAAATTGTTGAGAGCAGACGAAGATTTAAAACTGTCAGGTCATAAAGATGAAAGAATCTTTCAAATGTGCGAACGGACCGGTGCAGATACTTATTTGAGCGGAACCGGTGCAAAAGCATATCATGATGAAGATGAATATAGGAAAAGAAATATTCAGTTAGTGTATTCGAATTACACTCCGGTTCTATATGAACAGCCAAAGGGCGGCTTTATTGAGAATCTTTCAGTCTTAGACTATATTTTCAATAATGGATATATCTTGCCAAGGGGATGGTGCAAAAATGAATAACGAAGTATCGTTTGGAATTTATATACCAAGCTATAAAAGAGCGAAGACAACAACAACTTATAAATTGCTCGAATATTACACATATGTAGTAAGAAAGTCTGAAGAAAAGGAATACTTAAAGGTTATTCCGCCTGAAAGAATATGGGCGGTTGATGATGATAAAATAGATAATCTTGTAAAAGTTGTTAATTACATCGTTGATAATGCACCTGAACAGGTAATCTGTATGATAGATGATGATGTTCCACATATGATTTACAGACTTGATACCAATGAAAGATTAACAGACCCTGAGACTATCACTTCAGAATTTGAAAGAATAGGACAATTAATGGTTGACCTCGAGATAGGATATGGTGCTGTTGATTCATCGATAGCTCCTTGGAATTATGCAAGCGAGTTTGAATTCAGAGGTACAAGTGGTGGAATGAGATGGTTTAACAAGGCTGTCTATAAATCCAAATTCAGAGAGGAAGTTTATCACAACTGCGATTTGGATGTGGTTCTTCATGAACTCCTTGTTAACAGAATAATACTCAAACCTAAATATCTTTGTACTCATGGCGGAACAGATACAAACGAAGGTGGCAATACAAGCAAAAAAAGGGCAGACCAAGTAGCTTGTGCACATCTAATGAAGCAAAAGTGGGGAAAATACTTCGATTACGACTTTAAAACAAACAAGCCGTATATACGAGTTCCTCGATAAAAATAAAAAAACTTCTGTTTTTAACTTGACTTTCAGGTAGGTTGTGCTACGATACGATAAAGTTAAAAAAGGAGGTTTTTAGATGGGCTATTATAATCCTATCACACGAAGCAGACACAATATGTTTGACATGGCAAGTCTGCTTCAAAAAGCAATTCGTCGTGGAGATTATAAAAGAGCAGGATATGCTGCTTATGAACTTTACGGAAGTTATGATAAAATGATGTGGAACAGAATGATGACAATTTCATCAGAAGATTGTTGGGGCATTCTTACCAAGGAACTTGTCGTTCTCCGTAATGAAGATACTCTCCTTAACGAAGGAAAAAAAGGCTATGAAAAGAACGCAATGTATGTATCTAAGGCAATCGCTCTAATGTGTAGAGCATTAAAAAGCCGAGATGCTTGCTATTTTGCGTGTAACTTCATTTTGTCACCCAACAAAAGGGACGAAATTGTATTTGATGCAATGGAGACAAAAGAGCTTGCGAAAGAAATATCATTGATACCTGATGAGGTTTTCTGCATTGATGCTCTTCGTTATGATTATTCTCCTGCAGGCGTATTTGCAGATGAGATTTCTTTGCTTGAATCTGAATATGCAGCAGATAATAATGAATTCAAGAATGCGTTGCTTCTCATAAAAGGCATTCTTGCTAATGATATGGAAAACATCGGATTTGCGGCAAATAACTTGCGTGTTAATCATCGTATGATTTTATGGAAAACCCTGATTTTGGCATCTTTAAAATATGGCGATGGCTTGCTTGTTCGTGAAATAATCGGCTTGAAATTAACAGATGATGTGGTAAATAAAAGCAGAAAAGCTGAACAAAAGGATGAGATTTTCATTAGCAAAGCAATAATGCTTTTGTGTTATCAGATGAGTAATTTCAAAGACAGCCTTGTTGCGTCACACATTGTTTCATCAAGCTCTTTGATAGATTGGAACAAGTTCGATATCAAAGATATTTCAAAGTGCGTTCTTCCTGACGGCATTATTCCTGAATATGTATATGATGTTCACACAATAAAAGGGAAGCAGGCAGGAAAAACTGATTGGCAAATGAACATCGATGAGCAAGCGGGACTTAGTCCTTTGCAGCTTGCATTTTTTGATAACGGAAGTTGGGCTCCTCGTTATGATTATAAACACACTCATAATATGTGTACGGAAGAAGAATACCTTTGCAGTCTTGAGTTCAGAAAAACAAGACCAAGCAACCCCGTCCCAAAGATTCCGTATGAAAATCAGAAAAAACAATCAAACATGAAAAGCGAAGACCCGTTCGTTCAGTATCTTAAAGCTCGCATTCTTTTGTAAACACTCTTTTGTACAAAATATTGCACTAAAACACTTGAAATCATTTTTTTCAAAACAATTAACAACAAAACTTGTGAAATAAATAACCGCAAAAACAGCCTCTCAACAGCTTTGTTGAAGGGGTTGTTTTTTATTAAAAAAGGAGCGTGAAGATATGCCAAAAAAGACATCCGATGGTGACGACAAAAAAACGGGCTTGGGAACCGGGACTGAAGCAGACAAAATTGAAACAGTCGAATCGACACCAAAAAAACGCAAAAAAACAAGCAAGGCATTTCAGGACAATATCATCACTGATTCCGAAACCGCAAAAGCAAAAGGTAAAAAAGGCGGACAAAAATCGGGAGAAGTAAGAAGGGAAAACGCTCAAAGAAAAAAGGATGCAAGGGAAGCGGCAAGATATCTGCTTGACCTTGCTGCAAAGGGACAATTGAACGAAAATCTAAAGACGCTTGGATATCCTGAAGAGGAACGAACAAACATGGCAGCCCTTATTGCTCGTATGTTCAGTGCTGCAATGCAAAAAGGCGACCTAAATGCATTTTTTGCAGTAATGAAAATTGCAGGATATGACCCTGAAGAAGAGCGAAAGGAAAGAGAGAGCAAAGCTGCTGACCGTAGAAGAGAACTTGAATTGGATGCAAAGATTCAGGCACTCGGAGTTAAAGGTGATAGTGCAAGTGTTGCCGTCAATCTGAGCGATGAGGATGATAATAACGATGTTGTTATCTATATGCCTCAAATTGCATCTGAAGAGAGCCGACAAGAGAAAGCTGTTGACGATACGAAACCTGATTCAGATGATGCTTCTTTGGAAGAATAGGCGGTGATTTAATGCCACGCATCCTGAAACCACAGGAAGGACCGCAAACAGAGTTCATGGCGACTCCTGCTCAAATCTGTATTTATGGCGGTGCGGCAGGTGGCGGCAAGTCGTTCGGTCTTCTTCTTTCTCCGTTAAGATATAAGAATGTTCCCAATTTTGGATGTACGATTTTCAGAAGAAACTACAATCAGATTTTCGCTCAAGGCGGTTTGTGGGATGAATCTTGGAAAATCTATCAAGGAATCAAAGGTGCTCACGCACAGCTGTCACTTGGTCGATGGAAATTCTGCGACAAAGATGGCAACATTATTTCAACCGTAAAATTCGCACACATTGAAAGAGATGACGAACTCGAAAAATGGCAAGGTTCACAGATATGTGAGATTGGTTTTGACGAGCTGACTCACTTCTCCGAAAAGGTGTTTTTTTATATGCTGTCACGAAACCGTTCTACCTGTGGTGTTACTCCATTTGTCCGGGCAACTTGCAACCCTGATGCTGACAGTTGGGTGGCAAAGTTTATAGAATGGTGGATTGACCAAGATACAGGGTATCCGATACCTGAACGAAGCGGAAAAATCCGTTGGTTTATAAGGATAAACGAAACTCTGTATTGGGCGAATACAAAAGAGGAACTTTGGGAGCAGTTCAATCTGACAACTGATGAAGAGCGTGATGAGCCTCGTTCTGTTACCTTTATAATGTCGAAGCTTCAGGACAACAAAGAGTTGTTAAAGGTGAACCCTCAATACATGGCTAACCTGAAAGCACTTTCTGTGGTAGAGAGAGAAAGACTGCTTGAAGGAAACTGGAAAATCAAGGCTGCAGCAGGTTTGTTTTTCAAACGAACTCAACTTGGTGATATTCTCGAAACTGTACCTGCAGATGTTATTAAATGGGTACGGTGTTGGGACTTGGCTGCTACTGAAAAAACAGAAAAGGGTGACCCGGCATTTACTGCAGGTGTACTTATAGGAAAACGAAAAAACGGTCGCTATATTATTGCCGATGTTGTCAACAAGCAAATGGCAGCAGGTGATGTGCGACAGACGATAAAACTCACAGCACAATCTGACAGGGCAAAATACGGTAGGGTAAGAACAAGACTTCCGAAAGACCCCGGGCAAGCAGGTAAGGAACAGGCAGAATCATACATTAAGTTCCTGTCGGGTTTTGATGTTACAGCTGTTGCTGAATCGGGAAGTAAAGAGGCAAGAGCAGAACCAATGGCTGCACAATGGCAAGCAGGAAACTTTGATATTCTATACGGACCTTGGAACGAAGAATATCTGTCTCAGCTTGAAAACTTTCCCGATAGTAAATTTAAGGATATGGTCGATGCCTCGGCAAACGGCTTTGCAGAAATAGAAGCATCGAATGTATTTGACCTTGCAAGAATGCTTTGACATTAAACCGAAATAGGTGAAGAGAATGAAAAACGAAAAGATTTCACAAACAGACCGAATAAGGGCGTACAATCGTCTGCTTGAAAAACAGGCAGGAAGGGCAGTTCGTCCTTACCGTGCAGACGGATATGTAAACCTTTTGAACAGATATGGAACATCGAAAGATGCAACGGAACATTATCAGTTTCAAGTAGAACCGTCTATTCCTGATGATGTTTTAACTGCTTTTTATGAGGGAAACGGTCTGTTTTCAAAGATTATAGATACTCCTGCTGAAGAAGCAATTAAACACGGATTTTCAATCGATGATTTAACCGACCAAAAGACTATTGACTTTTATAGTGAGGCTCTTGATGAACTCGATTGGGATGAAACAGCAATGACCGCTATCAAGTGGGCTCGTCTCTTTGGTGGTTCGATTATTGTAATGCTTATAAATGATGGTCGTGGAATAGATGAACCTCTTGATTGGAGTGCTATCGAATCCATTGATGACCTTCGCATTTATGACCGTTCGCAGATAACCCCCGACACTGCAGGAATGTTCTCGTATACGGCAGATGACCCGTTCAGAACTCGTGGTTCTCGTTTAGGAACACCTGAATACTACATGGTTCACAGTCAGTATGGCAGTTTTACTGTGCATGAGAGCAGATGTCTTGTTTTTACAAATGGCGTACTTCCTGAAAACACGACAAACTCCGAATATAGAATGTGGGGCATACCTGAATATATACGACTTCACAGAGCAATTCGTGATGCTGAATTGGCACACAGATGTGCACCGAAAATGCTCGACCGTTCAATACAGGCAGTCTATAAAATGAAAGGCTTGGCAGAACTGCTTGCAACAGCAGAAGGCGAAGACAATGTTCTTAAAAGACTGCAAACAATTGACATAGCTCGTGGAATGCTCAGCAGTATTACCATTGATTCAGAAGGCGAAGACTATGACTTCCGACAGTTCCAATTTGGCGGTGTATCAGAAGTTATCGACTCCACCTGCAACTTTTTGTCGGCGTTGACATCCATACCGCAGACAATCCTGTTTGGTCGTTCACCTGCAGGTATGAACTCCACAGGTGAAGGAGATATGGAAAACTACTACAACTTCGTTGAGCGTATTCAGAAACGAACTCTTCGTAGTAATCTTCGTTATCTTCTTTCAGTTCTGTTTCAGGCAGGTCTTGCCACAGGAGAAATAGACGAAATGCCGAAAATAAAAGTCAAGTTCAATCCGTTGTGGTCGATGAGTGAAAACGAACAGGCTGACCTTGATTTGAAAAAGGCACAGATTCAACAGTCGAAAGCATCCACTGCACAGATATATGTAAATATGCAGTGTGTTGACCCGTCTGAAGTTCGAAGAGGACTTGCAGATTCGGATGAATTTGACATTGACAATCTTCTTGACGAAGATGTTGATACCGATAATGAACTTTTTGAAGACCTTGCTGAAAGTGAAGATACTCCTGACGAGGGTAATTCTTCAGAAGCCGCTCCTGCAGCCACCAAGCTCCCACAGGATATGACCGACGAGGAAATTGCACAGAAAGCAATCGAAGGTTCAGAAAATGTTGACAGCGAAGCTGCACTTGCTACTGTTACTCCTGAAGGAGAAAACATCGGCGGTGTTGGTGTGGTTGTGGTTTCTGACGGCAAGATTCTCTGTGGCACAAGACATAACGATTTTGGATATGGTCTTATTTGCGGTCCCGGAGGTCATGTTGAGAAAGGTGAAACCCCTGAACAGGCTGCTTTCAGAGAAACAGAAGAAGAATTCGGCATAAGCCCTGTTGAACTCATTCCGCTTGGATTGGGACCGAAGGAACCCGATACAGGATTAACACCGATGATATTTCTTTGTACCGAATTCAATGGTACTCCTGAATGCGTTGACCTTGAAATGGTGAATCCTCAGTTCCGTTCCCTTGAAGAAATTGAAGAGTTGTCTTCTCTTCTTTTTCAACCGTTCAAAGACGGCATAAATCTGATGTTAAAAAGTCTTGATGACTCCGTTGACACAGACGGAGGTTCCGGCAGTGGCAATCACGGGCACGAAGGTGTCCCCGGTGAAAGAGGTGGAAGCTTACCTACAGGCAAGGCTTTAAATGACAAGGTGTCCTCATCTTACAAAACAGGTAACTATTCTGATGTAGGTCGTACAGTTAGGTCTATTTTAAAAGAAATCCCTGAAGGGTCGAAATTTACACACAACGGTTCTCGATATGTAAAAACCGCAGATACGGAGTTTACAAATGAAGAGACACAGAAAAAAACATCGCTTAATGCATTGGTAAATTCTACAGATTACTTTGACCCGTCAAAGGCTCCTGTTTTTGAAGATGTGACATCATCAGATGTTGCAAATGAAAAGATTAAGGATAAAGAACTTAAACCAAGCGAAACCGAAGTTAAAACAGTTATTGGTTCTGTAAAAAATTCATCAGATTTGCAATCATTAACAGACGAAGATAGACTGCAGATGGTTTCAGAAATAGAAGCTGAGAATCCGCAATATAGATTGCAACATAATGGTTCACTCGCTAATGAAATAGCTGTTCAGTTGGACTTGAACAATCCACCGACAATAATGAAACATAATGAGTTTGAGGATTATGTAGAAAGAAATAATTGTGTTCGAATATGGAGAGGTGTTCAAGATGCTCTTGATATGGATGATGAGTTACTTGTAAGTGCTTCAGAAATAGAAAAGGAATTTATGCATTCATCATCAAAAGATGCTTCATATGGAGGCGGAAACTTTGGTTCAGGTTATCATTTTTCAACTAATGAAGAATATGCAAGAGGCTTTGGACGGTCCACAGATGATATGGATGGTCGAACTTTTGTGTGTGCATTAAAACCTGATGCAAAAGTAGCAAAACACACCGAGGCAAAGAAAGCTGCTGATGCTATGGGCATTGATGTATCGTCTTGGGCATTATTAAATGGTTATGATGCGACTACTTCTGAAACGGGAGTATACAACATTTTCAATCGAGAAGCTCTAATAATGGAAAAGCCTGATGATTCAAAAAACGATTCAATCGAAACAAAATTTGATTCTATTGGATATTTTTCAGAAAACCCTATTGCAAATCACGGTCATTCAGCTATAATAAAGTCACAGAAATCCTCAGAACACAACGAGGATTTTGGCGTTCCCGGAATGAAATGGGGAGAACACAAAAAAGAAGAAGATGAACCTTCTGAAAAAGGTGTTAAGAAAACAAAAGTTACAAAATTTAAAACCAAGAACGGCAAGATGAAAGTCACTCAAGAAGTAAAAGCTCGCCTCGGTGGAAAAGGCGGTGCGAAGATTCTTAAAGGCGATATCACAGATGTTGAAGTTTTTGCCGGTAAAGGTGGAAAAAAATCTTTTGACCTTGCAGATAAGTTTTCATCTACATATGGCGGAAAGTCTGAAGATTGGACTCATTCAAAAGGCAACGGAAAAATTCAGTTACAAGATGGAACTGAAAAGAATGCTGAAATACATTGGTTTGAGTGCGAGGGAATTGGTCAAACCAAGTGGAAGATTAAAAAGTTTAATTAGAAAGGTTGATTGTTGTGAGAGTTAAGTTTATTGGAGAAGATGACCCTCTTGAGCTTTTAAACGGTAAAATCTATGATGTAGTTGAAGTTGACGAAGATAGCGGTTGGTATCGCATCGTTGATGAAACAGGTGATGATTTTCTGTTTGAGCCTGAAGATTTTGAGGTTGTTGAAGGATAAATTAAGACAAATCAATATTTGAAAGAGCATCATTTTTGATGCTCTTTTTTTATGCTCAAAACAACTTCTTAACTCTAATTTAAGTGCTGTAATATTCCACTAAAAACTCGGCAAAGGGAGGGAACGAATTGAATAACATCCAACATCAACTTGCTGTTCAAGAAGCAGTAAAGGGTAAATTCAAAGGCTCACAGCATCTCAGAAGCAAGGTCGTTCCCATGTTTCCGTTATCAGCGGAGCGTGAATTTCAGCGTGTAGCAAATGCTTATATGCGAATTGTTCATAAGACACTGAAAGAACATCTCCCGGCAATAATGGCTGCCTATCAGCATAAGGAATACGGCGATTCCCGATATGACGACAAGACAGATATCAGCGGCAAAATTGATTCAGAATTCCACGATATTGCAAAACAATTGGAAAGCAGATTGTCTGATTTCAGTCTCGAAAAATTTCTTGAAAAAATCGGCAATATGTCAAAAGATGCCGCTCTGCGTGAGTGGAAAAGAATAGTGAAAAACACCCTTGGGATAGATTTGCTCGACGACTATTACAAGGGTGATTTTTATGCTCAGCAATTACGCATTTGGGTGGATGAAAATGTACAGAAAATTAAGTCCATACCAAATGAAGCTCTTGCTGAGATGAAAGATGTGGTTCTTGAGGGTTATCTGAACGGCAAGTCTGTAAGAGAAATTCAGAAAGATATTCAAGAACGATACAATGTGTCAAAAAGCAAAGCAAAAGCCATTGCAAGAGACCAACTCGGAACGCTTAACGCACAAATAACTCGTCTGCAACAGAAAGATGCAGGATGTTCGAAATATCGATGGTCAGATAGCCATGACTCTCGTGTTCGAGACTGTCATCATGCACTTAACGGTAAAACATTCAGTTGGGATGACCCACCTGAAATGTGGTATATATCGAAAAAACACGGAAAGGTTTATACGGGCAGAAGATGTCATCCGGGCGAAGATTACGGATGCAGATGTGTTGCTATTCCTGTTTTTGACATCGAAACTCTTAATGTCCCCATGAAAGAAGACGGAGGTTAGGCATCATGGAAAACAAAGAAAAAATCAAAGTCTACATAGATTGGCAGGACGGTAAGACCGTTTGTATTTGCAAAAGGTCGAGAAAAATGTGCGACAAGAACTGCGAACCCGATGTTGTAGAGCGTGATAAATTCTACGGTTGGGAAAAGACTTTTCAGCAAAACAGGTACGGAAAATAGATTTTCAACATGAAAGAGGAAATCAAATATGAATGTTTCATCGAACAGTCGTGATTCTCCCGAACAATACAGGCAAATCGAATGGAAAGTTGTCAAGAAAACCGGAGGTGATATTTATGGAAAGAAACGAAGAATTGGAAGCTTTGTGCAAACCTATCGTAGAGTTCCTTAACAAGAATTGTTGTCCTTATGACTATATTGTCATTTCAACTGACTCAATAAAAATTGTTAATGAAACGACAAGTATTCCCGTAATGTCCTCCGAAGGTTAAGTTCGGAAGTGTTGTGTATTAAATGTGTTTGAATGTAAAAAACGACATCCAAAAAAATTGTAAAGGAGAAAACGGCTGTGCTTGATAATACATTAAAAATTTGTGACATCTGCGGACACATAAAAATGGCTGCAGACAGAATCGTTGCGTTAAGCAATTCATTTGAAAATATCAGTTCAGACATAGACCCCGAGCTTGTTGCTCTGCTTGATAGTCAGAGGCTCGATGAACTTGAACATATTCAACTGTTAATGCTTTCGTTAACTAACCTTGTTATCCCTTATATAAATGAAGATGAGGGAGAGGGAAGTGTTTTTGCAGAAGGTGAACTTACCGATAATCTCGGTGATAAAACCGACTGCACAACAGATGTGGTAAAAACATGACCGCATCATTATTAACTGCTCCGGAAGGAGGTGCGTCACATTGACGCCTAAATTATCTCGTGTGATTCGTCTTGACAGCGTTCCGCTGAAACAGACGCATTTCACTCCCGAAGGATACCTGAGTGATAGACCTATCCTGACTACAACAGGTATCTTCGAGTATATGAATTCTGACGGCTCTGTCAGAAGGGAGCTTCGACTCCCCGAAGAAGTCTTCGCACCCGAAAGCCTTGCTACATACAAGGGCAAGCCTGTAATCATCACCCACGATGCAGGTCTTATCACCAAGGACAATGTTCATCAGGAACAGATTGGTACGATTTTAAGCGAAGGGTATCGAAGTGGAAATGATGTTCGTGCTGAAATAATAATTCACGACACCGACGAAATGAAGGATTGTGGATTGAAAGAACTTTCTCTTGGCTACAATCTCGACCTTGATGAAACACCCGGTGTATGGGAAGGGCAGCCTTATGATGCAATTCAGCGTAACATCCGTATAAATCACTTAGCTTTGGTTCGAGAGGCCCGGGCAGGTGAAACAGCACGACTGAATATAGACAGTCGTGATAATAAGATTCTCAAAGGAGGAAAATCAACAATGAGCAAAAAAACAAAGAAAACTGCTCGTCGTGCCGATGGTGTTCTCAGTCAGGAAGAACTCGCAAAGGCAATCGAAGAGTACAAAGCTCGTCGTGCAAACCGTGCTGCAGCAAAGGTAGACGAGGAAACTGTTGAAGAAGTTGTTGCAGAAACAACTGATACAACAACTGTTGACAACGGTGAGGTTACTGAAGCAGGAACTGTTGAAGAAAAAGTTCAGCTCGTAAAAGACCGCAGAGACCGTCGTGATGCAGAAGGCGACCCTGAAACCACAGAAGAGGCTATCGGTGTTATTGCAAATCAGGACGAAGATATCGACATTCTTTTCGATATTATCGACACGCTTCTTGCTGAAAAGGCTTTTGATGAAGCAGAGGAAACAAAGACTGAAACAGAAGAAACAGTCAAAACCGAAGCAACGGCAACTGACGAAGGTGAAGAAGAAACAGAAGAATCTGTTACAACAGAAAACACCGACGAAGGTGAAGAGACAGAAGAAGTTGCGGAGGATGAGGAAGAAGAGTCAACAGAAAATCTCGATGAAGAAGAGGAAGAAACTCCTGTTGACACAAAGATTCCTGCACCCAAGGGGGAAATGAACGCAGACTCCGTTGACCGAATTGTTCGTACAAGAATTCAGCTCGGTATGGTAGGTCGTACACTTAACATGGACGGTCTTGAAAACCTTGACATTCTTGCAGCAAAGAAGAAGGTTATCAAAGCGGTTCGTCCCGGTCTTCGTCTTGACGGCAAGAGCGAAACATATATCAACGCTGCATACGATTGTGCAGTTGATGAAATCAAGAAACAGGGCAAGAAAGACACTTCATATCAGAAAAAGCAGATGTTCAATAACGATTCTCGCACATCAACAAAAACTGCGAAGAATTCAGCAGCATCAGCTCGTCAGCGTATGATTGACCGTCATCAGAAATAATTAAAAGGAGGAAATTTGAAATGAGTGCACAGACAAGATATTCTTTTTCAGCATCAATTGGTGCTGCAGGTGGCATCGTTGATTTAGCACCTTATGCTATCGATACATTCCTTAACGAGGAAGACAGCGGTGCAATGAAATTCGGTGTTGGTGTCGTGAAAGGTACAACTCCCGGCACAAATGTAGCACTTCCCACAGCAGACGCAACTGCTGCTGATTTTGAAGGTGTAACAGTTAACAACCGTACAACAGAGTACGATATGGAGGGCAGAATAAATGTCCGCAAGGGAGCAGCAATCGGCGTAATGCGTTATGGTCGCATCTATGTTCGTGTTGCTGAAGGTGTAACTCCTGCACACGGTGAAGCACTTTACCTTATCACAGACGGTGATGAAGCAGGTTGTTTCACAAATGCGGCTGCAGACACAGCAATCGCTGTTAAGGGTCGTTTTATCAGTGGCATCGATGCTGCTGCAAATATTGCACAGGCTGAGCTTTTCAATCAGGCTCAGGTATAAGAAAGGAAGGTAAACTGAAATGTCAAAGAAACATACTCATTATGACCGCAGTGAAGCAAAAGCTATTCGTGATTCCGGCATTGCCGCTGTTGTTATGGCATCAGAAGGTACTCGTTTTGACAGTGCTGAAGAGGCATCTGTATTTTTCGCTCGTGAACTCGACTATGTAAAGGCTCAGTCTTATGATGTTGAGTATCCTGAACTTACTGCCCTTACGCTCTTCCCCTCAAGCTCAGATGCAGATGAAGGTGCAGAAACAATTACATACTACACCTATGATAAGGTTGGTATCGCAAAAATCATCGATAACTATTCAACAGACCTGCCCCGTGCAGATGTTGACGGTAAACCGAGCTATGCAAAAATCAAGTCACTCGGTTCAAGCTACGGCTATTCAGCACAGGAAATGAGAGCATCCCGTCTTGCAGGAAAGTCTCTTGATGCAAGAAAGGCAGAAGCTGCTCGTTACGCTATCGACTCAGCAACAAACAAGATTGCATGGGCAGGTGATGAGAAGTCAGGTCTTATGGGTGTTCTCTCAACGGGTCAGAACATTCCCCTCTACACAATCGAAGCAGGTGAAGAATCCGGTGCTACTTCTTGGCTCAAGAAGACAGCAGACGAAATTCTTGACGATATCAACGGAATGGCAAAGGCTGTTTCCCGTATCACAAAGAATGTTGAAAGACCTGATACACTCTGCGTTCCTGCTGATGTATATATGCATATCAGCACAAAGCGTATTCCCGATACTGCAGTTACAATCCTCAAGTTCCTTCTTGATAACAGTCCTTACATCAAGGAAATTGTATCAGCTGCTGAACTTGATGCTGACTCAGTTGACACAAATCCCTACGCTGCAACCAATGGTGGTTCAGGCGTTGCTTTCCTGTTCACAAAGGATAAGAGAAAGCTTTCTCTCGAAAATCCCATGCCTTACAATCAGTATCCTGTTCAGGTTAAGAACCTTGAAACAGTCGTACCTTGTGAAGCTCGTACAGCAGGTGTAATTGTCTACTATCCTCTCTCTGCAATGATTGCAGTCGGCGTATCTGAATCATAAGAAAAAACACAAAAACGGGAGGCTATTTTTGGTAGCCTCTCTTTTTTATCATTATCAATCACAAAAAATACGGAGGTTATTGTAATGAAACTCGTAAATATCAGTTCAAAAGTAATTAACATCGGCACAAAAATTCTGCTCCCCGACAAAAGTACAGATGTGGATGAACTCACTCCCGGCATCAAAGCTATTATAAAAGCAGGTCATCTCAAAATTGACAACAGCGAAGAACTTGCAAAGAAAGCAGCAGAAGAGGCTGCAAAGAAAGCTGCTGAAGAAGCTGCAATGAAGGCAGAAGAAGCAAAGAAAAAGGCAGCAGAAGAGGCTGCAAAGAAAGCTGCTGAAGAAGCTGCTAAAAAGGGAGACACAAAAGCTTAATAAGGAGTGAAAACTCAATGCAAGCAATCGAAATCATACGACTCATCGGTGCTGAATTTAATAAAATCAGTGATGATATTCTTGCTAAATGGATAGAAATTGTCCGACCAATGGTAAGTAAAAAACAATTTGGTAAGTTATATGAACAAGCTGTTGCTTTGCTTGTATGTCACAAGCTTAAAATGTCCGGTGAAGGTGATATTCCTCTTGACGGTCTTGCAACAGTCGGCATAGGACTTACAGTCGGAAGTGTTTCCGAAGGAGGCAGTAGTGTCAGCTTTGGAGCAAATGCAAGCTCTGTTCTTGCAAAAGATGCAGAACTTGGTTTAACAACATACGGTGTGCAGTACTTATCACTTCGTCGTTTGGTTGTTGTTCCTATCCATTGTGCAGGGGAGATTTGATTATGGCTATTGAAATTTCAGATTTAACACCCGAAGGCAAAAAGTTTATGAAACAACTGCGACTGCTCGAAAAATTGGAGGTTTGTGTTGGATTTCAAGCCGGGGAGAGCATATATGAAGACACGGGTGCAGATGTTGCAGAAATTGCAGCATACAATGAGCTCGGCTCCTCAGACACTCCTGCTCGACCGTTTATGCGGCAGAGTTTTGAAAATCATCAGTCAGAGCTTCAGAAAGCCTGTGATGAAGTAAACAAAACTCTTGCATCAGGCGGAACTGCCGAAAAAGCGTTGGATATTCTCGGTGTTTTTTGCAAAGGTCTTATACAACAGGAAATTGTAGATGGTGATTTTGCACCAAACGCAGAAAGTACAATTGCAAAAAAAGGTTCGGAACAACCGCTTATTGATTCAAGTCATATGAGAGAATCGGTAAACTTTGTTGTAAGAGTGAGGAAATAAACAATGAATATTAGCATCTTTAACAAGAAATACAGGCTCAGAAGATTTGATGAACAAAAAGAGGTCAAAGGATATCTTACAGCCGGTCACACAGATACAACTGTTTGCATCCATTTGCATCCTTCAGGTTCTGATTCTGTTTCAGCGAACCCCGAAGGTGAGAGGACTGTAAAAAGAATCGAAGGACATGGAAATTGCAAGCTTATTGCAGCTGATGCAGACTCAAACCTAAAAGGAGATTTGGTTTGGTATCATGGTTCTTGGTATGAATGCATTTCTTCTCAGCTTTTTGACCACACAATGCTTTCGCATTATAACTATGTTTTTATAAAAGTGCCAACTGATGGTTCACGAAAAAATGACATAGCTGACCCTCCCGATTAAAGGTGAAGAAATATGAATATTTCAACTGTAAAAGAAAAATTCCGCTTGCTTGCAAAAGAACATTTTGTTGACAGTCTTGTCATATTCGCAAAGCAGAGCAGGACGACAAAGCCGAACATACCGCTTGTCACCATATTGCCCGGAAATGTGCGAAGACACAGGTCTGAAAACGAAGTGTATGGTGCAAATGGCACTGAAGGTTATTATTTGTCTCGAATCCAATTGACGATAGATTTATTCACAAACGGAAAACCCGTTTATGATGAAGGTGTTGAAATCGGGCAAGATAACACAGCAGTCGATGAAATGCTGCTGTTTGCAAATTTCTTAAACTCTCAATATGTAACATTATGGTGTAACCGTAATGATGTAAGCCTTGTTATTGAGGGTGATGTTCAGGACTTGACGGGAATTGTAAATGATACGACATACGAGTTTCGTTCAAGGCTGATTGTAAATTTATATTTTACGCAAAAAACAGTCGGTGAAAAGGCTGAGTATTTCCCTGAACCGATTTAATATTTTTCAAGGAGGAAAAATGTAATGAGTGCAAATTACGATATGATTGCGACTGTGGATATTGACATTTCACCGAGAATTGTTGACAATGCAAGCTTTGACAAGATTCTCATTGTTGGTCCTCTTCCCAATGTCGCTCCTGCAACAGCACCTGCACAGGTAGGTGTATATGATGACATCGATAAGGTTGTTGATGCAGGTTGGTCAATTACAGAAGGTTCTGCAGACCCCATAGGCATAGCAGCACAGATTGCTTTCGGTCAGACACCTGAACCGAGCGATATTTATATTGCACCTGTTCAAATTATTGAAGGTGAAAGTGAAAAAGCTGTTAATGCTGTCAAAAGAGCATCTGCCACATCAGGATGGTATGTCGTTTGTCCTGTTGGCATTGACGAAACTGAATACGATGAAATTGCGGCTTATGTAGAAACTCAGGAAAAACTTTGTTTCTATACTGAGCTCGGTGTTTTCAACAAAGGCGAGGATGAAGCAGAAGAACCTACAGTAACAGGTAATTATCTGAGAACTTTCGGCATTTACGGTCGTGAGAATACAAATCAGGCAGAAGAAGATATCCCTGAAGCAAACAAGTATATCAATGTTGCAGCAGCCGTAAAATGGCTCAGTTATGAGTCAGGTACTGAAACAGCAGCATATAAAGCTCTCTCAGGTATCAGACCCTCAGTGCTCACTACTGATGAAATGAAGACACTTGAGAAGCTGAAGCTCAACTATTTCATAACCGTTGGCGGAAAAAACATCACAATGGGTGGAACTGTTCTCGGTGATGAATGGGCGGATATTATCAGATTCCGAGATTGGCTCAAAAATGATATGCAGGTTCGTGTTGTCAATGCAGTTATTGAAAATGCCAAAATTCCATTTAGCGATGCAGGTATTGCAATGTATGAAAATCAGATGCTTGCTTCTCTTAAAGCAGGACAGTCTAAAGGTGGCATTGCACAGGAAGAGTATGATAATGACGGAAATGTAATTCCTGCATACAAAACAATCGTTCCGTTGGCATCAAGCCTTACAGCAACGGAAAAATCAACAAGAAGAATTAATGGTCTTAAATTCAAAGCGAGACTTGCCGGTGCAATACATGTTGCGGACATCAGCGGCACACTTTCGCACGGAATATAAAAAAGGAGTCGATATTAAATGATTAAAACTTATAATCCCAAAGAAGTTGTAATTACATTCGGCACTCATATTGTTTCGGGATACGCTGACGACTCCTTTGTAACCATTGACCCTAATGGTGATGGTGTAACAAAGAAAGTCGGCTGCGATGGTGAAATAGTAAGAAGCCTCAGCCCTGATGATACATATATTGTAAAGATATCTTTACTTCAGACATCTGCTACAAATGTATATCTTCAGAATCAGCATCAGAAAGACCGTAAAGATGGAACAGGAATGTTTCCGATTCTCGTAAAAGACCTTAAAGGCGGTTTGGTCTTCAGTGCTGACCAAGCGTGGACAATAAAACCTGCATCTCGTGGTTTTGGCAAAGAAGCCGGTAACCGTGAATGGGAAATCCATACGGGTGCAGGAGAACTTACTGAATAAATCAAATTAAAAAGCGACTTGGCTATTTGCTTAGTCGCTTTTACTTAAATTTTTGTATAAGGGGAAAAAAATATGAAACAAATGGATGTTATAGAAAAGACAATAGGCGAACACAGGTTTTTTATAAGACCTTTTCCTGCTTTTGTGGCAGCAAATATCAGTGGTGAGCTAGTGGCTTTAATCGGACCCATGTTAAGTGGCATTTCCGGGCTTATCGGAAAGCCTGACACAAATGCAGTTACTACAGAAAACTCAGATAATCCTAATATTATGGATATGGATATAGACGAAGCTCTTCCGTCTTTTGCTAACGCCTTTTCGAGTCTTTCCGGTGATAAGATTGAGAGATTAATGAAAAAGCTCTTGATAAACAGTGACAACATTTCTGTTGAAGGTCCTTGCACACAAAATCTTGTAAAAAGAATGGATATGGACCTTGCAAATGAAGTATTTTGTAGTGAAGTTCAAGATATGTTTGTTCTTTGCTTTGAGGTAATTAAGGTTAATTATGGGGGTTTTTTCAAGAAACTCGTAGCCCAATATGGAAACCTGCAAGATGTTATGCAGAAGGTGGCTCCGAGTACAACAAATGGGGAGAGTTCGATTTAAGCAGGTTTTCGGAACTTGAATTAAGAATGTATACTCTCATTAAAAACCGTCTTGCATCAAAATACGAGCTTGAGACCGTATATAACCTCGATGAAGCATTAAAATTATACGCTTTATTCCGTATGGAACAAGATATTGAGAGTGGTCAGGCAAGCCTGTTAAAAAGCCAAGCTAATTAAACAAAAAAAACGAGGTGACAGACGGTGACAATATCCGAGTTTATTAACAAAGTTGGTTTTAAAGTTAAAAATGAGGATGTAAAAAAAGTCAATGATACTATTTTCGGCATAAAAAATACTGCTACAAAGCTTCTTGGTACTTTAGGCGTAGGCTTTAGTCTTAAAGCACTAAATGCGGCCATAGAAGAATTCGGTGCAGTTAATGATTCTATAAGAAGTTCTATCGGAGAACTTGAAAATATGAATGAGATTCAACAACTCATTCTTGAAGGTGCAAATGAAGCAAGGACATCTTATGCTGCTATGGCACCAATTATATCAAACCTTGTAAAATCAAGCCCCGGCTTGTTTCCTGTTAATGATGCAGTTGAATATGCAACTGTTGTAACAAAGTTGCTAAAAACTGCAGGTCGAAGTGAAAGCACAATTCAAAGTATTATGGAAGGTTTAAATAAATCTTTCCAAAAAGGAATTGTCGATTCTGAAACTCTTAATAAGCTACTTGAACAAGCACCTGAAGCAGCCAATGTCCTTGCAAACCATTTTGGTGTTGCAAAATCAAAGCTCCTTGACATGGCTACATCGGGAAGCATGAAGGTTAATGACTTAAAAGACGCTTTCTTAAATTCTTCCGTTGAAATTAATGCAGCTTTCGAAAATGTCGATATGCGTGTAAGTGATGCGTTGACTAACATCAAGAATAAATGGGGTTTATGGTTACAACAAACCGATAAAACAGTTGAAATAACAAAAACCATTGCAAAGTTCATGGTGTCCGGCTTCGAAAGAGTAATAGCAATTCTGAATAAAGTAAGGACTGCAATTGTTTGGATGAATGAAAGGCTTGGAGGAGCTGAAAATCTTCTTAAGTTGTTCGCAGTAGCCGCAGGAGCAATTTTCCTCGCATTCAATTTTGGCAAAATCACAAACGGACTCAATACTGTATTAACATTGATAAAAAATTTAAAACTAAAAACGCTCGCAATTGCCGCAGCGGTTTTAGTTGTTTTTTTATTGATAGAGGATTTTATCAATTTTATGCAAGGTAATGATTCTCTACTGGGCGAAATGCTTGAAAAAGCCGGTATTGATTGTGATGATGTAAGAGAAAAAATCAAAAACACTTGGGAAAAGATAAAGACCTTTTTAACTGATGTTTGGAATAATTTAAAAACTGTTGCTGAGTCAGTGTTTGGTGCCCTTAAGGATTTTTGGGATAAATGGGGCGATGACATTCTTGCTGCTCTTGGGTCAGCTTTTGATTGGCTTGTTACTACAATCGACAAATTTTTTACATGGCTGTCCGAAAGCGAAACAGCAAAAGACATTTTAACCGCTATCGCTATTGCAATAGGAGCTGTTACGGCTGCTATTGTGGCTTGGAAAATTGTTGCAGGAATAGCATCAGTTGTCACAACAGTTCTTGGCGGAGCATTTACCATTTTAACATCTCCAATCACGTGGATAATTGTTGCGATTGTAGCTTTGATTGCAATTATTGTTCTTCTTGTAAAAAATTGGGATAAGGTGAAAGCGGCGGCTGAAAAATGTGTAGATTGGATTAAAAGTGTTTGGGAAAAAATTTCCGATTGGTTTAAAACAAAGGTCATTGACCCTATTGTAAATTTCTTTAAAAGCATTTGGGATAAAATTGTAGAAGTATTTTCGGTGGTTGCAAATTGGTTCTCAACGGCATTCACCAATGCAAAAGAAGGAATTGAAAATGCTTTCAGCACAATAGGTGATTTCTTCAAAGGTGTTTGGGATAAAATTGTAGAGATTTTTTCAGTTGTTGCAAATTGGTTCTCAACAGCATTCACCAATGCAAAAGAAGGAATTGAAAATGCTTTCAGCACAATAGGTGATTTCTTCAAAGGTGTTTGGGATAAAATTGTAGAAGTATTTTCGGTGGTTGCAAATTGGTTCTCAACGGTATTCACCAATGCAAAAGAAGGAATTGAAAATGCTTTCAGCACAATAGGTGATTTCTTCAAAGGTGTTTGGGATAAAATTGTAGAGATTTTTTCAGTTGTTGCAAATTGGTTCTCAACGGCATTCACCAATGCAAAAGAAGGAATTGAAAATGCTTTCAGCACAATAGGTGATTTCTTCAAAGGTGTTTGGGATAAAATTGTAGAGATTTTTTCAGTTGTTGCAAATTGGTTCTCAACGGTATTCACCAATGCAAGGCGAAGTATAGAAAATGCCTTTAGTTCAATTGGAAACTTTTTTAAAGGCGTATGGGACACTATTGTAAATATTTTTACAAAAATTGGTACTGTTATAGGCAATGGAATCGGTGGTGCTTTTAATACTGTAGTTAACTCAATCATCTCTTTTGCAGAAAAAACAATCAACGGTTTTATATATTCTATCAACAGAGCAATCGGACTTATTAATAAAATCCCCGGTGTGAGTGTTCCAATAATAAAGACATTGTCAATTCCAAGACTTGCACAAGGTGGATATGTTGAGGCAAACAGACCACAGACTGTTATTATCGGTGATAATCCACGAGAAGGTGAAATTGTATCACCCATAAGCAAAATGAGGGAAACATTTGAAGGTGTTCTCAAAATGTTCGCCACATCATTATATCCAACACAAGCAGCACAAGTCCTTAGTAACAGTGTAAACAATCGTACAATAACACAAAATATTGAAATAAACAATGAATTCAATGGAGATAGAGCAATTCAGGAAAAAGCATCCGGAGCTATGGATAAATCTGCACAGGATATTACTTCTGAGCTTGCTCGTGGTCTTGTGTTTGTTGGTTAGGAGGTGTTGTAATAATGGCGAGAGCAAAAAGACCTGTTTCCATAAATGGTCTTGAATTTGATGCACTTATTGGGCAGGACCAAACTTTGACAGCCACAGTTCCATCGTATGCTGTCGAAGATGGAAGGACTGTTTCCGATACAATCATACTTGAATCTGAAAGTTTAAGTATGACGCTTTTTGTTACAAACACACCTGTTACTTGGGTAAATCGTTTTAGTGTAAACACATCGAGAGTTGCAAATGTTGAAAAGCGACTGCGAGAATTATACATGAAAAGAGAGCCTGTGACGGTCATTACAACCGATGAAACCTATACAAACATGGCGATTGAATCTATCGGTTTTTCAAAAAGCACTGAAACCGGTTATTCAAGGGAAATACCGATTACATTTAAGAAAATAGATGTTACAACCGCACGAACAACAACGATTCCTGCATCTTACGGCAAAAGTGGTTCAACAGGAGCATCCGCAGGGACTGCCAACTCTTCATCCGGTTCAACGGGCTCAACAGGTTCATCCGGCTCCGGAAGTGGCTCTAAAGGAAGCAATGGTTCTAAAAACAGTGGCAGTAAATCTTCCATTCTGTATAGCGTAGGTTCTGCTGTTGGGCTTATTTGATGAAAGGAGCGAATATGGATTACATAATCATTGAAGTTCCTGACATGAATGATAGTGTATCAAGAATCGTTCTAAACGATACACCATACAGGATACGCTTTACTTATAACGACACGAAAGATTATTGGAAGTTCAGTCTTTACGACACACAGAACGAACCAATTGTTCTCGGTGTTAAAATCGTACCGAATTTTCCGCTTAATGTTTTTTACGGAGTGACAGATTTGCCCTACGGTGTTTTTGGTGCAATCTCAAAACTTGACCGAATCGGCAGAAATGATTTTGTAAATGGAAAAGCAAAGTTTATCTTCTGTCCTGCGGAAACATCGGAATAATAAGTCTTAAGACTG
Source organism: Acutalibacteraceae bacterium (assembly GCA_045537555.1). Taxonomy (GTDB): domain Bacteria; phylum Bacillota; class Clostridia; order Oscillospirales; family Acutalibacteraceae; genus UBA1081. Next base: position 117,444 of record JAZSPR010000146.1, on the reverse strand, counting down.
TCCTGCGGACATTCCATAGGACAGTCTTTCGGACATTCCAAAAAAGAAAACACACAAGAATTAAAATTTACATTAAAAAGAAACGACATATTGTTTGCTTGATTTCTTTTTAAATTCAAAATTTTACGGAAAACAACGCAAAATAGGGGATTTTGCTGTTGTTGCATATGTGTCCTGCGGACATTCCATAGGACCGTCCTGCGGAAAGTCTGCGGAAAATCCACATATAACCGTAACCGTAACCGTAACCGTAACCGTAATCGTTAATATATATATTTTTTGTACGGCTTTCGCCGCACGAATGAGCATTTTTAATTTGATTATTATATGGTTTTTAACCGTTTTAATATACATAAAATTTTTGTTGAGGGTGATGCAAATGGCAAGCTATAAAAACTTTGACAGGCAATATAGGCTTGCAGCAGGTAAGGCAGGAAAACAAGGATTTGAAATAGGAGCTATTTCTGACACTCAGCCAAGACCTTTGCATATAAGTTTCTCTTTGCAAAAGACAGACCTTGAAACACAAAACACAGGTAAGGTCACAGTTTGGAATTTAAGCAAATCACACATTGCAGAATTGAATGAAAAAGACTGTGTTCTTTCTCTCCGTGCAGGATACGGAAAACAGTTGCCTTTGATTTTTACAGGGATTGTTAGTTTTTGTTCAACAACTGCTGACGGAGCAGATATGAAGTCTGAAATAGAGGTAGTTGACAACCTTGTAGAAATAAGAGATACATATGTTTCTGTTTCGTATAAAGGCACGGTTAATTGGAAAACAATCTTTGATGATACTGCGGCACAAATGGGTGTTGCTGTTTCATATTCGTACAATGCTAAATTCACCGATATTCACAACGGATTCACCTTTGTTGGAAAAGCAAAGAATATTATAAAAAAAGGATGTTCATGTTGTGGCTTAACATGGAGTTTGCAAAACGGTGTTATGCAGATAAAACGCCCCGGAGATGTAATGTCACAGGAAGTTTATTTGCTTAATGCAGACAGTGGCTTGATAGGAACTCCTGCGAGAGTAGTTGTTGCAGAGGATGATGCAACAGGAAAAACTATAATGGGTTGGGACGTTGAATATTTGCTAAACGGAGCAATCAATATTGACGATTATGTCAAACTTGAATCAAGAATGGTAAAAGGATATTTCAGAGTTTATTCACTTGATATTCAAGGAGATAATATTTCAGGTGATTGGATGTGTAAGGCAAGATTGTTAGAGGTGAACAGCTGATGTTGCAAGAATTTGTTCAGGCAATCAGTGATTTGGTTGATAAGAAGTTGAATAATTTGCATACAGCAATTCCCGGCAAGATAGTATCTTTTGATACATCTACAGGACTTGCAACAGTATTGCCTGTAATGAAATTTAAAAAGCCTGACGGCTCGACAATAGATTTCCCTCAAATAACAGGAGTTCCTGTTATTTTTCCTCAAGCTGCAGGTCAGCAGATAACAATAGCCTATCCCATAAAGGCAAACGATGGCTGTCTTATTATTATTGCAGAGCAGTCCATAGACTATTGGTTGTATGGTCAGGAAACCGATACTGACTTAAAGTTTGATTTGACAAATGCTTTTTGCATACCCGGATTATTTTCAACTGCAAACAAAGTTGTTGCAGAAGCTTGTAACAATAATTCTGTCATAGTAGACACAAAAGGAACAAGAGTCACTATAAAAAAAGGTGAAGTCCATATAAATGCCGCAAGTGTGATAATAGACGGCAATTTAAAAGTGAACGGGACGATAGAATCATAGTCAGGATAAATAGTATGCTGAAAAATTTTACACAAAAGCCTTAAAAGGCTTTATTTTTTTACTTTAATTTTACTTATTGAAAGTTAGAATCCGTTTAATATGGGCGGCAATTTAATTTCTAACAAGATAAGGGAGGAATACAAATGGTCGATATAAAACTTAACAACAATGGCGACCTTGATATATCAGAACTTGGCGACATCTCCTTGACTGACAGCACTCTTCAAGCTGTAAAGATACGGATATTATGGATTCAAGGTGAATGGAGATTAGGTCCTGAACTTGGCTTCCCATATTTTGAAGAAATGTTTGTGAAAAATCCTAACATTGACAACCTGAAGCAACTTTTAAGGTTTGAGATTGTTTCTGTTGAGGGAGTCGAGGATGCGGTTGTTACCGATATTGAACACGACAGAATCAGCAGAACAGTAAAGATATTCTTTACATTCACTGTTGCAGGAGAGAAATACAGAGAGGAGATAGTTTTAAATGGCTGATTATGGATTGACACCAAAAGGACCGAATATAAAACGGCTTGATGTGATTTTAGAAGAGATGCACGCAGACCTTTCAGAAAGATTAGGGGTTAACACAAAACAGAACCCTCAGTCTTTCATCAATCATTTGTTAACGAACATTGCGGATAAATGTGCAGAATTGTGGGAATTTGGTGAAGATGTTTACCATTCTTTTTACCCGTCAACTGCGGAAGGCACAAGCCTTGATAATGCGGCTCAATTCGGTGGTATAACTCGTGAGACTTCTGCAAAATCGTATTATCCGATACATTGTACAGGAATAGATGGAACAAGCCTTGCATCAGGAACAATGATTGCATCAAAGACGAATCCTAAAACATTTCTCTCGCTTACTGAAGAAAAACAGATAACAAGAAGCTCTTTCAATAAAGCAAGCGTCAAGATAGTTGCAGTTGGAAAAGGTGACAGATATACCGTTTCAATTAATGCCAACGCATATTCTTTTACATCTACAAATGCTGATGCCATTCAGATTTTAAAAGGTCTTGCAACAGCGATTACAGAGCAAGGATATACAGTGACAGTAGATGAAGAAAATGAATTCTTGTTGATTGAAGCTAATGAAATAACAGCAACAAACACGCTCATTCTCTCCGAAAATCTTACAACTGATACAGTGACATCGATTATCACTTTCGGAACAGTAGAAACAGGGGATGTTCTTATTCCTGAACAGGCAATTACGGAAATTGTCAAAGCCGATGCCGGGCTGCTTGGAGTAGTTAATTTGTGTGGCTATGTTGCAGGTAATGACGAAGAATCTGATGCAAGGTTCCGAAAATCATATGCGGATAAAATTTTCAATCGTTCATCAATGATGCTTGAAAGTATCAGAAGTGCGATATTGACGAATGTGCAGGGAGCAGTTAGTGTTGCACCTTATGAAAATGATACTAACGAAACTGATGAATACGGAAGACCACCGCATACAATCGAAATTGTTGTTGAGGGTGGTGACCCCATGGAGATTGCAAAGGAAATATTAAATAACAAGGCTGCCGGAATCGGAACCTTTGGAGATACTACAGTAAATCTTGTAGGTCTTTATGGTGAGGATATACCTGTAAGATTCAGCAGACCTACAATAAAATATATTTGGTTCCGACTTGGTATTACATTGAGAAATAAAGCAGAGTTGCCTGTGAATTATTCAGACCTTTTGAAAGAAGTAGTAATCAGCAACATTGAGCAGCTTGATGCAGGTGAAGATGTAATACCACAGGAGTTTATGTCTGAACTCTATGCTGCTTGTCCCGGCATTGTTTATATTGATATAGGTCTTTACTCATCTGATAATGAAAATTCATCCCCCGGTAATTATTCTGAAAGAAGTGTAGAACTCTACGAAAAACAAAGAGCTTATACATCTACAGGTATGATTGAGGTGGAAATTGATGGATAATTGCGATTACATTCAGAATTTGAAAGACGAACTTCTCGAACAGTTTAAAGAAAAAATTAACATAAAAGCTCTTGTAGAAGTGGTCGGAAAACAGCTCAATGACATTAAACAGTTTTATGATGATTTGAACCACAAAACGAACATTTTTGATGCTGTCGGAAAGCAACTCGATGGCATTGGTGATATCGCAGTATTGAGCCGTATAGAAGCAGGACAGATGGTTGGCAAAGAGAACACGACGATAAACCTCGACGACGAAACCTATCGGAAGTACCTCATTTATAAAGTGTTGAAAAATACGTGTAATTGTACCTATTACGACACCATGAAAGCCATCAATATGTTTTGGAACGGTCCGCCCTTGAAATATTCAGAATCATTTGATGAACCTGCGACAATCATTTTTGATTTTGATGTGGAAAAAGATATCGCAGACATGGCAACCGCAATACCGTATGTAAAAGCAGGTGGTGTAGGGTTGCACTTAAATATGCATAAAACCGATGAAGTCACAGCCTATGTTGGTTTCGCTTACAAGCGTACAGTAAAAGCAACATACGAGTGTGCAGCACCGGTTTTAAATATATATAAAACCGTTGAAGTCACAGCCTATGTTGGTTTCGCTTACAAGCGTACAGTAAAATCAATATACAAGTGTGAAGCACCGGTTTTAGAATAAAATTTGGAGGTATAAATTTATGAAACTTTCCATTACAACAGCAGGGTTAGAATTTCTGCTAAAAAGTCTTCAGGGAGGACCGTCTCCTGAGTTCTGTAAAATTGCATTTGGAAACGGCAATGATGCAGGAAAAAATGCCACTGAGATGTCTAATATTGTAAAAGAACTTGACATCTATAGTATTACTCGAAAAGAAGATTATGTTTCACTTGTAGGAATTCTGAACAACTCGGAAATTACTGAAAGTTTTAAGGCGACTGAATTGGGAATTTACATCACTGACCCAACAAATGCGACAGGTGTAACACTTTATGCATATGGATATTCTCCCGAAGATGAAGCTGCACTCATTCCTGCTGCATCAGATTATCCAATTGAAACTGAAGAAACTATTATGGTTTATGTTGGAAGCGTTGAAGATGTAAAGGCTGTATTGAGTGACAGTTCTTTATATGCATCAAAAGTGGTTGTTGAAGAAATGAAACAAACTGTCGATGTTCTTGCTCCTCCGATATATGAAACTCAAATCGTTACAGGAGTTTTGCCTGATGAGGAATATCAATTCCAAAATACTGCGACAATTATCGACGGATATTATGCAAATTGTGGGCGAGGATTATTACAAAATGATAACTTAAAAGGCATCTATAATGCAGAAGGCTGTTCATTAGCTATCATCCCCGTTCAGGCAGGAGAAAAATATACGGTATTTTTCCCCGGAGTAACAAGTACAGAAGTTGTATTAAATGCCACAACACTCAAAACATTTAAGGATATGTTTCTTGGTTTTGGTGTTTTACAAGCAGGTCACAATTTGGATATAAACACTATAGATATCGACTCTATAAATATTTGGCTTGAAGAATCCAATATTTTACTTAACGGATATGGTGATTGTACAGAAAATGGAGCAGGAAACCCTGACAAGTTCAATTCAGGTTATTATTTCAGTTTTACTGCTCCGGAAGGTGCTGACACAGTGATTTTTAATGTTGCACTTTCAGAAAACGCTGATGCAAGAAAGGTGTACAACTACAAAGATTCATTTTTATTTTTCAAAGGATTTTATAGCGAATTACCTTCTGAAGAAATTCGCTTGCTGTATCAGCTTGGTAAATGCATCATAAAAGACTTGGAAGGAAGAAATTTGATTGATGGGTTAACACTGTCTGTCAAGTCCTTTTCGGAATTTATTACATTAAAAGATATTTCAAACGACTTTATTACACCAAAAGAAAATAACAGCTCTCTTAGAGCTGAAAATGTATCTGTATTTAAGCAAGGTAATATTGTATCCGGTTCTTGTACTATTGTTGGTAATTTTGAAGAAGCAAGTGGTTCAGATTTGTTATGGACTATTAACAATGAGTACAAACCTTCACAATCCGTTTTTGCTTGCCAAGGTGTTATGTATAGTGCTGACGGAGATTATCTTGAAACTAATTGTCCTTATGTTGTAATCGATAATGGTGTTTTATATGTGAGTGAAGCAGGATTAGGTTCACTTGTTTCAAAAATTGAAATTTCATTCAGTTATATTTGCGTATAAAAAAGGAGATGTAGGAATGGGAATAAAAACAGTAAAAGCCGTAATAAACGGCAGTGAATACAATCTTACTCAGAATGCATCAACAGGAAAATGGGAAGCAACAATCCCTGCCCCTGTTGGTTCGTCTTTTAATCAGGAGGGCAGTAAATACAATGTTCAGCTTACTGCAGTAAATGATGCTGACACATCGGCAACAATTGACCGCACCGATGCTACTTTCGGTGATATCCTTGCTCTCAAGGTTATTGAAAAACAGCCTCCTGTTATCGTTATTACAAGTCCCGGTGTGGGTGCTTATATAACGACAGCAACACCTACGATAAAATTCATTGTGACAGATAATACAATCGGCTCAGGTGGTGACAGCGGTATCAACCTTTCAAGCCTTGTTCTCAAGGTTGATAATACCACTGTTCCAAGTGAAAACATTATAAGCAAAGCTGTCAGCGGCGGTTATGAATGTGAGTACACGCCTACAGCTCTTTCGGAAGGCAATCACACTGTTACAGTTAATGTCAGCGATAATGACGGAAACTCTGCAACACAGCCAAGTGTAGCTTTCACTGTCGATACAGTACCGCCCACACTTAATATTACCGCTCCTGTAGACGGTCTTATTACGAACAAAGCGGATGTAACAGTTGTCGGTAAAACAAACGATGCCACAAGCACTCATGTAACTGTCAAAATTACTCTCAACGGGGTTTCACAGGGCGATGTTACTGTTGATTCAAGCGGCAATTTCTCAAAGGCTATAAAGCTTAATGTTGGCTCAAATGAAATTGTTATCACATCTACCGATAGTGCAGGCAAGGTTTCAACTGTGACAAGAAATATCATACTCGATGTTTCTATTCCTGTGTTTACTTTTGTTTCACTTGTTCCCAACCCTGCCGATGCAGGAGCAACACTCACACTGATTGTTGAGGTAGAGTGATGAACAGTCCTGATATTATCAGAGTATGGGGAACCGCTGACAATATCGAGCTTGAGCTGAAACTTGGTAACGGGCGGTGGGTGTGCAACCTGCCGCCTGATTTAGTTGACGGTCAATATGCAGTTCAGTTGTTTGCCATGCGTGGAAACGGTGAAACAGGAATGTGGACCGGTGTTCTGTATATAACAAACGGCATCAGATGTCTACATTTGAATAAAGAAAAATACACACTTTGGCTGATACCCGAGCAAATCAGAACGCAGATTATAGAGGAAAGAATAAAAATAAATCTTATAGAGGAGTGTTATCATCATGTGTGAATGCTTTAATCGTCAGTATACGGTTGGTGAAAAGAGGCTTATCGAATGGCAGATAAAACCCAACGCACAGATAGACACTGTAGTAGTTACTGATGCACGGTATGAATTGCTGAAAAATGGAGAGGTTGTAAAAACAGGCAAAGCGGATATTGATGGACGAAAATTATCCTGTATGTTTGAGGCAGAAGAAACAGGCAGTTTTCTTCTTCGTGTATTTGTTACTGTTCCGCCTGAAACGGTCAAGGCAGAAGTTAATATTGATGTATCTTCATAATACGGGAGGTAATCAATTTGAGTTTAAAGGTTTTTGATTGGAAAGGGATTTCTTTGCCCGAGTCGGTTATATCCGGGGAAATTTTTGTGATTTCAGTCGATGTTGAAGCAAAAGAAGCACTGTATGATTGCAAGAACCGAGTAATACTCGACAGTTCAAATAATGTAATACTGCCAAAAGACGGTGAATACAAAAGTTTGTATACAGGTGAGGAAATTGATAATTTCATTTCGGAGGTGTTTACATGAGTGAATACTATCTCGGATATACAGGCGAACAACTTGATGATGCGATTAACAAGGTCCGGAGTGGTTATATACTTCCGTCGGGCAACAGTCCGACAATTACGACAAACGGTACTCATAATGTAAAAAATTATGAAAATGCAATTGTCAATGTTCCTGTACCTGATGGATATATCAAACCTTCAGGGAATAAAAACATCACAACAAACGGTACTCATGATGTCACAGCATTTGAAAATGCTGTTATCAATGTACCTATAGGTTATACAAAAAGCAAAAGAATAACTTTTACCACAACTGAAAATTCCGGTGTAATAAATGTTACAGGTATTGGATTTAAACCCAGAGCAGTTGCAATAGTTATTAGTACAGATACAACACTTGCTCATCTAATTACCTGTGCTTTTATATGGGATGAAACACTCGGTACTAAGGGAAATGCAACATCAAGCACAGCATCAAGAATCCTAAATTTCGGAGGAAGCCTGAATTTAACACCAACAGATGACGGATTCAAAACAAACAGTACATACGGTATGTTTAAAAGCGGTGTAAAATATGAAGTATTTTGTTGGGGATAATGCTTATGAAATATTATAAACAGATTGAAAATAATATCGTAACTAGTTATGTCTCTTGTGAGGAAGAATGTAAGAGTAGGTTTCTTTTTGAAATAACAGAAGACGAATATGAAGCCGCAATTTCTGAACTTATTGTTCAGGAAGAAGTAATTGAACAATCAAAAGATGAACGCATTACTGAGCTTGAAGCTGAAAATGCCGCACTGCTGTATCAGGTTCTGACAGGAGAGGAGCTTATCGATGTTTGAGAAAATCAGATATTACTATGAAAAAGGGCTGTATAAAACGGCTCATATTGAAAAACTTCTTACTGTGGGTGCAATAACACAGTCAGAATATGAAGAAATAGTAAAGGAGAATTAATATGGCAAAAAATGTTTTAACAAAAGGTATTGATGTATCAAATTCAGGTCAGGGGAAAATTTCTGACTGGAGCAAGGTTTCAGAGAATGTCGACTTTGCAATTCTGAAGCTTGGCAACGGCTATGAATCTGAGCCGTTTTATACCGATATTCAGTTCAATCGCAATGCTGATGCGTGTGAAAAGAACGGAATTCCTTACGGTGTATATGTATATCAGTATTTCACTTCTGTCGAGAAAGCTAAAGCCGCCGCAAAGAAGACCGTTGAGATTCTCAGAAACAGAAAGCTTGATTATCCCGTCTTTCTCGACATCGAAGAAAACAAAGTCTTCCGTCAGGGCAAGGCAAAGATTCTCGAAATGGCAAAGGCATTCTGTGAGGTCATCGAGGCTGCAGGATATACATACGGTACTTACTGCAGTACCGGGTACTTTAACTCTCATCTGACAGACAAGTGGTATGATACTAAGGTCAAATGGCTTGCTCAGTATTACAAGGAAGTCACATACAAGGGGGAATACGACATCTGGCAGTACACAGGAACAGGAAGTGTACCCGGTATTGTCGGAAACGTTGATATGAACTTCTGTTATATCTCCGTGCTCGAGGGTGACGTTAATCATGACGGCAAGGTTACCGCAGCAGATGCAAGAACGATTCTCAGAATTGCTGCAAAGCTCGAAACTGCAGACGGACAGACAGCTGAAAATGCAGATGTAAATAATGACGGTGCAATCAATGCAGCCGATGCAAGAGAAGCACTGTTAATTGCCGCAGGTTTGAAAGGATGAGGATAATGGGAGTAAAAACTTATTCATACAAAAAAGATAAGAATGTAAAATTGTCGCCTCATTTCTCGGTGTGGGAATTTCGTTGCAAAGACGGAAGTGATAAAGTTCTTATAAACACAGAGCTTATCGATATTCTCGAAAAGCTCTTCAAACATCTAAACTGTAAGAAAATCGACATCATTTCAGGTTACAGGACACCGTCATACTCTCCGAAAGTTGGCGGTTATTCAACAGACCAACACACAAAGGGAAATGCGGCAGATTTCAAGTGTATGAAGCAGAACGGCACATACTACTCAAGTAATGAAATCTGCTGTGCTCTTGAAGACCTGAACCACAAAGGCGGTGTAGGGAGAATCAATAAAACAACCAATGTTCATGTCGATGTTCGTGGTCACAAGTGTTGGTTCGATGAGTGTAACGGTGAGAAGACAACTGATTCATGGTACAGATATCTCGGCATTAAGAAACCCGTAATGAAGGGTGATGTTAATGCCGATGGTAAAATAACCGCTGCCGATGCAAGGGAAGCACTCCGTGCATCAGCAAGCCTTGAAAAACTCACTGACACAGAAAAACAGGCAGCCGACATAAACGGTGACGGCAAAGTTACTGCTGCCGATGCAAGAGAAATTCTCAGAGAATCGGCAGGTGTTGAATGATGAATACTCCAATAACACACGAAATGTGTAATGAACGCAGTGAAAAAATGGATGAACGCTTTGAGCGTGACAAAGAACGCTTAGATAAAATTGAAAACGAGATAGAAGAAATCAAAAAAGTCGTAACATCTATTCATGACCTTGCATCTGAAATTAAGTATATGCGTACTGATGTAAACAATGTTAAGAATGATGTTGAGGAAATCAAGGCTAAGCCAAAAAAGAGATATGATTTGATTGTAACCACAATCATAACAGCTTTGGTGAGTAGCGGCATTACACTTTTAATTTCAATGATTTTTAAATAAGAAAGGGAAATAAAAATGGAAATACTTAACTATATCACAGAAAATGCTTTTATAATGATTCCTGTGCTTCTTATTATCGGTCTGTTTGTAAAGAACACTGAAAAGATAAAAGACAAATGGATACCCTTCATTCTGCTTCCTGTTGGTATTGCAGGTGCTATATTACTCGGTGATAAAGCAACTGTTATTGATGTGGTAAACTCTGTAATTCAGGGCATCCTTGTAACAGGTGTAACGGTATACGGAAATCAGATATACAAGCAGTTAAAAAAAGATGAGTAAATATACCGAAGATGATTGGGCTTGAACCCTGTATCAAAATTTGGCGTAAACAAGCGGCAACCTCCGGCTTGTTTTCGTCCGTCGTTCAAGAGGCGTATCCCCTTGCGACCTGTAAAAAACTGAATGACGGTATACACAGAAACCCCTGTCTCGGCTTATGCCGGGATAGGGGCTTTTTTTTATTTTATGAAAATTATACAAAAATCAAGAACGGTTATATACATAATGTTCTCACGAAGCTTTCAGGTTTTTTTAATATACTTATATTCCCATTTGAAAACACCGCCAAAAAAGCACACACAGCATATTTTTGAATAAATCAATAATTTGATTTATTATAAAAAATATTTAAAAAAATAATGATTTAACTATTGACTTTTACCGATTGGTAATATAAGATAAAGTCACGGTAACAAAATACAAAAACCGAAAGGAAAATTGAAAATGAAAGCATTAAGAATTTTAGTTACAAGAATCCCTTGCATAAGAATAGTTCCAACGGCGGCATCACAGAAAAGTATGACGAACTCTTGCTTGTTTGTGAAGAAGGCAGCATCGAAATCGACGAAAGCAATCCTCCCGAAAACCTCGTGGTTTACAGAGAACGGGAAATGGGCGGAAAAAAACTGCGGTTACATTGAACCCTACGCACCTTGTCCGAGCGGATATGTCGGATGGATGTCAGGTGGTTCTTTTGCAGGCTCAAGTGATGGCAGATTTTTCGATATGGTCGGAATTTACGGAGCTGTACCTGTTCATGATAGAGCTGAATCCCAAAAGCAGTACGAAGCAACGTTCAGATAATGAAAGGAAGTTTTTAAAATGAAGAAAAGACCAATAACAAACCGCAAGAAATCGGTGAAGAGGTTTATGGAGGGCTGATATATGTTTGGAGAAATTATAGCTATGATGATTCCTTTAAGTGTACTTTTTGGATTACTCGCAGTCGGAGCATATTTTTCTGACAATGTGATGTCTAAATATCCAAAAATTCAGACCGTTCTCTGCAAAGTTTTTTGTATAGACGAAGCATTGCTTGTTGACGATTACATATACGAAGATGAGGAAGATTAAATGGAAAATGCAAACGAAAGACTTCTTGCAAAAGCAGTTTTTGATATGACATCGATTTCAGTGATGATGTATGAAAGCGGCGAAATAAATTGTGATGACGATGAAGAATTGTTTGAAAACATTTATAATTGGGCTGATGCTTTTACGGTTCTTTATAACAATGATGTTGATAAATACGAAGATATAATTCAGAAATATGCAGAAAAGCTTTTGCTTCGCACATATGGGGTAAAGAAAACCCCCTCAAAAGCAGAAGAGGTTGCAGGGGATATTCTCGTCGGGCTCAAATCGTTTGATTTTGACCCACATATTCCGAGTTGTCAACAGTATACATGGAAATGTTATCTTGTCAACAACATGATTGAGTTTGATGCTCTCTTTGTTGCGTTATTTAATAATAAGAATAAAATAGAATACTCGATTTCTGAATTTCCAAAGTGGATTATCTGCTATTCAGATGAAAAAGGTAATGGTGGTATTGCCGGTTCAATTTCAGATTTTACAAAAGAAATCATGACCTTGGCAAAAGAACTCGGCGAAACTGCCTGTAAGATTATAAGAAAGGTTGTGTAAAAATGACAGTTATTTTTATTTTGCTTGTGTTTTTTGTATTTGTTTCCGGTTTGTTGTTGCTTTCTGATATCAATAAGGAGAAAAACGAAAATGTCCGAAAAGCTTTTGTTTGGTCAAGCATCCTCGCTGTGATATTAGCAATAGCAGATGAAATCATCAATTTGTTTATGTAAGGAGCAGAGGAATGAATCAGGATAATAAAAAACCGGAAAATTTGATTCCGTTGGAACAGGTTTTGCAGGATATGCAATATGGTAGCGGAATAGAATCCGCAGCGGAAGACTACTATTATCTGCATTATGCAACGGATGAAGAAAAGGCTGAAATCAACAGAAGAAGAAAAATCGAATCTGTTATTTCAAAAATTGTTGCGGTCGCAACATTCGCACTTGTCGTATATTTGATTATAAAGGAAGCGATTGTATGAAATGTAGTAACTGTTATATTCAGAAAAGGTGCATCAGCCATATCAGTTATTTAATGGGCATTGATGAGGTCACAGGAAAAGAAGATGACGATATGGAAAAGAAATGTCAGGATTTCACTGATAAGGATATGATAAAGAAAATCCCCTGCAAAGTTGGCGACACTGCATATATTGTCGAAATTCATGATGACGGAGTTAAAAGAATGACAACAATGAAGGTCGGCAGAATTGTTCCTTTCGGAAGTGTAAGTTCAGGAGAAGTATGGAATATGTACCTTGTAACAGACAAGACATACTCATACAAGAGCTTTTACGACATCGGACACACAGTCTTCTTCGATTGGGATTCGGCAATAAAAGCATTAAGGAGTTAAAAAATGAGGGATAGCAGAGATTGTATATACAATGAAATTTGTGCTAAAAACAAAGGTCATCATAACAGCTGTGATATATGCCCGAGTTTCATTGATGCGTTTAATGTGTTGCCGGGAGAAATTAATCTTGTTATAGAAGACCATGAAATAAGCGATGAAGCAATGGAAAAATTTTTAAAGGAGAAAAGATTGAATGAATGCTCGAATAACGACTGAACCTGCCGATATATGCGAAATTAAACGCATTAACGGTAATATAGAATTTCTCTGCAGTGGTTGTTATATGCCACCAAGTGATTCGCACAGGAATTCCCCATGTCCCTGCGGAAGTGGCAAAAAATATAAGAGATGTTGTTAAGGTAAAGAACTTTAATGACCCATACTGAAAGGATGATTTAAAATGATTTATCAGGAAATGCCAAGAAAAGGTTATGAAGGATGCAAATATGATGAAGGTAAAGGTTTCTATGTCGAAGGAAATAACTTTGACGATTGTATGCTTCAGCTCAAGGAATGGTGTGATGCCCACCGGGAAAAGTGGGTTTACTTTCACGATTGTGGCGTAGGACCAAAAAAATCTATGCCTGTAGCAAGGCATATATTTGAATGTAGCATCTACGACGAAGAGCCGGCGTGTCTTTGTCTGTTTTCTCGATGCATACAGAAGGGGATTGACGGCAGAAGAGAGATTGACAGGATGACAGATGCTGAAAAAAGTGAGTTATCAAGCAAGAGACTTCGTTTCTTTGCGGCACTTGGAGCATCCTATAGTAGAAAAGGTGAAGTCAAATGAATTTATATCTGACAGAAAAAGAAGCCAAGTGTTTGAGAGATGTATGCGGTCAATGGATGGAGCTGATGGAAGAGAGTGCAGAAGATATAGTAACACCAATGCTGAAAGACGGGTTAGGTTCCGCACTTCATAAGCTTTATAATGGCAGAAACGGTTCTTCCTTATATCAGAAATATGCAGAAGAGAAAAAGAAACGCAAATATTACAGAAAATGCGGCATATGTGGTGAGCGGCACGAACAGAGCGATATGATTCGAACAAACGAATCTTCAAACGGGTGGCTTTGTGTTGATTGTTATAATTCCGAACACCCTGAATATGATACCGACGAATGGTAAATGAGAAAGGAGAGAATGTAAGTGTTTTGTGAAAAATGCGGAAAAGAAATGTCAACATTGATGGTTGATGTTTTTAACCATGACGGTAGTGACGGATATTATACACATTGTGTAGAAGAGCATGAAGAAAACGCCGTAACGATTGACACAACTCCAAATTGGACCGGGTTTGAACTTTCAGACGAAGAGCGAGCCGATACAATAAAATGTCCGTATTGCCGACAGTTTCCTTTTGAATCAACAGAAATTCAGATTGAAAAACCTGTCAGAATCATCTGTTTCAAATCTGATAAACATAAAATAGCAAAAAAGCATCCAGATAAAAAAGGAAAACAGTATGAAAAAGGAAAACAGTATGTTGAAACAGGATTATTGTTAGAAAAAGCAACATTTATGTTTGACGAGGCTTTGGGATATTGCAAATGTGTTCTTGTTGAAGATATAGAAGATTCTGCAACTTCTGCCGTTGTTGAAGAGAAAAATATCAATGATTTGCTTTTTGTTATAAGAAGCAATATGACAGCAATAACTCGTTATGTAAAACATAATTGGGAAAAGCACCCAACACTTACATTAGGTCAATTCTTAGACCAAAACGCAAAATATCGTGAGTTGGCAATAAAAGCAGTTGATAATATTTTGTCATATATAAACCCCCAAGGATGATGTTGTATGTCTAACTTTGAACGATATGTTTGCAAATGTATTAATTGTTTGCACCCATTCGGTGCAGGAGCTCCTGTTTGTGTTCGTGAGCAAATCATAAAAAAAGATATCAACCGACCGATTTATCAATGCACAGAAAAGGGTTGCAATTATTATAAAGCGATAACGCAAACCGAAATAATGCCTTAAAAACAAAAAGAAAGCCGTGAAACGAAAATGAGCAAGAAAAAAGACTGTCCTTTTTGCAGAGAACTCAAGAATTTTAAAGAACTCGCAGTTTGCAGAAATGATAAATACCGCAATGGTTGGGAAACTGCGATTGTTCAAAAGTCATATTATAAGAGTTCTGAAGGAGAAATCTGCACCGGAAAAGCAACATATTATGGTTATGAATTAAACTTCTGTCCCACTTGTGGAAAATCATTGTTGGAGGAAAAATAATGCCAAAGTTTATTAAAGATTGGAACGACCTTGTCGGGTTGGAATCCGAAACACACAGACTTGAAATTGATACTGAAATGGGATGCGGATGGATTCTCCCAAAGAATGAAGATGCAGATATAAATGCATCAGAATATTTCAAGGACCGGGCATATTTAAGCACGCATACCTTTTATGGTAAGTCATATAAGAATTATGAAAAAAAACTGAGAAAATTCGGCTTTGATGTAGAGCTTAACAATTGGGATAAGGAGCCATAATTTATGCACTGTTTTTATTGTGGAAAAAGAAAAACGGTAAGGGGTACATTCTACAGGCTCGACAAGGACGGACACGAAATCTGCCTCTCCTGTATGCGTGCCGGATACACAAAATCAGCTCTTGAAATTATTGAACATAACAAGCAGGTTGATTTGAGAAAGGAAGATAAGAGAAAATGAAGGGTGCAATGCTGAAAAGCAAAATAAACGGTGCTTTATTTGTCATTGATGGAGAGTTTGAGGACAACGGGCAAAAGTTCTATTCCGTTCTCGATATGGCAAGCGGAAATCATTTTGCGACAGGAAAAGAATGGTTTGAAAAGGGAATAATTCAGAATTTAGAGGTTGTTGCTCGCCCAACCGAGAAATGAGGTGAGTGAAAAAATGAAATATCCACACGAAACAGAAGAACAATTCAAACAGCGAGTGAAAGAAAACAACGAAAACGGAGTTTGTGTTTTCAGGGAAGGTAAAAACAGAGAATTGATACTTGATATTATCGATGGCTATATAGATATAGTAGATGCGTTGAAAGGCGGAGTTAAAAAATGAGCAAATTTGAATATGATTCTTTTCACGGCGGATATGATGATTTTGCTGTATCAAAAGAAAAATACACAAAGGAAATGGCAATAACATTGTATTGTGATGAAAAGAACATTACAAACGACACGACAATTGCCGTTACAGATGCATTTGTTCGTCATAGAGTTGGTTGGAATGAGGATAATGAAAGGTGTGTCTGTTGGTGGCTCGAATATAAAGAGCATTCAAGAAGTTGCCCTGTATATGCTTTTCACGAGGTATTAAAAGAAATGCCGAAAGAACTTGAAAGCGAATATGAGTGGATAGACTTGAAAGGTAGTGGAGAGGAATGAAGAAAAAAGAACTTGCTGATTTAGCACTTAGGTTATTCGCCAATGTTGACCAAGCAGAACAGTTTGAGATAACAAGAATGTTCTATCATTGTGATAATAAATTCTTGGTGGATATAATTCAAGAACTTGCAGAATCGGTGAAAAATAATGTTGCTGAAAGAGGAAAAAGGTTTTCTACAAGAGGAGAAAATGTGAGTGCGGATGATGAAGAACTTGAAGAAATATTTGCACTTGTAGAAAAAGCTTTGAAAGGCGGTGCTGAGTGATGGCAAGATGTCCTGATTGCATACATCAATATTGTTGCAAATATGATAGATTTTTTGGTGTCAATGAAGTTGAAAATAAGTGCATTTATTTCAAACCCACCGCCGATGTTGTGGATGTGAAGCACGGACATTGGATACGCAAAGATTACAAGCCTTGCGGACACGATTATTTATGTTCTGTATGTGGATTTGGAGTGCCATTAGAGTATAAGCACTGCCCTGAATGTACTGCAAAAATGAGCGATAATCCGGTGAAAGGAGAATACAAAAAATGACTTGTGAAAATTGTGCTCACAATGATGTGTGTGACGGTTATCAGCTTGCCACAGATATAAGTCCATCAGTTGATTGGTCATCAAGAACTGATGGAGAGAAATGTGATGACTTCATCAACAACGATGATGTTGTAAAAATCAGATGCAAGGATTGCATCAGCTTCAAGCAATCAATCGGATTAGTTGCAAATTCTGTTGCGTATAGATGCGACAATCCTTATGGATTGAAAGGCAATATTTGTGAAAATGACTTTTGCTGCAAGGGAGAAAAAGGAGGAATTCAGGATGATTTATAATACAAAACACGGTGATGTTTTCGTATACGCAAAAACTGTGGAACAGGAAGCGATTTCTCAAATTCTTGAAATGGCTAATTCTCCACTCGGCGAAAATGCTGATATAAGAATAATGCCTGATTGCCACGCAGGAGCAGGGTGCGTAATCGGCACAACAATGAAGATTACCGATAAGGTTTGTCCTAACCTTGTCGGTGTTGATATCGGATGCGGTGTTACACTTGTAAAAACAGATATTGATTTTGAAAAACGCCTTGAAGAGCTCGATGCGGTTATAAGAAAGAATGTTCCCTTCGGTCAGGAAACACATAAAAATGAACGCCCGTGGGCGTTTCATCATCTTCGTTGTTGGCAGCATCTTGATAAGGACACAAAAGAAAGAGCAATGACATCACTCGGTACACTCGGCGGAGGCAATCACTTCATCGAAGCCTATGAAGACGGATGGTTGGCGGTACACAGCGGTAGCCGGAACATCGGTTGGAAAGTAGCAGCATATTATCAGAAACTTGCCGAAAAACGAATCAAAGAGTACAATCATAGATTGCTTAATGAACAGATAAAAACAATTGAACCGCAATTCAGAGAAAAGTGGCTTGCAGAAAACAAAATCAGTATAAATCGTGACTTATGTTATCTCGCAGGCACAGATATGGATGATTATATGCACGATATAAAAATAATGCAGGATTTTGCTTTTGATAATCGCTTTGAAATGCTGTTCGCAATATGCGATAACATGAATGGCAGCACGACGAAACAGATAAGCTCCATTCATAATTATATTGACATTGAAAACATGATATTGAGAAAAGGTGCAATTTCTGCAGAGAAAGGACAAACGGTCGTCATCCCCCTTAATATGCGTGACGGTATTTTGATTTGTGTAGGCAAAGGCAATACCGATTGGAACTGTTCAGCTCCTCATGGAGCAGGTAGACTTTATTCTCGGTCAAAAGCAAAAGAAGTATTTACTGTAAAAGAGTACGAAAAACAAATGGAAGGTATATTCTCGACTTGCATCAATAGCGAAACACTCGACGAAGCACCGTTTGTTTATAAAGATTATAAGGAAATAATGGAATGTATCGAACCTACCGTTGAAATAAAAGAACGATTGATTCCTATATACAATTTCAAAGCAAGTTCGTGAGAGGTTGATTATGAAAGTACCAAAGTATGTAATACAAGCTTTAGACCGCAGAAAAAAAGCAGCCAATGCCTTTATGTCTGCTGACGCTATTATTTCGGAGTTTATTGATAAAAACGGTATAGATTGTGAATACACGCATCTGCACTGTGAATCTCTTTGCAATGCACACTTAGCCAATAATGAAACAATAGAAGCTATACTCAGCCATGAAAAGGAGAAAGATTAATGCATCAGTCAATAGCAAAAATCGTTCAGATTATATCAGATGCCTTTACGCACCCTGAAAGAACCTGTTTGCAAACAGACAAACCGGGATGTGACGGATGCCGATTCTTTGAGAATGGCAAATGTGATTACTCAGCAAGAACTCTTCATTATCTGCAGAACTACAACATAGCTTTGTCGCAGTGGATTTGTATTGAAGATAGAGTCCCAACCGAATCAGATTCAGATGAAAATATGTGTGTCATTGCAATACACAAAACAAGCAATGTCCGGTATTACCATTGGCGTTCTGTGGCAAACAATCCGTTTGATTTTACATTTTGGATGCCTACACCGAAAGCTCCTACTGCAAAAAGACAAATAAATGTGCATATTAAAGGAGTGAAAAGGCAATGGAAATGAAGTATTATTTTACATACAAATGTCGCTTATGTAATAAAGAAATAAGATACGGCAAACCTGTTGAAATTGAATTCGAGAATATACCGAAATTACTCGGAATGATTGCATCGCAACAGCAACTGCCGGGCAATGCTCCGCCCTATTTGCCTCATAATTGCTCAAAAGGTAATTTTGGTATTGCATCATTCGCAGGGTTGACATTGGAGGTATAGAATAATGAAGCAGAAAGGTTTTTATCTGTATCGGATATATTATGGAAATTCAATAGTCTATGTAGGAAGAACTAAACAAAAACTGACAGACCGGATTAGAGGTCATCTGTTCAGTAAGCCTATGCATCGGACAATACACATAGAACAGGTTAGTAAAATTGAATATTCAGAATTGCAAACCGAAGCAGATATGAATTTGTACGAAATATACTACATTTTGACACTGCATCCGGCTTTTAATGTAGATGACAAGACGAAAGATTATCCGACTGTGAATCTTCCACCGCTTGAATGGATAGAATTTCATACCCCATTGTGGCAAAAATGGCAAGAAGAAGTCAGGGTTAGAGATTCAGAGCATCAGCAGGCTTATGAGAGAATCAAAATGATTTCAGAAGACATCCGGATTGTCAGGTCTTTGTATCGAACAGGTGAAATAGATGAAGATGAAATGTGGAAGAGGTTTGGTATTCTTGAAAAAGAGAAGAAACAACTTGAACAAAAGTTGTATGGAATCAAATAATGTCCGTAGGAGACAATCCCTTGCTTTCGGGCATATACTACATCATTTGAATAATTTCCAATGGATTTAGGCGGCTTTTGACGGGAGCAATCCCTGATAAAGCCGTTTTTTTTGTTTTATGCAAGAAAAAAAGCCATTAGGAGCGTTTCCTTTGCATTCGTTCATACAATATATCAATTGATATATTTCCAAAAGCTCCATTAGCCAAATGGTGTGTAGAAAACTTTCCGAACGGTATTTTTTTACTTGTTTATAAATGGTTATATTTATTTCAAAAAATATTTATAAAATATCCGTGTATCTATTGACTTTTAGATAGGTTATGTTAAGATAAAGTAAAGAATAACAAATCCTGAAAGGAGATTAAAAGTTATGGCAACATCAGTAAAAAAGACTCTGCATTGTATTGGACTCCCGAAGGAGTCATGGCTCTACCTTAGAGAAAGGCAAAGAGTCGAACGCTGTGGCACAGACCGGCTCGAAAAATTAAGACAAAAATGGGAAGCAGAATTCCCTAAGAGACTCGAAAATGGTTTCCGCAGAGTTTGTGACGGTGATTTCGGAGGCTGCATCGGACCTATCGAAAATGGTTGGGAGCAAGGTCGTTGGACTGATTGGTCTTGCGAAGATATGAAAAAGATGCTTAGTGAGCAAGGGTTGCCTTGGGTTCAAATGGATGATACCGAAGAAATAGCAGTTTAGCTTATAAAGAAACAAGGAGGAGAATTTTAATGAAATATAAATTAACTATTTTTGTTAAAAACGATGCTATTACTTATGAATCTGATAATGCAGATGAAATAATGGAACAGCTTGAAAAGTCAAAAACGATTGAATCAAATACAGAACGAGAATATACAAGACCGGCAACACCATATGAGCGTTGCCGAAATGCAGTATATGCAACGGGCAATAAGTGGGCGATTGAAAATTTCAATGCGACACACTAAAAGAAAGATTTAAAGGAGCATATATGGATAAATTTTTCACACAGAAATATTGTGATAGATGCGGTTGTTCGTTAGCAAACGGGAGAACAATGTCAATGTATAATGAAGATTGCATCTGTATGAAATGCAAGGAAAAAGAACGACAGAGAGCAGACTACAGAGATGCTGTCGAAGCGGACCAAACGGAAATACGCAAAGGTAATTACAACTATAACGGGATAGGGTATAGAGAGGAGAATTAAAATGCCGAGAATATGGAAAGAAACTATATCGCCCAAATATATGCACGACACAATGGGCGTTTATCAGGGAACTTGGATGCCGCAGATGGATAGATGTTGGAATAGTGACGACGGATATCAGGTTACAAGCCGACTCCTGAACACAGACCTTGGCAAAGTAGAGCACGCAACCATTCTGAAAATCGAACACAATGAGAATCAGTTTTCGACAGCCGGTCAGCGTGACATTCCTTGGAGCGTCAAACAGCAGATAAAAAATGAGCTGTTCGGTGAAAATAGATTGGCAATCGAAGTTTTTCCAAAAGAAAAGAATCTTGTTGATGTTATGGATGTGTACCATTTATGGATTTTCCCAAAAGATTTTGACTTGCCATTCGGGATTCATCCGACAAGGGATAAACAATGCAAGGTTGTGCACAGGGGATATCCCAAGGATATCACACAACTTGTTCAGAATACTCAGTGGGCTCTTGGCGGCAAGACTCAGCAGAATATTTTGGTATCAGGTGATGAAGGATGAACTATAAAACTGCCCGGCAATTGATATTGAAGAATTGCAAAACAATGTCGCTTGAACAAGCTCAAAAACACAAAGTAAAGCTGATAGATGCTTGGAGGCACAGCAAAGCTGACTATGGTTTTGAAGTTGCTGTCAAAGAAGGATTCTACATAAAAGTTGTTGACTCAGGTGCAAGCGGATACACCCCAAGGGATATTTGGTTGACACATCAAATTTTGGCACGACTTGACGAGGTTGAAGCATATGAAAAGACACTGCTTTAAATTGATTAAAAAACTTTGCAAAACTTCCTACAATTGATTTCTCGGTCGGGTTTAACAAATTACACACCTGTTATAAAAAGCGATTACACAGCCTTTCACAGCATTAAGTTACCGTTTGGTAGTTAGGAGAATTGTTAATGGTAAAGATAACACCCTCTCAAATAGAGAAAATGGCGATTGAGGTTCGTCAGTTTCTGATAGACAAAGAAATATGGATTGATACGACAATCTACTTTAACGGAAGAGCATACAGCACATCAGACAGGAATGGAACCTACGCATATAACGACAAGGAGACGCTGATACAGCTTGAAAATGTTGACCCAAAAACCGTAACAGAACATGTAGGCGAAATACTCACAATGACATTTGAAGGTCCTCTTTATGATTGCATCAATTGCAATGGAGAATACAGTTATGAGTTCGCAAAGAGTGTCGTGTTGGGATTACATGAAATTTTTCAAAAGTACGGATGTTATTATGAGCTCGGAGAAG
Source organism: Acutalibacteraceae bacterium (assembly GCA_045537555.1). Taxonomy (GTDB): domain Bacteria; phylum Bacillota; class Clostridia; order Oscillospirales; family Acutalibacteraceae; genus UBA1081. The sequence goes on along the minus strand of JAZSPR010000146.1, from coordinate 95,091 downwards.
CGTGGAACCTTACCTTATATCAAAACTGAATGGATGTGAATGATTAAATGAGTTATGAGCAAGCAATGAAGCACAGTAAGAACCACCGAAAAGACCGATATTATCAACAATGCAGCGGATATGCCGGAAATGGCGAATGCGAAGATATATCTGAAGAAGCAAAACGCAAGTGCGAGTTGGACTCATTCGCCAAGTTAATAGAAATTCCTGAAGAATCATTCCCGATATACATAGCCAACTCAGGCGGCTACTATTGGCATGAAACAACAGAACGAAATTTGTTTGCTACTCGTATTGAAAATCGTGCCGAACTCGAACAGTTTGGCAAAGATATGGTCGGTGTATAAACGGTATTGATTATTATGAAAAACTCTTGTAAAAATCCGTAAAACCTATTGACACGGTAGGTAGGCGAAGTAAGATAAGTTTAAAGAAATTACCAACCGGTAAATCAGAAAGGAACAGTCATATGAAAAAACGATGGGAAGCTTTCATCAAAGATGAGAAAACAGGTATGTACTTGGAGCAATACGATTCATATGGTGTTGCTTTTGGCGACTTCAATGATGCTCTTGTTTTTTACGAAAAGAAGGATGCGGAAAATGTGTTGGACGCTTTAAATGCAGAACACCCCGGTATCTATGTTCTTTATCAATAGAAAGGGGGAATGAAAATGCTCTATATGAGTTTGGAAACAGGCGAGCTTTTGACAAAAGAAGAAATGCTCAAGCAGTTTGATGAAGAATACGACGGTCTTGACCCGTTGAATCCCGTTGAAATATCCGACCATTACAAAGAAATTAAAGAATGAGGTGATTGAATCGTGAAGAAATTAACAGAAGCTGAAGTAATTGCATTGGCAGAAGAATATGGGTGGGCTGTTTATTCCTTTCGTAAAAGTAATTCTGACGAAGTAGGTTACGAATTCTCACAGTATTCTCCTGCAGGTGAAGATTTTAGTTTTAGTATTTATGTGCGAAGTGATAGCTGCATTGCAAACGAAGTGATTGATTATGCAGCACAATTTGATGAAGAAGAACACATTACAATGTGGCTTGAAGCTCAAGGTAGAGTCTCAGGTGTCCCGGACGCAAAAACACTTGTCGAGGATGCGGAGGCAATCCATCAGATGCTTGATGACCTTGCATTTATTGTACAAGGCATCAGACCTGAAAAAAATCACCCGTCACCGCAAAATGGAATGTCCCTTGAAAAGCTCCTGCGTGAACATTTTAAGTGTAAGAAGCCTGTAAGAAAGAATTCTTACCGAACTATTTATTATAGTGAGGGTGATACAAGCAAAACAGGACTGACTGTTAAAGGAGAAACGGCATACTCGAAGCTCACAAGAATTATATATGACCTTGAGCTCCTTTGCCCTGCTGAAATTAATGCAGAATCAATTATTGAAATTCTTGATGATATGGTAAAAGGAGAATGCTACGGATTGAGAGGAAATGATTATGACTGAAGAAAAACTCGTCGCCAAAATAAAAGCAATCGTTTCTGAAGAAGTTGGCGGTTGGAATTGCATGGAAGACGGCACATATCGTATTGAATTATTTGCAGATTACCGGGATGAATTTGATGCAAAATCTGTTGGAGAAATAGCAACAGCAGACGACCCGTGGGTTATTTTTTGTGAAAAAATGGATGATGCTTGGTTTGATGCAAAAATTGAAGCCTATGACGAATTGAAACGCTTTGCATACGATTCTTTGACCGAAGAAGACGGTCTATGTCCCGAAGGATTAACAGAGGAACAGCAAAAGACTCTTGATGAGTTTTTCGAAAACAATGTTTATGTTGAGCTTCCGTATGACCATTATTTAGAACAAGAATATTGTTGCACAATAATGCTCGACACCGGTGACGGTAACTGCGACTATACATTGAACACGATTTATCCTCATTATGGAGCAAACGAAAAATGGACCATTGATGAAAAGGCAAGCATCCTTTGGTTAGCTCGTCAGCAGGGATACAATAAAACGCAGTTGAAGAAAGCTCTCAAACCGTCAGATGATAAGCTTCCGGACGGTTTCTTAAAATCAGTTAGAACGGAATTGCTGAACTGTAGTACGCAAATGAATACATTAACATTTCTTGTAAAAATGACACTGCAAGAAATAATCGAACTGAACACTCTTGTTGAGCTTCAGGATAAAAACGGGCACGAATATGATGCGACAAAAAGACCTTATTGCGGATATGTCATCCTCGGCAAAAATACCGAATGCGGATTGTTTGACCCTTGGAATGGGGCAGGCTCCGTTCTTGAAATAAGTCTTGAAAAAGATGTGCGAATCCCCGTAAGATTTATCCGTTCGGCATTGCCTGACGGAGAAGACGGTTGGGGAGTTGGTAGTGTTTATGGTGTAGTTTCTTCACTTTGGAGAAATACGCTGAAGCAGATTCATGCACCAAAAGGAGCAAAGATATGAAACGATATGCCTTAGTAATTTGCAAAGATGAACCTGAAGAAAGCATCATGTTTGCTGATTTGAATGAAGAAGAAGTAGAAGAAATTCGAAAGGGTATGAACGGAAGGAGCAGTAAGAATCTCGTTATTGAAACCATTGATGGTGAATCGGTTGAAATTGGTATTATTGATGATATGTATGAGTCAGTTGGTGAATGCAAAAAATGTGGTGAATCTCTGTTTCCGAGCTTCATTCCCGGCTACAGCACACAATGCTTCTGCTGTGACGAAGATTTTTATGATTTTGAGCAAAACACGGAAATATCGAAGCCATAGGAGCCATTCCCTCGGTTTGCAGCTTACAAACAATCATTTGAAATATTTCCATTCGATTTAGAAGCTAAATTTGAACAGAAAAAAACAGCCGACAGCATGAAAACTGCCGACTGAACCTGATTTGAAAAAATCAACATTTCCGTTTATTTTTAAGAAAAACCTATTGACTTAGGCGGTAGGTATTGTAAGATAAGTATGTAGGTTAAATCCTACAAATTTATACCTTGGCAGGAGGTGCAAGAAAGTGGATGAAAGAATGACCGCTACTGAAATGGCAAGGTTGTCTGATTGGTTGAAATCCAAAGGGATGACCGCAGAAGAAACAATTGACTGCTTGCATTACATAGCAAATTCAACAGAAGCTACAAAAAACGAAAGTCAGACTCCTTGACCGCTACCAACGAAAAAGAATCTGACTTGAACATCCCTCAGTAAGAGGGGGCGGAGCCGGATACCTGCCACCGGCTTCGCTGACATTCTAACATATAGGCAGGAGAAAGTCAAGAAAGGGAGAGGTTTGATGAGAGTAATCACAAAAGAAGCAATAAGATTTGAGAAGAAACAGATTTTCGTTGCATTTGACGGAAAGGAGTTTTCTGACAAAAAAATTTGCGAAAACTATGAAAGAGAAGCAAAAATAGAAATAGCAAAGAAAACCGTCGAAAACTGTACAGAGCTTGAAGGATTTTTGCCTTTCAACGGAGGCGAAAACTATGAATCGCACAATTATCTTTGGTTCAGAGCGAAAAATAAGGAAGAAATCAAAACTCTTCGTGATGCATTCGGAAACACTATTGATGATAATGACATCGGAGTGTGGATATGTGTTGAAGACTGCGGAGATTTCGAATTTTATGTTACACCTATAACCTATTGCATTGACTACGCTAACAGCGTAATGGAAAAACTCGGCTACAGGCTTGTGCTTGAAGAAATTAAAGAATAAAAAGAAAAGGGGATACGATATGAAGTTTGAAACTGCGGAGCAGATGCTTGATTTTATCAATGACGGCAATGACCTGTATAGCCGTCGAGCTGAAGTTTATGTTTTCAGTTACAACGATGCAGGTTCAATTTGCACCTACAACATCGACCAAGATGAAGCAAAACGCCTTTCGAAGCAGGTCAACGACTCTGATGAGAATTATTGGGGGGCGTTCCTCGGCGTTGGTGGTAATATTTGGGATGACCCTACACACAACAGTTATAACGAGGGACAGGCAACGAACCTTGATTGTTGTAAAAGTTTGCTCGAATATGAAGATTGGGTGCGAACACAGCACTATCTCGGAGAACCGATTTCCCTGATAGTTCAGATAAATGTAAACATCAAAGAGGAAGATATCGATGACATAATGTGTGCAGCATTTGAAGGCGGCATCAACTATTGGTGTAATACGGCAGAAGTTGTCGGAGACTATCTCGGTGAATATGCAAGTGAGCAGATTTCAAGAGGCGGAACATTAAGACTGCACGATATGGAATCAGAAAAAGTGTATGAGCTTACGCTTGATATGTTTATAAACGGATTTAAGTTGTGGGTGGAGAATGGTGCAAACGAGTTTGGCGGTGTGACCGCAAACGGCATTGTTGATACTTGCAATATAGATGCAGCTGATGCAGATGCAATTATCCAATATGCAATTTTCGGTGAGGTGATATACGGATGACAACTATAAAAGAAAGAGATAAAAAGCTTGAAGAAATGTGGGCTAAACTTGATGATATACCTTTTAATCCTGAAACAGATGAAAGTGAAGCTGAATATCAGCATTTCCCGGTCGGTACTCATAAGTTTGAGATATGGGAGTGGTTTGACGAACGATACAGCAAAGGTGTTGCCTCATTGATTTATCAAAATAGCAATGCTGATACTGTTACGACCGAACGCCTTTACTACCTCAATCAGTTGACATTTTCTTGCAAACGAGAAGACTGTGCATTTAATGCTTCAGGTAACTGCAGATTTGCACTTATAAATGAAGTCTGTCCCGAAACAAGCACAACAGGTTGTAAAGACTATTACAGCAAAATACCAACAAAAAGTTGGATATGGAACGAAGCTCCTTTCAGACTTGAAGAAGTTTTGAATATTCCAAAAGAAAAACTGACAGCGGAAGTAATTAATGGTGTCAGGGATGCTCTTTATGACGGCGAGGAAAGCCTTTTTGACTATGAAAAGATTGACAATATCATCGAAGAAAAATTATCACAGTTCAATATCTATGTAGGTGATGACGATGAGTGAACGCAAATATTTCCCCGGACCACCGGTTACATCGCTTGATGACCTTATGATGTGTGAAAATGTTTATGTTTTCGATAAAATAACGCACATCGGGTGGTTTCAAAATTGGAATCTCAATTTTGCGAAGAAAATGATTGATAGAAAAGTTATTCGGCACGCAATAAAAATCAACTACGCAGTTTATATGATTGCTGTAGTTGTGAAAAACAAAGTCGCTGATGCATTAAAAAAAATTGAAATCGAAGAGCTCGATATAAATTGGGATGACGAGTTTTGTGTTGAGCAAAATGCCGGAATTTTGTTTCCGGAGAATGTGTTTTGCACAGTATGGGGAAAATCAGATGGTTCAGAAAATAGATTTTTTGAAGTTCAGTTCAAACCTATTCACGATGGAACCCCCGAAGACCCGATATGTTGCAGTTTTACAGAATCAGATTCAATCGAAGAGTTGTATGAAGTTGTAATAAATACTGCAAGAAAAGCGTTTGATATAATCTATAAGGAGAAGAAAGATGCCTGACTATAGCAGATATAAGACCGAAACTCTTGAAAAGATGAAAGACAAGGCTTGGGAGAAATACCACGAAGAAACGATAAAGCCTCAAGGTAATTGGGGTGACGGCATGAGGCTCGCAAAACTACCGACACTCTCTGCTTGGGAAAAAGCAAGAACAAGGTATTACGATATTTGTGCAGAGCTTGAAAAAAGGAGGAACGAAGCATGAATTACATAAAGATTATCGACGGCGATTGTTTAGTCCGCATTCTTTCAACAGCTCATGAGCTCACGAACGGTGATATTGCTCGAATAAAAAAATATCTCGATATCTTAAAAGAAAACACTTCCCGTTGGGATTTTGATGATGCCATTGAAACATTAAAAATGTTGTGCAAGAAAGAACTCGGAATCGACTTTGAAGATGTTTTTATAGATTATGAAATCGAGATATAGGGGGTATGTGCCGTGGCAAACCACACAACAGTAAAACATGGGCTGTTATCGGACCTGAAAGGATATTTGATAAAGACCGGTTGGACGATTGAAGAGCCAATAGGAAAGTATGAAGTTTTAAGAGCATACAAAGTTGGCAGACCAAGACCTTTGCTTGTTCATAACCGAACAAGCGGCGGATGTGGTTACAGTATTGATGAGCGTGATATCAAAGTCTACAAAGGTTGGCACAAAGACAGGAGGCATCGTGGACTTGACCCGTTTTATCCAAGTACGGAGCAGGAAAAAGCGGAAAGAGAATCCGTTATAAAGACCTTGAGATAAAACAGAAATGATGATTTTTAAAAACAAAAGGGGAGAAACAGGAAAATGAATGATTCTCAGAAAAATGTTGACAATATCAACAAATTGGTGTATGATGGTTGCATCACAACGATTGGAGGTGCAACAATGCCGGCAAATGAACTTATTGCAGCAGCATTGAAGGCAACAAATAAAACACAAGCTGCGGCGGCAGCATCAGTTGGTTGGGTTCCACAGCAGTTGAGCGGAAAACTTGTACGCAAGTCATTAAGAGCTGATGAGTTTCTTGAATTGCTCGATGCTATCGGTGTTGAAATCACCCTCACCGTCAAAGAAACAGGAAAACAAGTAAAAGAACATATTCCCGGTGCAGGTCGCAGAGTAAAAGCAATGGTGGATAGAGTTATTTATGATACTGCCACTGCAGATGCTCTTTCAAATAACTTTTATGCAGACGGAGAAAATCAATATACAGACGGCAAGGCTCGTGAACTGTATATCGACAATGAAGGTAGATACTTCTTTGCTGAATATTCGTCTTGGGAAGGTGCGAAAGACAGAATCACTCCTGTATCTGCCTCGGATGCTGCTGTTTTCATTCAGAAACACGGAACAGAAATCAATAAACAGCCAAAAACAGAATAATATTAAAACAGTCCTCTCGGCTTTGGTCGAGAGGATTTTTTTGTTTTACATAGATATAAAAACATTCAGTAATATTCCGTAAAACAGCCTATAACAAGACTTTTGATATTGTTGGACCAATTTTATTATAGACAAAAATATAGCCGCATAAGACAAATCGCAAGGCAAATCCTTAAAAACAGATATTTCCGAAAATATTTTGAAAAATCTCGAAAAACATATTGACTTTTACCGATTGGTAATATAAGATAAGATTACGGTAATAAAACAAGAATCGGTAGTAGCCGAAGCAATAGTTTTGGAAAGTTACCGATTCAAAAATAAGGAGGAACAGCAATGGCTGTACATACAAACATTTACGGTAAGTCGGAACCACAGTATGCAGGATGTGTTCTTTCGACATATGAACGAAACGGATACGATGATTCTGATTGGTATGCGATTTGTTGGGACGAAGAACAGCAAAAGGTTGTTCATGTTGAATACGACACAACTCGTTGCGGTGGATATGGAACGGCTGAAATCGATGCAACACCTGAAACGCTGAGAAAAGTGTATCGATATTACAAGTCGAATGCTAAAAGCATCTTTGATACACGGATAAATCCTCTTCAGGCGAAAAAGATTCAGGTCGGAGAGGAAGTCGTTGTTGTAAGAGGTCGAAAAATCCCGAAAGGAACAGTCGGTAAATGCTTTTGGCTTGGCACTTGCTATAATCCATATTCACGAAAAGATGAGAGAAGAGCCGGTATCGAAGCTGACGGAGAAAGATTCTTCGTGCCTGAAGAATACATCGAACCTGTTGATTGGGAAAGCCGATTGATGAAAGGCAAGGACAGAAAAAATGCAATCAGATTGGCTGCGATAGATGCTTTACCCCGTCATTATCAGGAATTGTTTTTGAAAAACTTAAAAAGGAGTGCATAAGCTTGAAAATTTTTAAATGGAATGCAATTCTCAATGTTGAGCATAAAAACAAAGATGTCGGAGTCGAAGAAATTCCGGAAGCAGTAATGTGCGAAATAAGAAGTGATATAGCAAACGGAAGAACCGACGGGATTTCAATAATTTCTGAGGAATCTGACACAGATGCAGATGTTTCAAAAGTTCTCAAAGAGCATGACAATATGAATTGTAATGACATCGAAGCAGAAATCAAAAGCATCAATCCTGATGAAACAGGAACGATGACTTATGGTGGAGCCATACAGGATAAGTTGGAGAGATTCAGCATTTATGAGTTATTAAGTTTTTGTTGCAAGAAATTGAAGCTCAAAAACCTGATATGGGATTATCTTGCAGGACTTATCATATCGCACTATGTAACCGAAGAAAGATACAGAAAGGGGACTCATTAAATGAGCATAAAAGATTATGTTGGAAAGCCAATAAAAGACAGATATCGCAACCGCAACATTGTCAGTAGTATTGCCCCTCAGTACACTGCACAGCAAAAAGCACTTGACGAGATTGCAAAGGAACTCGATATCATTTGTTTCAGACCGAACTATCACGCAGCAGATAGAGATTGCAACACAGTCTTGTTTTATACTCACACCGACCATCAGTACAACTTGCTTTTGGAAAAGCAAGCAGGAAATTTTCCGTTAATTAATTATGATTACAGACGACAGTTCTTTTCTTTCGAGAATACCGATGTAAACGGTCAATTTTCGTTGAGTTTTGCAAATCACGGTTCTGTAGACCTGCGAGTACTTGACTATAAAGAGCGACTGAAACTAACGATTGAACTTGCTCTTGAAATCAAGATGCAAAACGATTATGCACTCTCTTGTGGTGGAATTTTGTATGTCAATGAAGCAGACGATATATACAACGACTACAATCGAAGAATAATTGATTGTTTTTACAAAAAGCACAACACTGCTCTTATCGGACATATTAACTTCAAAGACAAAGGAGTCGGACCGTTTTTGCAGTACAACGGTGAAAAAGTTTATAACTTCGGATGCGACTTTATTATCCCCAAGCACGACGATATGCTTGAAAAAATGCTTCTTGCTTGGAACGGTATAAAAACTGACCTTGAGAAAAAGGTAACAATAAGCAACATCTACCGCAGGGTTGAAAACATCAGCGGAATAATTTTTAAGTGGTTTTAAGGGGGAAAAACAATGAAAAACACATATCAGGAAATGAGAAAAAGACATCAGAAGGAAATCAACAGCTTTCCGATTAAGTTTGCCTTTTCAGACAAACAGTTCGAAGAAGGAATGCGTGACCTTGGTCTTGAACCTACGGAAACAGACAAAGTTTGCAAGGTCGGCAGAACAGGCGGATTTATCAGAAAATCAGACCTGCCTGCATTGAAAAAAATGCTCGGTAATCACGGAACTGAACTGCAAGAAGCAATTGATGCAGACGAAACCGGAAACGGATTTATAAGGGAAATGTTCTATTATGAACTTTGCAACCATGAATACGGGTACACAATGGATGCAGGAGATGCACTTGATGCTCTCGGCTATTCAATTGAACAAATAAACAAAGACAAACGACTGCTTGCCGGATTTACAAGTGCTTGCGAAGCGGCATCAAAAGTTGGGTGGTAATGATATGGGAAATGTCATAACTGTAAAATGGATTTGCAAGCAATCTGCAGAAGATGTATACAGAAGTGTTGAAAAGCCGCATAGGGTTTATATCAGACAACCTTCGAACTGCGACGACCTTGTATTTTGGTTCTCCACTACGAAGTGGAGAGGTGGATATGAAGCATCCTGTCCGATAAAAGCCGGAATAACTATGAGGGCTGTTACCGATAACGGAAACTATCTGTTTGAAGAAACACTGAACGAAGACACTTGGAACGGCGGTACAAGTGCAAAGAAGGTCGGTGACTTCAGTTACGAAGCAATAAAAATGCTTGAGAAAGGTTTTCGTGAAGCACTCAATCTCTCAGAACACGAAAAGTGGAGAGAATGGCTCGTTTCTTTCAAAGAACAGTACGAATACGAAGGCTACGATGAAAATTGGATGTACTTTGAAACAGAAAACATTGAAAGAGAAAAATTCGATGCTATTTATACTTATCTTGGAAAAGAATGTGTTCTTGTTCGTGACAAAGAACGGCACAAAATCTGTGGATGCGAATGGGATGTCTTCACCTTAGTTGATAAAACAGATACAGAATGTATCGCTTTGTGTGGATACCGATTCTCACAAAATGAAAACAAGGATAAAGAAAAATCTTTGTAAAAATATGAAATACCTATTGACTCGATAGGTAGGCATTGTAAGATAAAGTTACAGATTCTTATATAAGGAAGGAGAATATAAATGTTCAGAAAAAGATATATTCTTGCATCAATTTCATTTGTTGGCATTATTATTCTTTGTGCTTTTATAATCAAGGCTGTATGAAACAAACAGGAAGTGAAAGCTTCAGATTGTATAATGGTGGCATTTGCCACTTAAAATTTTAAGAAAATATTACCATTTGGTAAAGGAAAGAGGGATACCGGTAATGGATGAATGGAAACTTGGAATTGATTTGTTGAGAAATGATAGTGTTCTTGACGGATTCACTTTTGAACAGCTGATAATTTCATTGCGAAGCGGAAGTAAGAAAGTTGATGAAACTGAGATTCGCAAGGTAGCAAAAGAAATGCTTGATATTCAGCTTGAAGATATGAATTATCTCATTGACAACAATATTAACGAAATTATCGAAGCGGTACTTGAAGGGAAAGATAACTAATGAAGATTGAATATCGTCACTTTTCAGAACCCGAAAAGATAAAAACCTATGATACTGTTGAAGCATACAGAAAAAGACCGTCTTCATTAACAGGCATAGAAATATCTCAGAGTGAATTTGACAAGGCAGAATTGGCTCACTTTGAGAAAGATAAGAAAAATGGTGTTATTCTTGAATACAAGGTTATAAGCAATGAAACAGGAGGGGCTAAGCAGTGAGATGTCTTGCTTCATCAAAGAAAACGGTTGCAAGTAAAATAATAAGTGACAGCAAAGCAAACGCAATGGAGTACATACTCACTGCGGCTGCTTATGCTTTTCTTGAAAAGCTCGGTTGGGGAGATGTCAAAACGCACTTCATGTTGCAGAAAATCAATTACTATGCAAGCATTCTGACCGAAAACAAAGAAGAAGTCACCCTGCAGATGTATAAAGATATACTTAAATCTGACTACGATTTTGAGCTGAAGTTCAAGAATGCATATAATGCCTCGGATGAAACTGCAAGGGGTGGCGACATCAAAAATGTAACATCAGACTTGATGAAAAACCTTGCACTTACGATTATTGCATATGTTGCGTTTGATAAACTCGCATTGAAGCCAAAAAGAGTAGACACAATCATTAAGAGAATTGTCTATTATGCAAATCCGATTATTGAAAAGGATGACAAGGTGCTTTTGCAAAAGTATAAAGACACCTTAAAAGAAAAGTATAATTTCACGCTTTTGTTTTATCGATAGAATGGAGATTAAAAAAGAATGTTAATTATAAAAAGACTGAAAATAAAACCTTGTGCGAAATGTAAGCATACAGAACCGATACCTGTGCTTACGAACAAGAAACATCAGGTATATTGTTATAACTGCACTCATTCCGGACCAAGAAAAAGGACGAGATTCTTTGCAATAAGAGCTTGGAACAAGGAGAAAAGAAATGGCTGATATTACATATTGCGAGTATTCCGGGTGTCCTTTAAAGAAATGTGAAAGGCATCCCACAAAAATATCAAAAGCTTGTATTTTCGGCAAAGGATATGTAAGTGTCGCTGACTATTCGGGGACCTGCAGAGAATACCTTTCTTATCTTTTAAAAGAAGTGCAAAAAGATGAAGGGAAACGAAAAAATGGTAAAAAGTAAATGGCAAGAGACCTACTGTTGGGAATGTGGAAAGCACACAAAACAGAAATATCTTGGAAAATCAAAACAAAGCAGAAACGATGTTTTTTCGTTTTTAAAGTTTGATTTATATGAATGCAGTGAATGCGGCAAATTAAATAAGGAGTAATAAAAATGGACGATATAAATTTTTGGAGTGAACCCAAAGAAGAAGAGGATTTGTTAATGGAAGACGAAAAGGTCCGCAGTGCGTATATTGCAGCTACGGGCAAATACATAACCTATGGTGATTTTAGGCATTTGTATCCTGATTTGCTTCCGTCTGTTATTAATGCTTCAAAAAAGCATCGCTCGTCAAAAATTAAGCAGCACAAATATGCAAGGCTGACACCGGAGGAAATAGATGCCATCTGCGAGTGGTATGCAAAAGGATATTCTGTATCTTTGATAGCATCACGATATTTAGTTTCCGAACCAACAATAATTGATGTCTTGACAAGAAAAGGCTTATGGCAAAAAAGAATACCGAAGGTTTGGACCGATAAAGAAATTGAGATAATGAGAAAAATGTATTTTGACGGTTCGACAAGGAAAGAAATTGCCTGTTATTTTGGTGAAACAGAAAACACTGTAAATTATCAGATTAAGAAACAGGGATTTGAAGCCGAGAAAAGAGCTCTTTCAGGAGGCAAGAAGTGATGATTTGTGCAGATTGCAAAAATCACAAGAAATGCACTGACGAAGGTAAACTTTTGCTTGACTCTGATAATTTTCACGAGCTTTATTATCGAAAAAATGTTGAACAGCTATGTGACGATTTTATGACAAGAGGTAAAAAAGAATGAAAACTTGTAAAGATTGTATTCACTATGATGTGTGCCACACAACAACCCCTATTGCGACAGAAGCGACAGGAATCTGTAAACTGTTCAAAGACAAATCCCTTGTCCTTGACCTGCCGTGTAAAGTGGGGGATACGGTGTATGTTCACGATAATATCATTTGGTATGATGAATGTTGTCATTGTGAAAATTTTCAAATAGGTGGTATGGGCGACCCTCACGAATGTGCAAGAACAAAAAGACCGTTCAAACACCCCGATTGTACTGAAATCTCAGAAAGGATTGCAACTGAAAATGACATATATCTTTGGCTTGCGTATGGTGATATTGGTAATACCGTATTCCTGAAAAAAGAAGAAGCAGAACAGGCGTTAAAGGAGTACCGCAATGATTGTGTATAAATGCAATGTATGTGGAGTTGAAATCCCGAAAATAAAAAAGATGACTATTTTTGGTGAAATTGAAGCCTTAGATGTAGGATTCTTAAAGTGTACACAGATACAGATTCCGGAACATATACAGCACAACCCAAATGTACACCTTTGTAAAACCTGTGCAGAAAAACAGTCAAAACTGATTGACGATGAATTGATAAAGCTCAAATCAGAGATGTTGCTGCAAGGTGGAGGTTCGATGAAGCAAATGCGAGAACAAGGAATGACTTTTCAGGAAATTGGAGATAATCTCGGGATTTCTAAGCAAAGAGTGCATCAGCTTTTAAACAAGGAGAGTGAACTGAAATGAGCAATGCTCGCAAATGTATAACAGGATACAATCCATATGGACTTTGCTCATGCTGTAAGGCAGACGGGCAAAATTGTTGTATCGGTTGTAAAGACAAACAGGATTGTAATATTTCGTGTGGTTGGATTCCCGGAGCCGAGGTGTCTCATGGCAATCAAGATGTATAAGTGTGAATGTGAACACGCTGTGTTTCCATTCGGAAAAGGATTGCCGATGTGCATTAAAGATTTCAAAGAGGAAAGAAAAATGAAGCCTTGTATAGAAAAAGGTTGTAAGTTTTATAAGAAACTCATTACAGCAAAAGAATTAATCGAAAGAGAGGATGCCTTTGAATGAATATGTCATTAGAAGAAACAAAAAAAGCATTGCATTGTCTTGCAGAATGCCGAGAGTGCACGGGAAGTTCATGCGAATATTATATGGAAACAAATGATGTTCAGATGTGTGATAATGTTTCAATTGCAAAAGACACGCTCGAGCACATCAAATGGCTTGAAGCCGTAAACACCGAACTTCAGAAAAAGACAGACCTTGAGACGGCATCAAGAAAGTTCACAGAATCGACGGAAGCTTCATTAAAATCAGAGCTCGAACTTGCAAAAGCGTTTCACCAAGAAGCAATAGCGGAAAGAGACTTAAAAGCAGTTCAGATTATGAAGATGGAAGCTGAAATATCTGACCTTAAAATTGAACTGCAAGGAATGAGAAATGCGGCAAACGGTTATAAAAAAGAGTGTAACGGGCTTTCAAACCTTATCCAAAAAGCAAGAACAGAAGCTGTTAAGAAATTTGCAAAAAAGTTAAAGGAAGAATATCCCGTTGAGCCAATGGGTTATAGTGGCATAGGCTCTCTCCACAGTGCAGACGGTATTCATAGAAAAATAAACAAGCTTTTAGAAGAAGGTGATATGTGATGACTTTTATTTTTATGTGTTTTTTACATATTGTCGATGACTTTTATTTACAAAAAGGCTTGCTTGCAAATTTGAAACAAGCATCATGGTGGACGAAGCAGGAACAATACAAAGAAATGTACAAACACGATTACATAGTTGCGTTAATTATTCACTCTTTCAGTTGGGCTTTTATGATAATGATTCCTATTGCATTTGCTATGAGGTTTGAATTGAGTTTGTTCTATATCATAGCTCTTTTTATTAACGGAATTATCCACGGTGTTGTTGACGACCTGAAAGCAAACAAACTTAAAATCAACCTAATTACAGACCAAACAGTACATTTGCTTCAATTAACTTTAACATATGCAATATATAGATTTATCACATAGGAGTGATATCAATGTCTAATGAAATGACACCAATGGAAGCGTGGCACATTATATCTGCAAACCTTGCAGACCTATACAAAAAGCGAAAAACCAATTGTTTCAAGGGGTATGTAGATGCAGATGTACAAGCTGAAGTAATTTGTTTTCAAGCATTAAAAGAAATGGAGAAAAAGAACAATGTCAAGCATATCTAAAGACAGTGAAAAATGCAAAAAGTGTGTGCGTTACTCTGAATGCGACAGCAAAATGATGGAAGCTTGTGCAGAAGCAACTGAAAAGCACAAAATTCTTGTAAGTTCGGTTGTTCAACCATATACAATGCCGATTGCACAGGATATGACGGTAAAACACGACTACAGACATATAAAAGTTGCTGAGAATACCGTCGTCACTATTGACCTCGAAGAAATGAAAGAAAAGCTTGCGAGTGATATTTACAAAGAAGCAGTTCTTGGAATTTTCCCCGGAGCATAGTGAAAGGATGATATAAATGGGAAACAAGTACGAGGTTTTTTATTGGGATTTTAATAAAAAAACAGAGGTTGTCGAAAAGTACACAGCATCACTCTTAAAAGCTTTTTTCTTGGTGCGAAAATTAGAAAAGCAATGGTATTGTGTTGGTATTCGTTTTCGCCGTGACAGAGTAAGAAAGGACGGTACACAAAATGAACAGAAGTGAAATAAAAAAACTGATTGTGGCAGCTCGGAACCATAGGACGAGAGCAAACATAGAAACCGCAGTTTTGTTCACAAAGCTGACAAACGATATAACTGTTGACCTTGAAGATATACCGAACAATTCAGCTGAAAATGCGAACAATCTTGCCGAAGCAATATTGTGCCATATAAATTATGGCGAATGCGATTTGGAAGAATTGCTTGACGACATTATGCAGGCAAAAAAGAAATACGCATCCGAAGGAGAGGTGATAAGCAATGAAGGATAAATTGGTCAAGTTGTTACTTGATGTAGACTATGCTCTTGACACAGATGGAAGAAAAGCAAGAGATAATGCAGAATTTATAGCAGAATATCTTCTTTCAAAAGGTGTGCTTGTCACTCCCTGTGTCGCAATGGTCGAACAGTTTTTAAAGGACGGCAAGTTCGATAACAAAATCACAGCTCACAACGGAAAATATGCTGTTGTGTATCTTGATAAATCAAAATGGAACAGTCCGTTGATTGATATTACGGAACAAGCTTACAATGCAGAAAATGCAATAAAAAGAATTGAAGAATTAAAAGGAGTGTCCGAGAAATGAAAGAAAAAATGATTGAGTTGTTAACCGATACTCTTAGCGAATGGGAATGCGAGGTGCAACCCGAAACAGTGTCGGAGATTGCCGAACATCTTCTTGAAAGCGGTGTTATTGCTCCGCCTTGTGAAGTGGGGCAGTGGCTATGGGTCGTGAGAAAGGATTATGTTTCAGAGAGCTTTCGTGTTGATGCTTTTGATGATAAAAACTTTATAATGATTATGGAAGACGCAGAGCATAACACTTCTCCAATATATATGGGATTGAAGATTTGGAAAATACCTTTCAGTTTTTTCGGGAAAACAGTCTTTCCAACGAAAGAAACAGCAGAAGCTGCATTAAAGGAGCGTGAGCAGAAATGAAAAAGTGTACATATGAAAGCAAATACGACTACGGCTTAACAAGATGTTTGAGAGACGGCAGTTTGCGTAAATGCACTCATCACAACTGTCCGCATTTTAAACCGACGCTTTTGTATAAGATTTACAGATGGTGGTGATGAAAGATGAAAATAACTGATATCAAAATCGGCGAGTTTTATCGTATAAAAGGCAATAGTTTTGCTTGGGCGAAAGCGGTACAGATTATTCCACCGAAGACGCCGCCTAACACTACAAGGTCAACTGTTGTAAAGTGTGAGTTTCTTATCAACAAGACCGACAAAACCGGATTGATTAAATATTTTAAGGCATCAGACCTTGAAAAAAGAAAGGGAGATGAGTAATAATGCCAAGGTATATTAACACGGACTCAGCGGTAAATGTTGCAAAAAGGGTTTCGCCGCTCTCTGTCGTAGATTTTGAAAAAATATTAGACCTTGTACCTACCGCTGATGTTGTGGAAGTTAAATCAATAGAACAGCTCAAATGGGAGCGAGATACTGCCATTAAACAGTTACAGTCATACGGAGTTGGATTAGGTGAAAATAAAGAACTTGCAGAAGTGAAGCACGGCGAATGGGTGCAGGACCAATATATTAATCAAGAATGCTCTTCTTGTGGATTTGAAATAAGCGATGATGCATCTTACGAGCTGTACTATGACTGTTATAGAAAACCAAAATTTTGCCCTGAATGCGGAACAAAAATGAACGAAAGAGGTGTAAATAATGCCTGATATTTTGTTTAAAGGCTTTCACCCTGATGAAAAGGGTAAATCAGAAATAACACTTAACGGAAAAAAGATAAAGGGTGAGTATGTAGAGGGATTTTATCAGCCTGTTTACAACCAACCCGACAAAGCTTTTATAGGTTGGTATGAAAGAGAAGACCAAATAATCCCGACAATAAGGGGCGTAATTCCTGAAACAGTAGGTCAGTTCACGGGAAAGACGCTCGGTGACGAAAAGCTTTTTGTAGGTGATGTTGTTGAGTGTTATGAAGACTATGACGACAGTTGGGGATATCCCAAAACTTCCGTATTCAGGGCTATGGTAATTTTCGATGATGAAAATTTCTGTTATGCATTTAAGACGGACGAATACTTACAACCGTTAAACGATTGGACTTGGGATAATACAACAATAATAGGCACTATCCACGAGCATCCTGAGTTTGCTAAAGGCGGTGCAAAATGATGAAATCTTGTAAAAATTGTTATCATTATGATAAATGCAATGAAGATTGGCTTGAAAATGAAGAGATGCCGAACCTGTTGAGTGAAGAGTTTGATTGTCCTCATTTTAAAGACAAGGATTTGATTTTTGAGCTACCTTGTAAGCTCGGGTCAGAAGTTTTTGTTATAGGACAAAAATACAGACACGGAAAAATGGAAAGTTGGCTTAATACCGGCAAATTCAAATTGAGCGATATACCAAAGCTTGGGATATCAGTCTTCCCAAAGAAAGAAGATGCAGTGTTGGCAATTGTAGGAGATTCAAAACGATGAAAAAAATTATCACACTAAATTTGCATAAAGAAAAAGGAACAAAAAACCGACTTCTTGACAGTCAAGATGTGTTCAATTTTATTGGGGAAAATACAACTGCAGAAATGCAATTGTTTTTTTACCTTGATAAATGGTGCGAATGGCTGAATTATTATTTTACGCACAAAGCAACTTGCAATGGAAATATAGAAGAAGCACAACTAAGAAGTTGGATAAATGGTTATAATTACGCCAAACAAATTGATGAACAGGAGTTTGATGACCGATATGTTTTGGTAATGAGAGGATTTGTTGTCACCATTTTTAAACCATTTTCGTGTAAAGGCGGTGCGGAGTGATGGCTTATATTGTGCCAAAAGAAATGCCAAAGAGTTGTATCGGTTGTGTATTTTCGTATCTAATAGAACAACACCCATTTTGGAGTGATGAAAAAGAAAAGAGAGGGACGAAAACATTATGTTGTCAAGCACACGCAGAACGCAGAAAATTAGTGCTTGACATTAATGACAAGACCACAAAAGCAAGTTGGTGCCCGTTGGCGGATGCAGAAGATGTTAAAGAAGTGAAGTGCAGTTCGTGGGAAGAAGTAAAAACCGGCGACGGATTGTATGACTATCGCTTCAAGTGCTCTGAATGCAAGCATCTGACAATAAAAGGATATGTTGTTGCTCCTGACTTTTGCCCGGGATGCGGTGCAGATATGAGAGGTGGAAAGAATGGCTAAACAATACGCAGATGCAGCTACATATGAAGCAAAACTCGAAAAAGTAATGTCCCGACTCGGTGTGGAAAAATACGACTATAATTGGGACAGGTTCTCCTGTTGGATTGAGTTTTGGTACAAAGGGCAGATGTATCGATTTGAACACAGCATCGAAAATGCAAAGACTCACGGCAATAAGGTCAAATATGGTTCAGATGTGTTCGCACAGGTTGTACTCACTCTTGAAGACATTGCCCGTATGACCGAACGGGGAATATATGAGCTATCTACTTGGGTTGCAGGACTGAAAGCCCTGCCGAAACACAAAGAAGTTCCGCAGTGCCTTTTGTTGCTTGGTTTTACTCATATTCCGAATGAGGATGAGTTAAAAAGTAGATACAGAACGCTTGTAAAAAATGCTCATCCCGATGCAGGCGGAACCGAAGAATATTTCATTCAGATAGATAATGCTTATGAAGAAGCAAGAAGACTTCTCGAAAGCAACGAATAAAGGTTGTGATAAAAAATGTCAAGAGGCAGACATCAGAAATGGATATGTAAATACTGTAAGGCAGAATTCTCGGTACAAAGTGAACCGCCGAGACTTTGTTGTTACTGCAGTTCTGAATCCATTGCAAAAGCTCCGAGCTATGAGCTTGCTGTGAATTTCGATGAGAAGAGGGCAGAGCTTGAAACCTTATGTAAAGAGCTTAATCCAATACATGAGAAATATGTAAAATTGAAATCTCAGTATGACAGCATAATGAGTTATTGGAAACAGCAGAAACAGCGAGGATATATTTCGAAAGAAGAATATGATAAACTTGCAATGATGTATTGCGGAGCAAAGCAAAACGACCGATAGGAGCGTTTTCTACGGATTGTTCCTTATCATATATCATTTGCAAAAATTCCAACGGATTTAGAAGCCAATATTGAGAGGTAAATCAATGAAATACTATGAAATATATCTTGCTCTTACCGATGAACTGCTCGCCAAAGGAACTGCAAGAGAATGCAGAGATAAACTTGGATGCTCAAGCCTCGACACCTTTTATGCACTTGCCAATCGCTCGAATAGAGGAGTTAACAAACGATACAGGGTAGTCATAAAAAACGGTGGCGAAGTTGATTATCCTGTTTTGGGTGTAAAGGACCCTGAATATAAAAAAGAATCGGAGGAACCGTAAATGGAAATGTACACAATCAAATTGAAGTCGGGTGAATGTATACATAAGGTGATGCTTTACAAATGTGATGTAGCACTTTTTATTGCATACAAGCGTGGACTTATAGAAAAACCGTTTTATTTCGGGTTGAAAGACGATAAGGCAATCTTAATGTCTTCAATAGAAGAAATTGTTCCTTTGTGGGAAAATGTTGTGGAATGCTGTCCCGAATGCGGCAGGGAAATCGAGTTAAGATGGGACATAAAAGAGGACGGATATGAAATATACTGTCCGTATTGTGGCGTAAAAATGATGCTCTGTGATGAGTGTTTGCATAGAGACGGAAATGATGAGCCAATCGAATGCGATTGTTCTTGCTGTGATTATGATATGGAAAATAAGGAGTGCTTTCGCTCTCGAAAGAAAGGATGCAATGATAATGGGTAGAGATGCAATTGCCATAGACTTTGACGGAACTCTGTGTGTTAACGCATACCCGGAAATCGGTGAACCAATACACCGAGTTATCGAAAAGGCAAAGAAAAGAAAAGCCGAAGGGGCAGGGCTTATCCTTTGGACCTGTAGAGAGGGAGAACGGCTTCAAAATGCGATTGATTGGTGTAAACAGCAGGGGCTTGAATTTGATGCTGTAAATGAAAGTCTTCCCGAATGGCTTGAAATGTTCGGCACTGCTCCACGAAAAATCGGAGCAACCGAGTATTGGGATGATAGAGCTGTTAACCCGATAAATCAACCTGTATGTTGCGGTGAATGCAAGCACTATCACAAAGACACAGGATATTGCAAAATTCACTCATACTTCTTTGAAGAAGAAGGTGTAAGTTGCAGCCCTGCAGAAAGTCCGACTTGGACTATGTTTGATGAAGACGATTATTGTAGTGACGGAGAAAGAAAGGATGCTGAAAATGGAAATATCACTTAAATTAATTGAAGAAATGACAATTGAGGAAATTGAAAATATGCAAGGATATTGTGCGTTGGCGAAAGAAGCTCGTGAAGCATATTATACTGTTTCAAAAGCGTGCTTGTTTCCTATGGGGCAGAACGAAATTGTTGTTTATGAAAATGGCGACAACAAAGAAACATTAACCCACGACGGAATGTGGAAAGCAAGATATCTTCATCAGTCATATGATGTGGAAGTTACTGCAGATGCGATATTTAAAGTGTTCAAAGAAGAATATAATCACATCAAATCCCGAAGCTCGATGGTTAACAAAATAGCAGAAAGTGCAAGATATTTCAGAAGCTTTGTGTCAAGATGTAAGAATTCAATAAAGGAGCAAAAAGAAAGTGAAATATAAGGACAGATTAACGAGAAAAATTTTCTCTGTAAGGGGAATACCCATTTTTGGCATTACTGAGGATGCGACATACAGGATAATAGTTCAAAGGCTTGGTTCTTACGAAGATACCGGTCTTTCTCCTTTTGAAATTCAGCAGAGAGAACTATATGTAAAGCAACTTCTTGAGGAAAAAGAACGACTGAAAAAGGAGTTAAACAAAGAATGAAGACAATTGAAAGAGCGATTTTGGTGAGTATTCAGCCTTATTGGGTGTTTTTGATTATAGCCAATATAATGGGGTGGAACATCGGCAAAGAAAAAACAATAGAAGTAAGAAAAAATTTTCCAAAAGAAGAAAGTTGGAATAAAGTCGCAAAAATCTATTGCAGTAAAGACAAAAAGTCTTTTAACCAAATACCGAAAGAATATCAGCCTTTGATGAAAAAGTTTTTAGGTAAAGTAGTTGGCGAGTTCGTATGTGATGCTATTATTAGTCATTGCGAAATGGAAAATGCAGATATAGCCGAACAGCAGGGCTACATAAAACGAGAATGGCTTCTTGAATATGCAGGAGACAAAGAACTTTTCGGGTGGCACATTTCCGACCTTGTTATCTATGATAAGCCGAAAGAGTTGAACGAGTTCAGAACGCTATGCAAAGAGCAATATAAAGAAAAACCAAAATGCAGGGAATGTGGTTATTTCCATTCCGAAGGAGACGAGAGTATAGGCTTTTTTGAAAGTTGTTGCTTTGACGGAGTAATACCATTAACAAGACCGCCGCAGAATTGGTGCTATGTAGGTACACCTTGATGGATAAAGAATACAGAAAAAGAATAACTGCATTTTTGAGCGATTACCTCAACATTAGTCCGGAAATGTATGACATCTATGACATTTTGAGAAAAGACTCAATCAGATACTGTATTAAGTATCTGATTGATAATAAAGTTTTTACCGTAGAATCATTAAAAAAGGAAGCAGTGAAATATTATTATGTTATAATAGCAGATGACCTGCTACCTGATTAAACATTACAGAGCAAAGAAAGGAGCCACAATGCTTTTATTTAGTCATCGATTGCAATTATCGGAAAAATATAAAAAGTGGGTAAAAGAAAATAATGTTGCCGATTCGCCATTCAATGTCATTTCGTTCCTGACAGCGGAAGGCTTGTTGGATGCAGACAAATGTTTGGATTATTTAAAGAAAGAAAAGGAGCATGATAAGAAATGTTAATGAACATTTGGGTCAAAGACAAAACGAATGACAAGACACATCAAGTAGGAACTGATGTACATGACAGTTTTGTATTTTTAAACGGCAGGGTAGAGTATTATAATCTGCAGAACGGTGACGGAACAGGGGAAGGTGGCGGTTATGAGTTTACAGAAGCTCCTGACATGGAGAGTTATGTGCCTGTTACTCCTGACCAATTATGGCTTAACAGAGAGATGATACATAAAGACTTGTTAAATGCCATAGAAGAAACACCGATTGCAAAGGCAAAGAACAATGACAAAGCGACCTGAACATTTAGAATTTAAGTGGGAAGAAACAGGAAAGCTTGATGTCGATATCATTGAAGGTCAATCTGCAACACTTTGCTTTGCTCCCTCCTCGTCATTCATTGATTCTACACTTGCAAAATTCCGCTCAACTGCCTGTAATCAAAGAAACCAAAAAGATAACCCCATTTCATTACCCGAAGCAAAAGTCTCGCAAAAATCATTACACAGCATTTCTGAATCACAGTTAAGGAGAATTAAAATGGCGGATACGAATACCGAATTCCGAGAATTATCTGTAAAATCGCACAACGCATTAAAGTCAGGGAATCTCGAGCAATATGCAACAATACTTGAACAAATGGCTGAAATTCTTAATGCCGAAAATAAAAGAATTGATGAACTCAAACTGCTGATGATAGCATTTTATGTCAGATTAAATCACCCTGAAAGAAAGCTCCCATTAAATGTTTTCGCAATGCAACAAGCGAAGCGTGCTGTAGATGAATCAGGTTTAACTGCACAGCAGATAAAGAATCTTTACTTTGATACGATAAATGAGAATATCACCCCTACGCACAGAATCACAGTAAATGGTAGTTTCAGACTCTTTGACCTTTGCTTGCGTGGGCTGTGGGAAAGAGTAAAAATTATAATCTCGCAACTTGCCGATTAAGCTCCAATGGTATAAAGTTTCCTTCAGATGGTGTAAAATAATGGTGGCGGACAGCAAAAAGGGACACGGTTCCCGATGCTCGCACAGGAGCCGCAACAGCTCCCCAACCAACATTGTAAGAAGATGAAGCTTGTAACTCCTCCGGTGTCCGAGTGTCAAAATTCCACATTAAAGAGGAGAAGTAAAAAGCAATGAACAAAAATCTCGACAAAGCCATTTTTGACATCGGCAAGGCAGAAGCACTAATGTTTGCAATAGAACATTCATTTCTCGACCTATGCTGCTCACCTGAAGAACAGGAGAAGTACAACAGGGGAACATCTGCATTCTATGCACTATGGGATGCGATAAAATTGGTAGCAGATGACCTTGATAAGCTATCAGGAGATATGCTTGTAGTTGATGCTATTTATGCGGTAAATGATGTTCAGAGAAGAAAAAGCACATTGACAATCGAAGAGTGATAAAACAAGGAGGTCGGGAGAAAAAATCCCGGCTTCTTTTTTCTTGACAGGAGTTGTTTTTATGCTTATAATTGATATAGAAAAAAACTTTGCCGGGCATTGCATTTTCTTGTATTTACTATTGACTTTTAGGTAGGTTATGTTACGATAAAGTCACAATAAATCTATCTATGGAGTGAAAAAAATGCCTGTATTATGCACATTTTATGGAATAATTGTTCGAATGTATCGTGAAAAAGGTGGAAAGCACAAAGCACCTCACATACACGCTGAATATTCAGGTAAAGAAGTTGTAGTTGATTTCAATGGCAACATAATTGAAGGAGAAATTCCTAATTCAAAAATGAAACTTCTCGCAGCTTGGATTGAAATTCACCGTGAAGATTTGAAGGCTAATTGGAAACTTCTTTCAGATGGCGAACAGGTTTTCCGAATCGACCCGTTAAAATAAGGAGTGATTCAATGTTACAGCCAAAAGTAACAAGAGTAGAGCCCGTTAAACCGTATGTTATCCGATTAACATACGAAACGGGCGAAATTAAACTGTTTGATGTAGAACCGTATATTTCAGGAACATGGTTCGGTAAATTAAAGGATTGGTCTTATTTCAAGACTGTCAGAGTTTTACCTGATGGTGTTGGAATTGAATGGGCGGATGGTCAAGATATTGCCCCTCACGAGTTGTATGAATGCAGTAGTGATTGGGATGCTGATTTTACAAAGGTAACACCTGACGAACACAATCGAATCAGGGAAGCGGAAAACAGTGGTTTTGTTGATGCAGATGCAATCGATTGGGACGATATTGGAACCGATGAATAATGAAATTTTTGAACGCAGGAGAATTTTCTTCCTGCGTTGTTTTTTTGTATTGAAATTTTCTGCAGATTCCGTTATACTGTAAGCATTCTAACCGATACGAATGTTATATGATTTTTTTACCGAACGGTAATTTTTGATAGAATCCTATATAACATAAGTTTCGGAGATTCAATGATTATTATTTAACGAGGTTTTTTATGTATAAATTAATCAAAAACAACGGTACGGCAAGACTCGGAGAGTTTGAAACCGTTCACGGTACCGTAAAAACTCCCGGATTTATGAATGTTGCAACTTGTGCCGCAATCAAAGGCGGTCTTTCTGCGCTTGATCTTGAGAATATAAATTGTCAGGTAATGCTGTGCAATACATATCATCTTCATGTCCGTCCCGGCGATGATGTGGTATATGAAATGGGAGGACTTCACAAGTTTACCGGCTGGAACGGTCCTATACTTACCGATAGCGGCGGATTTCAGGTTTTCTCACTTTCTTCACTGAGAAAAATCAAGGAAGAAGGCGTATATTTCCAGTCACATGTTGACGGCAGACATATTTTTATGGGGCCTGAAGAAAGTATGCAGATACAGTCTCATCTTGCTTCTACAATAGCTATGGCTTTTGACGAATGTGTTGAAAATCCTGCTACATATGATTATGCAAAAAAATCCTGCGAGAGAACAACAAGATGGCTCATAAGATGTAAAAATGAGATGGCGCGTCTTAACTCATTGCCCGAAACCATTAACAAGAATCAGTTGTTGTTCGGAATTAACCAGGGTTGTACATACGATGACCTGCGTATTGAACATATGAAAGAAATTGCAGAACTTGATCTTGACGGATATGCAATCGGCGGTCTTGCTGTCGGTGAGCCGAAAGAAGACATGTACCGTATTATTTCTTCTGTTGAACCCTACATGCCAAAAGATAAAATAAGATATCTTATGGGTGTCGGCACCCCGGGTAATATTCTTGAATCGGTTAAAAGGGGAGTTGACCTTTTTGTTTGCGTTATGCCCAGCCGTAACGCCCGTCACGGACACCTTAATACATGGCACGGTATAATAAATCTCAACAATGCAAAGTATGAGAGAGACGATACTCCTATTGATGAAGAATGTGATTGTCCCGTATGCCGAAACCATTCAAAGGGATATATAAGACATCTCTTCAAAGCAAAAGAAGTTCTTGCATTAAGACTTGCCGTTACTCATAATTTATATTTCTATAATAAGCTTATGGAAAAAATCAGAGAAAGTCTTGAAAATGATACATTTGATGATTTTTATTCAAAATATGTTGAGCTGCTTGATAAAAGAATAAAATAATCGTTTTTACTCTTGCAATTTCAGATTGAATATATTATAATATTATTTACATTGTAAATTTTCGGAGGATTTTAAAAATGAATTTTGCATTTAATCTGCTTGAAGCAGCAACTCCCGCTCAGGGTAATTCTTGGACAACAATTCTTCTTATGGTAGCTCTTTTCGGTGTTATGTATTTTGTTATGATCAGACCCCAGAAGAAAAAACAGAAAGAAGAACAGGAAATGCGTGATGCTATCCAGATTGGTGACGAAATCACAACAATCGGCGGCATTTGCGGCAGAGTTGTTACTGTTAAAGAAGATTCACTTGTTATCGAAACAGGTGCTGACAGAAACAAAATGAAAATCACACGTTGGGCTATCCAGACAAACAACACAGCTGACGACAGACTTCAGGCTGAAAGAGCTGCTCAGGCTGCTGCTAAAGAAGCTGAAAAGGCTGAAAAAGGCAAGGGCAGACGTTCAAAGAAAGCAGATAAGGAAGAAGAATAATCTTTCTCATTTGTAATAATTTAAATTTAACCTTCATATCTTTTATCAGATATGGAGGTTTTTTTATGTCAGAATTCAGAAAAACAACGAAAAAACCTGTCACCAACTTATTGATAAGTGTAATGACAGGATTAATTGTATTCATTTTTTTATCATCTTTATCTTCAATCATTATGCTTAATGTGAATATTGAGAAAAATTATCTCTTTTTGTTAAATTACTTTATTTCGGCATTAAGTATTTTTGTTTCTGCTTTAATTTCTGCTCATAAATCAACAAACAAAAAACTTATAAACGGTTTTATAACAGGTATTATCCTGATCATATTATTTCTGTTTATTTATCTTTCATTCAATAAATATATTTTCAGTTTAAAACTGATACTGATAATTCCGATTTCATTCATATTCTGTTTTATCGGTTGTGTTACGGGTATCAACATGAAAAGAAAATAAATCAGGGAGATAAAAATGACTTTAAAAACAATAAATTTCAGGAAAAGAATAACTTTGGATTCACAGCAGGAGAGGGAAGTCAAAATAATGATTATTCTTCTCTCAGTATTTTTTAGTGCGATAATTTTCGGAATTTCATTGACAAATCAGAACAAAGAATTTTTTATCAGTATTTTCAATAATATATATTATAATACAAAGTCATTTACACATATATTTTTTAATTCATTTATTATAAACATATTATTACTGATTTTAATTTTTGTTT
Source organism: Acutalibacteraceae bacterium (assembly GCA_045537555.1). Taxonomy (GTDB): domain Bacteria; phylum Bacillota; class Clostridia; order Oscillospirales; family Acutalibacteraceae; genus UBA1081. Next base: position 68,131 of record JAZSPR010000146.1, on the reverse strand, counting down.
CAGGATTCAGCAGTATAGGAATTCCTTCAGTAATCTTTTCAATTGTATTAAAGGGATTCGGTATCGGAAGCTGTTGTGCTTATTATGTTTCTGAATTCGGAATGTCAGGAATAGGAATGTATTTGCTTACAGCTTTTCCTTCAAACATAATTTATGCGGTTGCATTACTTTTTTCATCAGATTTTAGCATATTACAATCTGTAGATATTTTATCATTGATTTATGAAAAAAATCAGAACAACATTTTATTGCGTAAATTTATTTATAAAAATATAATAATATCATTGTTTATATTGCTTGGTTCGATATCTGAAGCATTTTTTATAATAATATTCGGAAATTTATTGTCATGATTCAGGTGTCGATTTTTGCAAGCGGGTTATTCTCAATTGCCGTTTTTCGTTGTTCATCAACAATATGAGTGTATATTTCTGTTGTTGAAAGATTTTCATGTCCGAGAATATCTTTAAGTACAAGAACATCAGCATCACCGTATTGATACATAAGTGTTGCGGCTGTATGACGAAGCTTATGTGTTGATAAACCGAGGTCGCCGATACCTGCTTTTTCAAGAAATACTTTAACAAGATGCTGAACGGTTTTCGGGCTTATTCTTTTAAGTCTTGAGGATAAGAATAAAGCATTTTTATCTTCAACACCGTCAACAGGTCTTACATGCATGTATCTTTCAATTGCATTAATACAGGCGTTGTTCAGGTAAACAACCCTCTCTTTATTGCCTTTACCGGTAACTCGCATTGAGCCGTCCGAACGTATGTCCGTATAATTAAGACCTACAAGTTCTGATAATCGTAAACCGCAATTCAGGAATAATGTAAGAATAGCATAATCACGTTCTTTGTTTTTTCCGTCAATTGCTTTTAGCAGATCAATACTTTGATCAAGTGTAAGATATTTAGGCAAACTTTTGTTTGTTTTCGGTGAATCAAGCATTTTCATAGGATTAAAATCAATAACCCGTCTGTTTTCAGAAAGATATTTGAAAAATTGTCTTATTGCAACGGTTTTTCTTGAACGTGTTGTCGGGCTGTTTAATTTTTCGTTTTTGCAGTATGACAAAAATTTATATGCATCATTAAGAGAAATATTTTTAAAAAATTCAATATCACAGAATCTGATATCAGGATTTTTTTTGTCAGTTAATTTTTTATCCACAGCAACATATGTAATAAACTCTCGCAGATTCAATGCGTATTCAAAAACCGTTTTTTGAGAACGGTTTTTTATTGCATCAATATAATGCAAATAATCACATAAAAGCGTTGGTATTGCTTCATAATCAGGATTATAATTAATCATCAGATTTTCCTCCGTTCAAACTTCCCTTTATTGTACAAAATATTAATTTTGTATAATTATATCATAAAGTTTGTCCGTTGTCAACTAATATCTTTCATGTACTCCATTACATTTTGTACACGATTCTGAATGTATGTAAGATAATCCATTTGAACAGATAATTCAATCAAATCTAACAAATCAAGTGTATCGAATTTGCGTAATGAAAATATGTTATTCCATTTCACAATAAATAAATTTTCAATTCGATTTGATTCATTATAAAAAAATCTTGCAATTTCATTTATTTCAGATTGTTTCATTAAGTCGCTCCGGTACAATTGTTTGATATTTTACTGATAAATCAGAACCTGAAATTTTATTTTCAAGAACATCAATAAGGTCATAACAAACATTCCTGTATTCTGTCGGAACGTCACGTTCCAGATGTCCCCCTGCATAATAATAATGAGACAAGATTTTTGCTATATCTTTAGTAAGATACTTTGTCAGATATTTTGCAATTGCTGTAGTTCCGTCTGCTCCGTCTTCGCATTCTGTAAATCTAATAACTGTACTGAAACCATAATGCCAATTTTTAAGGTTATAAACTGTTTTACTTTTTGCCATATCATGGCAAATTCTTTTCGCATATTCTAACCGAACAGGTTTATCACGTTCAGGAATCAAAACTGTACCTGAATCAACAAGGTTTAAATCACCTGAAATAAGCATATGCCAATGTATTCGACCTGATTTATGATACTCAGGAACTGCCAAATATTTACAATTATGTCTGTACACCATATTATTAAACCATTTTGTCATAACACGATGAACAGCTTCAGCATCTTTAGAATCAACCTTTCTATCATCAAATGTGAGAGTTGCAAAATAGTCAAATTTATTCATAAAAGCCATGTCAAAAACCTTCTCCTTTGCTCTTTTTAAATTATCCAATCGTACGGAAATGTCGGGTCCGAACGGTAAAGGCTCAGACGGTGGTTCCCTATCGAAACTATCTTTTTTATGATGTAAGGGATTGAAAACCGTCTTGTTAAATGTAGTTATAACTTTCATACCATTCGGATAAATTTTTATCCGTTGATTATAGTATAACTCAAACAATTAACTCACCTATTCAATTTTAAAATGAGTGAAAATTGAGGCTATAATCAAGTAAGTTTATAATTATTATAATATTTATAATATAACTAAGAAAATTACTCGACTATGAAATCCCCAACATCGGAATTTTACGAAGTACCCACATCACAAAATGATAGACATGAATACCAATATCAATTGCAATAATAAGACCGAACAATACAAGCAGATATTCAAGATTTGTATATACTGCAAGAATCTGAAGACCTGTCAAAATATATGACAACGCATCAGACATAAACGTTGATACAGAATCGGGTAAATTAGGAATACTGATTGCAGATGTCAATAAAGAAAATATTTTAATCAACAAGGACATCAGAGCTTCAATAATCATGCCGCAGTACCCCCAATTAATTTCTCATATTTATTTCTAAGAGAGTTAATAAACAAAAATGTACAAACAATTGATGTTATACCTTTAACTGCTGTTACAAGAACATCAAATCCTGCAGGAATGATTGAAACTTCATAACCGCCAAATGTAAATGGGGTGTTACCGAAATTAACTTTAACTTCAGGCATTGTAATTGTATTCTTTTGCCCTGCTGTTTGAATATATTCCCAAGTCAGATTACTTCCAAAGTCTAAAATAATGTCTGAGACTTCGTACAATGCCCCAAAACGAGTTTTTAATAATTCATCCCATTGTTTGTCTATATCTTCCATAGTATCATCAGAAGGGATAAAAAAGCCTTTTATACCTTCAAGAAGCCCGTTTTTAGTATCTTCAAGTTTATCATTGATACTATCCCCTACATCATCAAGTTTATCATTGATACTATCAGTTGATTTCTTTATTTCATCAGAAATAATATCAGTCTGTGAATTAATCGAATCTGAAATATCAGTTGCCGCATTACTTATCTCATCGGCAAGGTCAGTTTTTGCATCAGAAATAGCACCTGTAATGACTGATGATGCATCAGATATAGCTCCAACAACTTCCTGATGTTCCATATCTTCTTCATAACTTTCAAATTCTACAATATCAAATGTACCCGGGAAAAACAAATTCATACCATTCGTAGCATAAAGAAATGAAAGTTCAACCATATAATCAGATGATACAACAGATTCATCATATTCAAATTCTGAAAATATTACATAATCATCAAATACACACTCACCTGCTTCTAAACTGACATTTTGTGCATCTGATATAATAATTTGGTCAATCAATTTTTCATTTGTTTTATCCCAAATGTCAATTATAAAAGTATAAGTATAGTATTCTGAATATGTACCGACAATCATACCGAAATTATCAAGACGCATTGCACATGCTCCACTACTCAAAAATTTCAAATCAGAATCAGAAACTTTAAAATACATATCACCTGTAAACGCAAAAATAGGTTCTTTATATTTCATAGTATGTGATGCTGAAGTAACAGCAGAAGTATCTGCTTTATGAATTAAAATATCAGGATATAATTTTATATCTAAAGTCGACCATATAATTTCACACTCGTCTTTAATTCCAAACTCATTTACTTCTAATTCATAAGAATCAAAATCATACCAATCAAAATAACCCAAAAAACTCCATGAAGTAAAAGGATAAGAACATCTGTAAATATCAACTTCAGTAGCATTTTCTAAATAAAAAGTTAATTGACCTTTACTTGATAAATAAACATTATCAAAACCATTATATAAAAATGCAACATAAATATCATATCCTGAAGAAAATACAATTGTATCTGTAGGTTCATCACCGAATGCCATACCTGATTTATCAAAATTTAAAGCAGGTATATTAAATGTTGATTCGCTAACCCACGGATAATCCCATACATCGTTATATGAATAATAATAAGTTTCTCCATTTAATTCAGCATATTGATACACAATTTCATTAAATCGTTCGGTAATTTTAGGATATACACAAGAAGTCATATTACGAGTAATAATATCCCAATCTGAAGACTTTACAGATACAATCGGATAATATGCAAACGATGTAACAGCAAGTGCAAAAATAAGGACTACAACCGTTAAAATACAGAATATCTTTTTCACACATATCTTCCTTTCAATCGCATTGTAAATGCAAATATGGGGCGTATAAAGGCACACAAACCTATAATTAACAAAAGAAACATTGTCATAAAATCAAATATTTCATCTTTATATAAATCAGGATAACCACCAAGATTTGAATAAACAAGAATTCCATTTGTATTTACGGTATAACTTGATACATCAGAAACAGTATATTTATAATGTGACGATGAATAACCCGTTCCTGAAGCCTGAGTTATAGTATAAATTTTTCCGTCAGAAACAAGAGAAAACTTATTACGAGAATACTCAATATCACCAACAAGAAGAACATAGTTATACTGTGTTGAACGAAAAAATACATAATCATCAAGTGGTGAAATCGGTATTTCTTCAGCTATAGAATAAAATGTACTTGAAATAGTACCTTCATAAACATCTTCAGCTGATGCTGTTGCTGTTGCTACGCAAAACAGCAACAGCACAACAGCAGAAGTACAGATTACTTTCCGAACCATAACTTACCTCCGAATGCTGCTCTCATAAACGTACCGACAATCAGGTTGCCAAGTTCAAAGACAATCGCAATAGGAATAGCAACCGTCAACAGTTCTGTCATGCAATTAATGGCGAGCTCGTACATACTTCCCCACCTGCCTTTCATTTGTCTTTTCTTTACGTTCAATACGACTGATTTTATTTAATGTTTCATATGACTTATACAAATCAGGACTATGAAACCATATCTGAGTTCCGAGAGAACGACATTGCACATGACCGTTCTGTTCAATTGCATCTGCAGGGTCAAGAAGCGTATTGACCTGAATACAATCAAAGAAATTTTTACAGTCAATCAGATACTGTAACTGTTCTCTGATTGGCTTTGTTATTCTGTTATATACCTGACTTGTTCCGATGATAACTCTTCTGTTTTTACGCATCTGACAAAAACAAGCCATTTCTGAAATGGGTATATCTTTACTTTCAAGAGAATTCCATAAAATATGAATTTCATCAAGAAAGAAAATAACTCCCTCTACTCCGTTTGAAAGCTCTGATAACTGACTATAGTCAGTAAATTCAATAATTGTATTTTCAATTCCTTTTACTTCCATATTTGTACAAACAATTGCTTTAGGATAACGTTTACAAATTTTCTGCAGACATTGAACTGCAGAAAGTGTTTTTCCACTCCCCTGCGGTCCTGTAAAGACCCATATACCTGCAGGATAGAAATAATCAGGGTTATCACGTGCAAATCGTATTTTGTAGGTAAATGTATCAATAATTTTCTTTGGATTTAAACTGCCTGCAGTAAATTCTTTAATTTCAGACATAACAAAACACTCCTTATAAAATATGGCGGTGAGTTCCACCCACCGCCAAAATTTTCAATTATCTGTTTATACAGACATTTTACCTTTACGGAATGCAGACATAAGCATTGCAACAACTTTGCGAAGTCCCCACCACATAAAGACAAGACCGACACAGGCACCTGTAACAGCAGCAAGAACACCGACAATTGTACTTACAGAAATCTGTCCCTGCAGAGCCGTGAAAATACTTTCAAAATCTGCATAAGCAACAGGAGTACCCTCTGCCGCAAAAGCTACAACACCGATTGTCAGCATTGTCATAATGACAAGAGCCGTTGCAAAAATGGGTTTAAAACTCTTTTTCAAGCTTACTTTCAGGTTACTTTTTGTCATTTTGTTATCCATTTAGAAATCCTCCCTTCTTCAGCTTTCATTTATCATAACTGATTCGACAGAGCCGAATTTGTTATAATACACTTCAACGAAGTCCCCGACTTTCGGGATTGCGGAAATCCTCTCAAGAGAAACAAAGATTTCATCACATGCAAAACCTTCAACGTCTTTACGTTCGTATTGTGTCCAAAGCGTAAAGCCTGACACCTGCTTCCCTGTTCTCTTGCTTACATAGTCAACTTTTTTAACACCGATAATTTCACTCATTTGTTTTTTCTCCTTTACTTTTTGGTTTTTTGACTATTTTGAAAGGCTGAATATACATTGAACATCTCAATAAACAAATCGTATTCGTCTTCCGTTAATATTTTACGAATCTTTGCTTTATCGTTGATTTTCGCAAATATATCAGCCATTTTCACACATTTAGAAATAAATTCATCCATATTTCATTACATATCAAATTTCATTTTTAATGCTTCAACAAAATTACATAGTGTATTAAACTCTTCTGCTGTAATTGATGAGCATTCTTCATTAGTTATATTCTCAAGAATATAAATAATTTCCTTTGCTCCTTCTTCTTCCATTACTAACATTACAGGCTTTTTATACTTTGACATTTTTATCACCTCGAAAAAAAATACTCATTTACCGTCTAAATAAATAATAGTCATTTTCCGAGTAATTGTCAATAGTCTTTTTTCGTCTATATTATAATTTCAGCAGAACAAACAAAGTTCAATATTATAATATAAATAAGGTGTGACAAAAAAAATGAGCATTTTTGGAGAAAGAGTACGAGGACTCAGGGAAGATTCTGACAAAAATCAAACAACAATAGCAAACATAATGAATACTACACAAAAGAAGATTTCACGTATTGAAACAGGAGAAAATGAACCAAATCTACAGGATATAAAAACACTCTGTCTTTATTTCAATGTTTCTGCAGATTATCTTCTCGGTCTGATTGACGAACCAAGACCGTTAAAATAAAGATTTGAAAAAGCCCCTCAAGCCTGCAATAATATTTCTGCAGGCTTGAGGGGCTTTTTCAAGGGAAGTCGCATCTAAATTCTTTCTGCTCGCTACGCTCGCGTCGCCCATCGCAAGCGACCCGCGACACCCCGCCCGATTAAAATTTTCAGATTTTATAGTTTTATGCAACGACATAAATTAATTCAAAAGAGCCGCACCACAAGGGTGCTACTTTTCTAAGGGAAACAAGAGTGGATTGTTTTAGAAACGAACATTATCGTTGCATTTCAGTTTATTCTATCCCCTAACCCCTTTTAACGGCTTCATCGTTACACTTCTGAAGCTCGGCATATATGGATGCATTTATATTGCAGACATCCCTCGGTGCAGTAGCCCGAGGGATATTTTTACATAAAAACAAAAAATCGCCCTGCCGAAACAAGACGATTTATATTTCTATTTGCGAATATTAATTATGTATAATTATATCACAAAGTTTATCAGATGTCAATATATATCTTTCTTATACTCTGCTAATTTCTGAACTTAATGATTATTATATAATTTCTATTTTATTGACACTTTCAGTACAATTTGTTATTATACAACTGAGGTGTATATTGTGAAAAAAAAATTGTCAAAGAAAAAATTATTTTTATTACTTATAATTCCAGTGTTTATTATTACTGATATTCTTACCTGTACAATTTTGTACTTTTTTGAGCCTATTGATTATATTGAAGCTGATTTACTTCAGACATCTTATACATTTGAACTTTACGATAAATACAGTTTTAATAAAAATCCTGATTTCTATATAAAACAGATTACGGCAAATGATATTGTTTCTTATGAAAATGACTCAAGACTCAAATATGTCGATAATACTATTATGATTATCTGCGATAAAACAACTACTTCTTCAGATATTTCATCCCTTATTGCTGATGATAATGGTGAAATTTGCGGTTATATATCGCATCTTAATCTTTATCAGATCGAATTTCCGGATTATAATCTTGATAAATTACAGAACATCTGTTCGGAATATAAAAACGCAGATTTTGTTACGGCAACATGTGTTGATTTTTTTGAAGAAACTCCCCCTGCAAACGATGAATCTGAAGAATTTTCTGAATATATATATTATGATTTTGACTTTTCCTATAAAGATGTAATTAATTATCCTGATAATTTAGAATGTAATTCCGATGTTGTAGTCGGTATTTTTGATAGTCTTGTTGATAAAAATAATAAATATTTCAACATCATCAATGCTGATATGTATGAAAGAAAATGGCTTGATGACCCTCAATACATTTATTCAGTATCTCATGGCAGTCACGTTGCAGGTATTGCTTGTTGTTCATCAGAATCCCGTGCTCCTGCGATTTATCCTGATGGTTCAATTGTTTCAGATAATGCTTTTAATAACTCGATTTCGTACTGGATTGCTTCAATTACAGATATGATTGTCAATCATAATGCAAAGGCAATAAATGTCAGTATGGGTTATAATACATTCATTTCAGCATCAGCAAATCTCGGTTGTCCGAATGCATTATCATATATTGAAAATGAAAGTTTCTTTTTTGAAAAATTTTTAGAAAAAATAATTGATTCAGATTATGAATTTATTCTTTGTTTTGCGGCAGGTAATGATTCAGATTCTTCAATTAACAAAATACCTTCTCATTATTTTTCATATGGAGATAAGAAACTTCTGAACAAACTCGATATTTTCAATATATTTACAAGAAAATTAGAATATGCTGATGCAAAATATTCTCTCCCCTTCACATATATTGAAAATAAAAAGATCAGAGACCATTTGATTATTGTTGGTTCATGTGATAATAAAAAGAGATTTTCCGCTTTTTCTGATGCCGGTAATGCTGTAGATATTGTATCTCCCGGTGAAGGTATATGGAGTTTTGTTCTTGACGGTGAATATGAAGCATGTTCAGGAACATCTATGGCTGCGCCTTTTGTGACAGGTACAGCGGCTTTGATTTTTTCATTAGATAATTCACTTACTGCCATCGAAGTCAAAGATATTATTATAAATTCTTCAACAGAAACTGTTTCTGGGTATGGTTTTGAATATCCGTTATTAAATGTCGGTGAAGCTGTTTCAAGTGTAAAATAAATATTAAATGCTATTGTTATTTTTATGATTATGTGCTATAATCAAACAAAGAAAGAAGGTTATATGAATGATACATTATATTGAAAATGAATATCTTAAAATAGGCGTAAAAGAAGCAGGCGCTGAACTTACAAGTGTTGTTTCAAAAGAGACAGGTTATGAGTTTCTTTGGCAGGGAAATCCTGACGTCTGGTACGGTCAGTCTCCCGTTCTTTTTCCGAACATAGGATGTATGCTTGAAGATAAATATTATCTTGACGGTAAAGAATATTCAATGCCTAAGCATGGCTTATTCAGAAAAAGAGATGCACAGTTTGTTTCTGATACAGATAATAAACTTATTTTTGTTGAAAAAGCTGATGATGAAACAAGAAAAATTTATCCGTATGAGTTTGAAGTATATGTTATTTTTGAACTGATTGAAAAATCACTTAAAGTTACACATAAAGTTGTAAATAATTCAGATAATATAATGTACTTCTCAATCGGCGGTCATCCCGGATTCAATTGTGAAATCGGTGATTATCTTCTTTTTGAAAAAGCTGAAACTCTGGATACTATTGAAATTGATACAGAATGCCTGAGAACAGGTAGTGCTATCCCCTTCCTTAATAATAGCAATAAAATTGAAATAACCAAAAATGTTTTTGATAATGATGCTCTTATTTTCACTGAAATGGAATCATCTTATATTACTCTTGCCAGTGATAATCACGACAGGACCGTTAAGTTTGATTACAGCAACTGTTCATATCTCGGTATCTGGGCTAAGCCCGGTGCACCGTATGTCTGTATTGAACCCTGGTGGGGTGTAAATGATACACATGAAAGAAAAGCTGATTTATCTGAGAAAGATGCAATTCTTTCCGTTGATTCGGGAAAAGCTTTTGAGTGTTACTGGCATGCACATTTTTCCGAATAATTTTGTATTGACTCAATACATAAAAGCTGTTACAATTAAAAAGGTAAAAAATTAAGGAGAATTTATAATGGATAATGACTTTATGAATGATTTTGAAAATGAGGATGAAAATGCACCTCTTATTGTAAGTGTTATTGATGAAGATGGTGAAGAACATATTTTTGAAGAGCTTGATACTCTTGAAATAGATGATAATGAATATGTGGCTCTCCTTCCCATTTATGACGACGATGTAACTGATGAAGACGGAGAACTTATCATCCTGAAAAGAAATTACGACGGTGATGAGATTTATCTTGAACCTATTGAAGATGAAAATGAGTTTATGAAAATCGGCAGAATGTTTGAAGAAAGACTTGCTGATATGTTTGAATTCAACGATTGATTTTTTAACACACTTTCCTGCTGTGTTCGATTTGTTTACAGCCTATATTAACCCAACGAACTTTAAAAAGGGAGCTTGCTCCGTTGCCGGGATGCAGACCTCCCGCATTATGCGGACGAAGGGAGCGCGAAGGTATCGGGCGGCACCCACCCTGCTTACTATGCAGGTTATTATCGGTTGTAAGACGGCATGGCGGGATTTTATATTGCAGTACAGAAGTTTCTGTGCTGTTTTTTTACTTTATAGGAAATTACGTTTGCTATAAAGTAAAAAAATTATATGTCCCGCCGATTTGCCCTTCGGGCACGGCGATGGACTAACCGAAAACGGTCGCCGCAGACGTTCGGCGAAGCCGTTTTCTTGTAGGAAATTGCGTTTAATATAAAGTAAAAAAAATGAGGTAATCGTAAATTACCTCATCTTTACTTTTATTCTGTTACTTCAGTATCTTTATCAATATGATTGTCGTTTGATTTTTCAACGAAACTGTCCTGAAGCTTTGCAGAAACACGAAGTATACTTCTTGCATCTTTTGCTGTGATTTTGCCGTTCATATCAACATCGCATCTCTTGAACATAATCTCATCTTTTACATTTTCAAGCTGAGCAGCTATTCTGAGAACTATTCTTGCATCTGCTGCAGAAATGTATCTGTTGTTATCAGCATCACCGAGCATGAAGAATATGTCTTCAGAAACATCAAGTGAAACAGGTGCAATAAATGTTTCTTTGTTACCTTCATAGAAATATGAAGCACCGGCTGTAAATGTTGAATCGGAAAGTTTCTTTCTTGTTACATCAAGATGATATGTTGCAAGAAGAAGATCTCCGTTTTCGTCGCAATCAGCAATTCCGATTTTATTATTTACTGCAAAAGCACATGTAAGAACACCTTCAGTCTTTATGGGAGCACCTGAAACTGCATATCCGTCATCAAGTGTTACAGTATCTGAATCAATATATGTGAACATTTCAGTATTGTAATTGATAATGAAGTTACCGCTTGTTGCACCTTCTGCATCGAGAAGTATAAGATCTATTTCAAGACAGTTTTCTATACTGTTATATTCAGGTCTGAGTTCAAATGTATAATCTGCTTCGGGGAGTTCGCCTTTTTCGGTTTTGTAATCGAATTTCACACCGCTCTGCATATAATCAATAAGACCTGCTGACATAAGAAGAATCTTTCTTGCATCTGCCGCATTTATAACTCCGTCCGCATAGACATCACCATTCATAAAGGGAATGGTGCCTTCTTCAATATATTCGTCACCTTCAGCTACTCTGAGAGCAACTCTCGCATCAAGTGATGTGACAATACCGTCAATGTTTATATCACCGAGAAGGTATTTTCCGGGCTGTGATTCTTCTGCTCTGATGCCGTCAGAACTGAGGATGCCGGGATTAATAAATCTGTTGTAATTCATAAACTGCTTGTATGCAACATCCTGCCATACAGTTCTTTCATTGTCTGCTGTAATTAACCAGATAAGGAAATCAAATGAATTGCTTTCATAACTGAATGTACCGTGTTTCATATTCTTGATGAACCATGTGTTTTCGGGAAGTGCACATGTAGAAGCATCGATATAATGACAGATTGTTCCCATATCATACCAAGGAGTAAGCATATCGTATGTGTCGGAAATATGGTCATGACCGTCATCGTAGTCCTGAACTGCAGCACCGGCATCTTTTACATCATTAAGAGCAACGCATGTAGCACCGAAACTTGCATATGCTGTATCAACAACACCGTCGGACTGAACGCTGTTATTTTCACCAACGGGAAGTATCTGAAGGTCCCATGCGGCAACAACGCTGATGTTTATACCGTTTTCTTTTGCATCAGTAAGAATTGTTTCATAGTCATACTGATAATCTTTGAATGTATTGATTGTTTCATATAATTCAGAATCAGTTTCATCACCAAAGATGTTTGTAAGAGCGGCATCGTAATCCTCAACGGGAACAAGAGCCCATATACCGGGCATTTTTGCAATTTCACCGGTTATGCCGAAATGATCTGCAAAGAATTCAATGTCTGAAAGAAGTTTTTCAATTTCAAAGCAGAAACTCTGAATTTCCCATTCATTATTAAGGATATAATTTATAAGCCATGTAGTAAAAGCTGTAAGAGGATTGTCAGAAATATCATTTGTATATCTGATGTATGCACTTGAAAATGCGATAAGGTCAGATTTCTTGTTTATGATATCACCCTTCATAAAATCACCGACAACTGATGTGCCGAGAAATTCTGATGATACAGTAACAAAATTCTTTACGCTTTCATTTGCATCTTCATTGATTGCAAGATATGCAGTTGCAACAGTTGAACCGTATCCTTCTGAAAGAATTGAAACCTTGTCCGAACCTGTTTCATTTTTTACATGCTCAACAAATTCTGCCATTCTTTCAGCATTCACCGTGGGATCAAGACGCCAGTCATATGTAAATACATATGTATTATCGTAACCGACTGTTTCTGCGACTGTTTCACCGAGAACACCGGCAAATGAGAAAGCAAAATCATAATCGTCATCAAAATAGTACTCAAGAGATTCATTGAGCTGGAGAGCACCGATTGAAGGATTTGCAGGTGTGCCGTCATCGTTCATCTTCAGCAATTTGATATTATCAACAGTAGCCTGAAGTTCAGCCTTTTTGTCTTCAATAATCTGATTGAAATCAATGCTTTCAATAATTGCCTTTATATCGAAATTTTCCAAATCAAGGCTTCCGAGCAACGGAACGATTGTTTCAATAGCCTTATTGATGATTTCATTCACATCGCCGCCGAAACCGAGATAATCGATAAGTAACATTATGATATCAAGTGTCGGCATGTCCTGAATATTTTCCAGCATATCAGTGCTGAACAAATCAAGAATGTTTTCTGAAAAACCGGATGTGAAAAGAATATCCATCTGATAATCAGATAAATTAAAAACAACTGAACCGTCATCTGTGTTGTAAATAGGGTTAGCATAAATATCATTTACAACAATTACAGGGGTATCAGTTTCATCTGCTGCAAATACAGTAAGACCTGTACCGAGTACAAGAACCATACTCAGAATACAGCAAAGAGCCTTTCTGAAAATTATTTTCATAGAGAAAATACCTCCTACGATATATAGATAATTATATTATATAACAAATAATTATATTTTGCAACAGTAAAATTAAATTACTTCAAATTTAAAAACAGTTACTGATTTATATTCTTCACCTGCATCAAAAAGACAACACGGAAAATCAGGTTTATTTGGTGAATCGGGATAAAACTGTGTTTCAAGGCAGAAACCTGTTCTTTTATTCATGGGCATGTTGTTTTTTCCGATAACACCTTTCAGGAAATTGCCTGCATAAAACTGAACACCGGGCAAATCGGTATAAACTTCCATTTTTCTTCCGCTGATTTCATCGATGACTTCTGCGGCTTTATTTAAGCTATTACCGTCGTAGTAGTTTATGCAGAAATTATGGTCATAACCGCCTGTGAAGTTCAGTTGGTCACAATCAAAATCAATATCATCACCGATGGTTCTGAAGTTTCTGAAATCAAAAGGAGTATTCTCAACGGGCTGAATTTCGCCTGTTGGAATACTGAATTCATCAACAGGTGTGAAAGAATCTGCATTGATTTTTATTTTATGATTGAGTATTGTTCCCGCATCATAACCGCCGAGATTGAAATATGCATGATTTGTAAGATTAATTACAGTTTTTTTATCGGAAACTGCAAAATATTCAAGTTTCAATTCATTATTGTCATTTAAGATGTATGTAACAGTTACATTAATATTTCCCGGGAAACCGTTAAGTCCGTCGGGGCTTATATATGAAAATTTTACGGAATTATCATCAATAACCTCAGGTTCCCAAATCGCTGTATTGAATTCTCCGTTTGCATGAAGGCATGTTACATCTTTTTCATTTGCAGTAAGTTTATAACTAGTGCCGTCAATTGAAAACTGTGCATTTCCTATACGGTTAGCATAAGGACCGACAACAACTCCCTGATAATCTGTTCTGTTTACAAAACCGTCAAGGTCATCAAATCCTACAAGGATATCCTTAAACTCCCCTTTTAAGTCGGGAGCGAAAATTTCAGTGAGTGTTGCACCGTAAGTTATAACAGACACTTTAATTCCTTTTGAATTTTCTATTGTATATTTTATAATTTCTTTATCATTAAGAATACCGAAACTGCTTGATTTTACTGACATTGGACATAACCTCCGAATATATTTTCTATAATTATACAACCATTTATATTTTAAAGTCAATATATTTTATTATATTTTAAATATTTATTACAATATATATAACTTGACTTTTCTGTTGATTAGCGATATAATAAATTGATTATTTATGTAATGAGGTGAGGGCTTTGCTTGTTGATGTAAACAGTACATTTTATGTTCAGATGCTTCTTTTCTGTTTATTGTTTCTGGTTTTATTGATATCTGTAGTTTCTCTTTTTATAAAGCCTGCAAAACGAACAATCAGAGCAAGCCTTGTTGATGCATCAAACGGACATATAATTGATATAAGCAGATCTGAAACATCAATCGGTCGTGCCAAGGCGTGCGATGTTGTTATTTCTGATATTTCAGTATCACGATTTCATGCTGTTCTTTCAAAAAGAAGTACAGGTTGGATGATTTTTGATACCAACTCTACTTCAGGTATTAAGTTGAACGGTAAAAAAATAGAAAAGAAAGCTTTACTTAAAGACGGTGACAGCCTTTTCTTCGGAAAAAGTGAATTTGTTTTTTATTCTACTGCTGTTACCACCAGACAACAGCTTGTCCCGAAAACAAAACAACCGACCGGACAGCGACAGCAGTACAGAAAACAATCACAAGATAATGATAATGAAGTTTTATATAAAAAACCTAAAAAAACAACTTCATCACAAAAAACTTCATCCCGCAGTAAAAATACTACTGCACCTAAGCGAAAATAACCGGAGTGATTCCAATTGGAAACTACAAAAAATACTAAATTGTATTTTGGCAGACCCGGAAGCATGTATGGCTTATTGAGTCTTCTTGTTATGTTGTTTCTTACAATATATCAGGTAATAATGAGCTACACGGTTCTGTCAAAAGACAGTGAAAATTTCACAGAATTACTGATTTACTTTGCTGTTTACATAATTGCTGAATGGATTTATTATTTTATTTTTGCAGTAATTCAGAACCGTCATATAAGTCTTGAAATGATAGGTTTTGCTTTATCATCTGTCAGCCTGTATGTTACGGCAAGTGTCTCCCCTTCAAAAACTCAGACACAGTTTGTTGCAACTTTTATCGGACTTGCAGTATTTCTTATTATGGTTTTTTATATGCGCAGTACAACCAGAACAGGTGCATTGAGAATACCTATGGCAATCGCAGCTCTGGGCTTGCTTGCTTTTACATTGGTTTTTGCATCATATACAAACGGTGCAAAAAACTGGATTTATTTAGGCCCCATTTCTATTCAGCCTTCCGAATTTGTTAAACTGGCTTTCATTTATGTCGGTGCCGCACCGCTTGATAAAATTCAATCTTCAAAATCATTGACTGCATATGTGCTTTTTGCAGTATCTTGTGTCGGACTTCTCGGACTCATGTCTGATTTCGGAACAGCATTAATTTATTTTGCAACATTTATAATTATTGCTTTCCTGCGCTCGGGTGATATCAGAACTATTGTCATGATATGTACTGCGGCAGTTATCGGAGCTATTATTATACTGACGATGAAATCATATATTCTGACCAGATTTGCAAGTTACCGTCATATCTGGGATCATATGTATGATTCGGGCGGTTATCAGCAGACAAGAACGCTGATTTATTCGGCAAGCGGAGGATTCTTTGGTGTAGGACTCGGAAACGGTCATCTACGTGATGTTTTTGCCGCTACAGAGGACCTGATTTTCGGTCTTTTATGCGAAGAACTCGGAATGCTTACTGCATTTCTGATTGTTATTGCTCTTGCAGGTCTTGCAGTTGCGGCTGTTTATAATGCGAAATTTGCCCGTTCATCATTTTTTACAATTGCTGCTTCGGCAGCGGCAGGTATGATTATTGTTCAGACTGCACTTAATGTATTCGGTGTTACTGATTTCCTGCCTCTGACTGGTGTTACACTTCCCTTTGTAAGCCGAGGCGGGTCAAGTATGATTTGTTCATGGGGACTTCTTGCATTTATCAAAGCAGCAGATTCCCGTTCTTATCCTCAGTTACCTAAAAGTAAATTGGAGGGCAGAAGAAGATGAAAATAATTAATAAAAGAATAATTGTTGTTTTTTCGATAATTTTTGTTTTTGTGTTCTTTCTTGGTCTTCTGATGTTTTCTATGTTTTCAAGAGCCGAGGAATATGCATTGAAATCTGTAAATTATCATTTATACGAAGACGGTATTCTTCTTAATGCCGGTGATGTTATTGACGCAAACGGAAAAGTTCTTGCTTATACCGAAAACGGTAAAAGAAAATACAGTAATGATTCATCGGAAAGAGCCGCATTACTTCATATAATCGGTGATAATCAGGGATTTATTGACGGCGGTATTCAGGATACTTTCCGTTCTGAGCTGTGTAATTATAACCTTATATACGGAGTAAACAGTAAGCTCAAGAATGAACTGATTCTTACTCTTGATTCGGAGCTTTGCGCATATGCATATAACAGACTTGCTCCTTATAAAGGCTGTGTTGCTGTATGCAATTACAAAACGGGTGAAATCGTCTGTATTGCATCAGCTCCGTCATATGATATGTTCAATAAACCTTCTGATATGGAAAATGATCCGGCTTATGAAGGTGTATATATCAACAGACTTTACGGAGGTCTCTTCACACCCGGTTCTGTTTTTAAGCTTGTAACAGCTCTCGGAGCAATTGAGAATATTTCTGATATTCATACAAGAACATTCAACTGTACAGGTTCTTATAATTCGGGACAAGGTACAATTATATGTAATGATGTTCACGGTAATGTCACATTCGATGAAGCTCTCAAATATTCATGTAACAGCGCTTTTGCTCAGATTGCAATCGAATTTGGTTATGAAAAATTACAGGGAGCTTTTGATATGGCAGGTCTCGGTCAGGCTGTTGAAAATAATGACCGTATTACAAATAAATCAGGCAAATTCCGTCTGACAGCTGACAGTACAAAGGGCGATATCGGTTGGACAGCAATCGGTCAGGGTGATACATTAATCAATCCTTATTCTTTCCTTACATTTGTGTGTGCAATAGCAAATGACGGACAGGCATATTTTCCGTATATTGTAAAATCTGCAGTTACATCTTCAGGTAATGAAATTTATTCCGTAAAACCTGAGTATGCAGATATAACAATAAGTGAAAATACTGCAAAAACACTTAAAGAAATGATGCGTAAAACCGTTAATGAGTATTACGGTGATTATCGTTTCGGTTCTTTGAAAATGTGCGGAAAAACAGGTACGGCAGAAAGAGATAACGAAAAACCTCATGCATGGTTTGCGGGTTTTTCATATGATGAAAGCTTTCCGTATGCTATAATTACCGTTCTTGAAAACAGCGGTTCGGGACTTGAGTATGCAGGAACTGTTTCATCAGATATAATGCAAAAACTTTATTCACAATTATATTGATATGGGGAGGAAACTCTTATGAGTTTTATTGAATTGGATTCTGTTTATAAACGATACAGAATGGGTGAAGTGACAATCAATGCCGCAGATAATGTCACATTTTCAGTTGAACAGGGTGAATTATGTATGATTGTCGGTCCGAGCGGTGCAGGTAAAACAACTGTACTTAATATTCTGGGCGGCATGGATGAATGTAATGACGGCAGAGTTCGTGTCGGCGGTGAACTGATTAATAATTACAATCAGAAAAAACTTACCGATTACAGGCGTTTCGATGTCGGATTTGTTTTTCAGTTTTATAATCTTGTCCCTAACCTTACAGCTCTTGAAAATGTTGAACTTGCTTCTCAGATAAGTTCAAAAGCATTGAATCCTGTAAAAGTTCTTGAAAAAGTCGGCCTCGGTGACAGAATGAATAACTTCCCTGCTCAGCTTTCAGGCGGTGAACAACAACGAGTTGCTATCGCCAGAGCTCTTGCAAAGAATCCGAAAATTCTGCTTTGTGATGAGCCTACAGGTGCTCTTGACTATAAAACAGGTAAACAGATACTTTCATTGTTACAGCAGACATGTCATAATACAGGCATGACAGTTATAATCATTACTCATAATCAGGCTATTACACCTATAGCAGACAGAATTATCACAATGAAAAACGGCAGAGTCAACAGAATCGAAATTAATGAAAATCCCATTTCCGTTGATATGATTGAATGGTAACGGAGGAATTGTTTTGAGCATTGCATTATTATCAGATATTCTTCGCTCAATAAAAAAATCAATGAGCAGATTTATCTCATTGATTATGATTGTTGCATTGGGTACGGGCTTTTTTGTAGGTATAAAATCTGCCGGTCCCTCAATGAGTGAAACGGCTGAAGAATATTTTAAAACAAACAATCTTATGGATATCAGAGTTCAGTCACCCATCGGTCTTACTGATGATGATATTCAGTCTATAAAAGAAATCCAAGGCGTTAACGGCGTTATGGGACAAAAATTCGTCGATGCCCTGATTCTTGTCAACGGACAGCCTGAAATTGATATTGACGGCTCTCAGATAAGCACACGTGCATACGGAATCAATCTTGCAAAATTACAGGAATATTATTATGGTGTTCACGATGAAAACTTTATCAACAGACCTACATTGATTGAAGGAACTTATCCCACAAAAAATAATCAGTGTCTTGTTGATGAAAGTGCGCTGTCTACACCTGACAGCTTTAAAATCGGTAACATAATTTCTTTTGATGCAGACAGAAAAACAGATTTATCAGGTGTTTCTGTAACTGATTTTGAAATTGTAGGTATTATCCGTTCGCCTTATTATCTTTCTTTTGAACGCGGTAACAGCCTTGTCGGCAGCGGTAAAATCGGTACGTATATTTATATTCCCGACTCTGCATTTTCATCTGATTATTACAGCGAAATTTATGTTTCATTGAATGACAGTGATAATTATGATCCCTTCTCAGAAGAATATTTCGATTATGTAGATTCTTTTTCATCACTTATTGAATCTGTTTCAACTGCAAATGTATCGAAACGTGCAGATAAACTCAAAGAAACCCTGCCGAAAGAAATTGCTGATGCAGAAAAAGAATATAATTCATCAAAGAAACTTATTGATGACGGTCTAAAAACAGCTGAAAGTCAGGTTGAGCTCTTTCAGAAATATGTCGATGACCCTGAAGGCTCATATAATGATGCGGTAAATCAGGCGGCAAACGCTCTCGGTATTGCCGAAGAAGAATTCAATGGTAATTCACAGCAATACAATCAGGCTATCCAGACATATAATCAGAATTTACAGGCATATAAATCTGCAACTGCAGATCAGAAAGAAAAATATTCCAAGTGGCTTGATGCTAATGAAAAATATAATACAGCTGCAAATTTGCTTGCAACTGCACAGGGTACGGTAAATACCACAAAACAGCTTATCACATCAACTAACAGCGTAATTACCTCAACAAGCAGTGTTCTTACATCTCTTGAAGATTATCAGAACGGTAAAATTAATGATGATCAGATTTCGCAGATTCTCGGCACCTTACAAGCTATCAACCCTGATCTTTATGCTTCAGTTACTTCCCTTTCAGCTGTAAGCATGGCAACTGAGGCAATTGCCCTTATTAATCCATATCTTACACAGCAGAAAGAACAGCTTGCTGTATATGAGCAGAATTTAGCTGAAATGCAGAAAGAGCTTGATGGATATAATAAAACTTTTGAAGAGGCGGCTGTTTATCTTGCAACTGCAAAAGCCGCATTTGAAGAAGCCGATGCAAAACTGACTGCCGCTTATGATCAGCTTGAAGCTTTTCATTCTCAGCTTCAGGGATCCCAGAGTGATTTATCAATGGCACAGATTGAACTGATGATAAATCAGAATGCAGTAAGTAATGATCTTGATATGCTTAAAGCCACAATTACAAATGCAAAGACATATCTTGATAAAGCAATTGAGGAATATAACAATCTGAAAAAAATAAGCGATACGACGCTTGTTTCTTCATTCAATAAGATTCAGAATGCAAAAAAACTTTTTGGTAAACTTGATACTGCAAAATGGAATATATATGACAGAAATGATACCCCCGGTTTCGGAAGTTATAAAGGTGCAGTAAATACTGTTTCAGCACTTTCCAATATATTCCCCGTTATTTTCTTCCTTGTTGCCGCACTTGTCTGCCTTACAACAATGACAAGAATGGTTGAAGAAGAAAGAACACAGATGGGTACACTTAAGGCTTTAGGTTATTCAAGTTCAACTATTGCTTCAAAATACCTTATTTATTCATTGTTTGCAAGTATTTTAGGTGTTGCATTAGGTATTGTTATCGGTATATATCTTCTTCCCTTTGCAATTTTCAAAGCATATTCAATTATGTTCTCTATGCCTCCGATTATTTTTACTTTTCCTGTTGTTTATATAATGATCGGTACATCTATTTCTCTTGTAACAACAATTATTGCTTCTGTTGTGGCATCTTACAGAGAACTTAAAGTCAATCCCGCATTATTGATGCGTCCGAAAGCCCCGAAGCCCGGTAAACGGGTTCTGCTTGAAAGAATTAAGTTTATTTGGAAAAGAATGTCTTTTACAAGCAAGGTTACTGTCAGAAATCTTTTCAGAAAAAAATCACGACTTATCATGACTGTTCTCGGTATAGGCGGATGTACAGCCCTTATTCTCGGTAGTGTTGGCTTGTATTTTTCTATTAATGATATCATGAAAAAACAGTATGATAATGACGGAATTGCTGATTATGATATTCAGCTTGTTTTTGATGAAGAGCAGAATGAAGATTCTGTAATTATTAAAACACTCAGAAATGATGCCAGAATTAAAGATATGATGTTAACATCCATGATATCTGTAACAGGCGGCTCTGACAGGGTTGATAAAACTGAAGATGTATATCTTTTTGTTCCTAAAAATTCAACTGAGCTTAATAAATATATAAATCTTAAAAACAGAAAATCCGGTGAAGCAATCACTCTTGATGATACAGGTGCTGTTATTACGGAAAAATTTGCAAACGATACAGATACCATTATCGGAGATAAAATCTGGATTGAAACTGCTGACGGTGAAAAATTTTCAATCCCAGTTGCAAATATAACAGAAAATTATACGTTCAGTTATATTTATCTTTCAGAAAATCTTTATCAGTATCTGTTCCAGGAAGCTGTTGATTATTCGTATGCAATCTGTAATGTTGATGATATTGTTTTTGAAAAAGGTGCTCACGGAGCATCAAAAGAAGCTCAGTTTACAGCTGAACTTATGAATTATTCTGATATCAATGCTGTAGCTTTTGTATCAGATACCATAGAGTCACTTAATGAAGTTATTAATGTTCTGAGTTTTGTTGTTCTTATTTTCATTATTTCAGCCGGTATTCTTGCTTATATTGTTCTTTACAATCTCAGTAATATCAATATTTCAGAACGACATCGTGAACTTGCTACAATCAAAGTTCTCGGTTTCCATGATAAAGAAGTTTCCGAGTATATTTACCGTGAAAATGTTGTTCTAACCTTGATTGGTATAATATTAGGTCTGGGATTGGGTGTTATAATTCATAAGCTCCTTATTATTTTCTGTTCTGTTGATGCTGTTATGTTTGTTCAGACACTTACATGGTACAGCTATCTTATTGCAACAGGTCTTACAGCTGTTTTTGCATTGATTGTAAATGCAATTATGCATAAAAAAATGAAGAAGATTGACATGGTCACTTCACTCAAAGCAATTGAATAAAATTAAGGAGCAGTTAATTGACTGCTCCTTAGCTTTTGTTTGATTTTATTTTATATCGCCGTGTTTTTTCTTGCTCTGTGATTCACAGTAGATACATCTGTAAACAAGATTTTCACGGTCTGTCAGTTTGAATATATTGGGGAGTTCTTGTTCAATTGAAGTGATACATCTGGGATTTGTACATTTAATAACACCTTCAATTGTTTCAGGTGGTTCAATATGACGTCTTTTAACAACTTTTCCGTCTTCGATAATGCTGACAGTTACACCGGGTGCAAGATATCCGAGTACATCAAGATTGACATCAATAGGTTCACAGATTTTCAGAATATCTTTTCTGCCCATTTTAACACTTGTTGCATTCTTGATAATTGCAACCTGACATTCAAGTTTATCGAGGTTGAGTGCCTTGTAAATCTCCATTGCACCGCCGGCCTGAATATGGTCAAGTACAACGCCGTTTGTGATTGTATTGAGAATCATTTTATTCTACCCCCAATAACTTCAATATAAGAGCCATTCTGATATATTTTCCGTTGAGTGCCTGTTCAAAATAACAAGCTCTGGGGTCATTGTCAATTTCAACTGAAATTTCGTTGACTCTGGGCAACGGATGAAGAATAGAAAGGTCTTTCTTTGCTTTTTCAAGCTTTGACATGTTGAGAATATAAGTGTCCTTAAGTCTGAGATAATCTTCTTCATTGAAAAATCTTTCTCTCTGAACTCTTGTCATATAAAGAATATCGAGTTCGGGAATGGCTTCTTCAAGACTTCTTGTTTCAACATATTCAATATTACTCTTGTCAAGTTCCTGTTTGATATATGAAGGAACTTTGAGTTCATCGGGTGAGATAAGAACAAATTTAACATTGTAGTATCTTGCCATTGCACCGATAAGTGAATGAACAGTTCTGCCGAATTTAAGGTCACCGCAAAGACCAATAACGAGATTATCAAATCTACCCTTTTCTCTGTTGATTGTGAGAAGGTCTGTGAGTGTCTGTGTCGGATGATTATGACCGCCGTCACCTGCATTGATAATAGGAACAAGTGAATGCATTGATGCAACAAGAGGCGCACCTTCTTTGGGATGACGCATTGCAATAATATCTGCGTATCCGCTGCATACCCTTACTGTATCTGCAACACTTTCGCCTTTTGATGCAGATGAATTATCTGCTGATGAAAAACCGAGAACATTACCGCCGAGTTCATACATAGCGGCTTCAAAACTGAGTCTTGTTCTTGTTGATGCCTCATAGAAAAGTGTTGCAAGCTTTTTTCCTTTGCATTTCTCGGAATACTTTACGGGATTTGCAATTATATCTTTTGCAACTTCAATAAGCTCATCAATTTCCTGTGTTGAAAGCTCTTTAATATCAATAAGGCTTCTCATATTATGCACCTATCCAGCTTTCATCGGAAGGATTATTTCTGAATTTGATAAGTCTTGCGATGTCTTCGGGCTTGATGTAACCTTCATCAGCTGCGACTTCAGCGATAACATCGAAGTTTGTAAGGCTGACATTCTTAACATTTGCAGCAGCAAGTCTGTCAATACCTTTCTGCATACCGTATGTGAAGATACTCACGATACCGAGAACTTCTGCACCAACTTCACGGAGAGCATCAACAACATCGATAACACTTCCGCCTGTTGAAATAAGGTCTTCAACAACAACAACTTTCTGTCCAGCTTCAAGCTTTCCTTCAATTCTGTTCTGTCTGCCGTGGTCTTTGTTACCTGAACGTACGTAACCCATAGGCATATCAAGAAGATGAGCCGCAATCGCTGCGTGAGCAATACCTGCAGTGCTTGTACCCATAAGAACTTCACATTCGGGATATTCTTTTTTAACTGTTTCAGCAATAGCACTTTCAACAACAACTCTGTGTTCGGGTGCTGTGAGAATAAGTCTGTTATCGCAGTAAACGGGACTTTTGATTCCGCTTGCCCATGTAAAAGGTTCTTCAGGACGGAAGAATACTGCGCCGATTGATAATAAAGCTTTAGCTACCTTTTTCTGCATTTTATATGTCTCCTTTTTGATTTTATCCTATAAATTCTTTAACACATCTTCTGTAAGCCGCTACGGGGTCCTCTGCCGCTGTAATGGGGCGACCTACTACGATGTAATCTGAACCGATTTCCTTAGCTTTTTCAGGTGTTGTAACTCGTACCTGATCACCTACATCACCGTCAGCAAATCTGATGCCGGGAGTGATTGTATAGAACTCAGCACCGCATACATCATGAACCTTTGATGCTTCAAGAGGTGAACATACTACACCGTCAAGTCCTGCTTTTTTAGCATTTGCCGCATAGTGCATAACAACTTCATCTATGGGCTTGTCTATAAGAAGGTCAGTCTTCATTCTTTCCTCGCTTGTTGATGTAAGCTGAGTAACAGCAAGAAGAATGGGTCTTGTACCGTCAGGTCTTGTAAGGCCTTCAATTGCGGCTTCCATCATTGCGATTGTTCCGCCTGCGTGAAGGTTGCACATGTCAACGTCAAGTGCAGAAAGAACCGACATAGCTTTTTTAACTGTGTTGGGAATGTCGTGAAGCTTGAGGTCAAGGAAAATCTTATGTCCTCTTTCTTTGATTTCACGAACAATTGACGGACCTTCTGCATAGAAAAGCTCCATGCCGATTTTCACAAAAGGTTTTTCTTCCTTGAAGTTGTCAAGGAACTTCATACATGCGTCTTTACCTGCAAAATCACAGGCGATAATTACGTCTTTACCCATTAATGAGCGCCTCCTATTATATCTTTAAGATTATTTATACCGTATTTCTGCATTACGGCTGGTAAATCTTCAATTATCTTTTTGCATACAAAAGGATCAATAAGATTTGCCGCACCGATTTCTACTGCTGTTGCACCTGCAAGCATCATTTCAATAACGTTTTCCGCTGTTGAGATACCGCCCATACCGATAATGGGAATATTTACAGCTTCATAAACTTTATAAACCATTGAAAGTGCTACGGGCAATATTGCAGGACCTGAATAACCGCCTGACTTATTGTATACAACAGGCTTTTTTGTCTTAAGGTCAATTCTCATACCCATGAGCGTATTTATCATGCTGATACCGTCTGCACCTGCTTCTTCACAAGCTTTTGCGATAGATACAATGTCAGTTACATTGGGGCTGAGTTTAATATAGACAGGTTTTGTTGTAACTGCTTTGACAGCTTTTGTAACTTCAAATGCACTCTCACATGATGTGCCGAAACTCATTCCGCCGCCGTGTACGTTGGGACAACTGATGTTGACTTCAATTATACCGACCTGTTCTTCTTTATCAATTTTTTTACAGCAGTAAACATATTCATCAAGTGAAAAACCGCTGATATTTGCAACAACAGGTTTATGGAAACACTGTCTGAGTTTGGGCAGTTCTTCAGAAATCACTTTTTCAATACCGGGATTCTGAAGCCCTACTGAGTTAATCATACCTGAATAACATTCAGCAATTCTTGGAGTCGGATTTCCGAAACGGGGTTCTTTTGTTGTTCCCTTGAATGAGAATGAACCGAGAATGTTTATATCATAAAGCTCTGCAAATTCATAACCGAAACCGAATGTTCCGCTTGCGGGGATAAGAGGATTATCAAGCTCAATACCGCTCAAATTTACTTTTGTGTTTACCATATGATTTCCTCCTTTACAAGGACGGGACCGTCTTTACAGATTCTCTTGTTGCCGTATTTTGTTTTGCATGAACATCCCATACAAGCACCGAAACCGCAACCCATTCTTTCTTCAAAACTGAATTGGCCTGATGTTTCAGAAGCATTGTAAAGTGCTTTGAGCATCGGTTCGGGACCGCATGTGAAGAAATATGAATAATCAATATCTTTTAGTGCATCTGTTACAAAGCCTTTAACACCGATTGAACCGTCAACTGTTGTTACGATTGTTTCACAGCCGATTGCTTCAAAGTCTTCTTTACCGAAAACCTCGTCAGCCTTGTTAAAGCCGAGAATTGCTGTAACTTTCTTGCCTTCTGCAAGGAGCTTCTTTGCAAGATAATACATAGGCGGAACTCCGACACCGCCGCCTATAATAACAGGCTTGTCGCCTGCCGCAGAAATATCAAAGCCGTTTCCTAAGCCTACAAGAACATCGAGTTTTGTACCGACAGGCATTTTGCTCATTATTTCAGTACCTGTGCCGACAACCTTATAGATAATTGTAAGTTCATTTTCATTGCAATCAAATATTGAAATAGGTCTTCTCAGATAAAGAGAATCAATTTTGATATTTATAAACTGACCTGATGCTGTAACACCACTTGTATCACCTTCAAACACCATTTTATATACAGTATCAGTCAGTTTTTCATTTGATTTGACAGTATAAATAACATTTTTCATTTGATTTCACCCTTTATAAACAATCTTACCGTTGCAGATTGTAAGAACACATTTCCCCTGAACTTTTTCTCCTTCAAAAGGAGTTGCCTTACCCATTGAAACAAAGTCTGCAGAATCTATTGTGTATTCTTCATCAAGGTCAAATACACATAAATCAGCTTTGTTTCCTTTTATTATGCCTGCATCAAGTCCGAATCTTTTCGCAGGAGAAATGCTCATAAGTTCGATGAGTTTTTCAAGGGAAAGAATATTATTTTTTACAAGTTTTGTATACATTATCGGGAATGAAGTTTCAAGTCCCGTAATACCCATATTTGATAATGCAAGCCCTTTTGATTTCTCTTCTGCTGAATGAGGTGCATGATCAGTTGCAATCATATCAATCGTGCCGTCTAGAACACCCTCAAGAAGCGCAAGTCTGTCTTCTTCACTTCTTATCGGAGGATTCATCTTGAATCTGCCTTCGTCTTTAAGCATCATATCATTCATTACAAGGTAATGAGGACCTGTTTCACAGGTGATATCAACACACTCTGCTTTCGCTTTTCTGATGATATTAACACTTTCCTTTGCTGATATGTGACAGACATGATACTTCACACCTGTTTTTTTGCAGAGTTCAATATCTCTTTCAATCTGTTTCCATTCGCTTTCGGAGCATATACCCTTATGTCCGTTTATTTTCGCATATTCTCCGTCATGGATATAACCGCCGAAGAGCAGATCATTGACTTCACAATGTGCTGAAATGATTTTTCCGAGCTTTTTAGCTTTTTTCATAGCTAAAAGCATCATTTCATCACTCTGAACGCCTCTGCCATCGTCAGAAAAGCCGATTACATCATTACTAATGTCTTCAAAATCAGCAAGTTCTTCGCCTTTCTCTCCTTTTGTGATTGTTCCGAAAGGATAAACATTGATTACAGCATCTTTTTCAATCAGATCAAGCTGAAGTTTTAGGTTCTCTTTTGAATCAGGACACGGATTGAGGTTCGGCATTGTGTATACAGATGTATAACCGCTTTTTGCTGCTGCCATTGAGCCTGATTTTATCGTTTCTTTATAAGAAAAACCCGGCTCTCTGAAATGCACATGCACATCAGTAAAACCGGGGAAAATATATTTACCTGAACAATCGATGATTTCACCTGCAAAAGAAGAAACTGCTTCACCAACGGAAACAATATTTCCGTTTTCAATGATTATATCAGCATCAATGAATGTGCTGTTATTATAAACTTTTGCACCTTTGAGCAGAATTGACATCATATCACCTTTGTCTGACCGGTTGCTATCCATAATAAAGGTTCCACCTTTGAGGCAGAACCTAATAGACATATAGTACCTGCCGGATAACCGAATCAGAAATTTTTATTTATTATAACAAATTTAACGATATATGTCAATATGTTAAAATATATAATAAATATCTTAAAGTTACAGATATTTTTTAAGATAATGACCCGTGTAACTTTCTTTTATCTGAGCAACTTCTTCAGGTGTACCCGTTGCAACAACTGTACCGCCCCCGTCTCCTCCTTCCGGACCGAGGTCGATAATATGGTCAGCACACTTGATAACGTCAAGATTGTGTTCAATAACTACAACAGTATTACCCGAATCCGCAAGTTTATGAAGAATATCAATAAGTCTGTGCACATCTGCCGTATGAAGGCCTGTTGTTGGCTCATCAAGGATATAAATTGTTTTACCTGTAGGTCTTTTTGAGAGTTCTGTTGCAAGCTTTACTCGCTGTGCCTCACCGCCTGAAAGTGTAGTTGCGGGCTGACCGATTTTAACATATCCGAGACCTACATCATAAAGTGTCTGAAGTTTTCTCTTAATTTTTGGCATTGCAGAAAAGAATTCAAGACCTTCTTCAACAGTCATTTCAAGAACATCATAAATACTCTTGCCTTTATATTTTACTTCAAGAGTTTCTCTGTTGTATCTTGCGCCGTGACAGACTTCACACGGCACATAAACATCAGAAAGGAAGTGCATTTCAATCTTGACTATTCCGTCACCCTGACAGGCTTCACATCGTCCGCCTGAAACATTGAATGAAAATCTTCCGGGAGAATAGCCTTTGATTTTTGCATCCTGAGTCTGAGCATAAAGTTCACGTATATCGGTAAATACACCGGTATAAGTTGCAGGATTTGAGCGTGGTGTTCTTCCTATCGGTGACTGATCGATATTGATTACTTTATCAAGATTATCAATACCGAGGAATTCAGAGTGTTTTCCTGCAAATTTTTTTGCACCGTTGAGCTCTGCGGCAAGTTTCTTGTAAATAATCTCATTTACAAGTGATGATTTACCTGATCCCGAAACACCGGTAACACAAACAAATTTTCCGAGAGGTACTTTTACATCAATATTTTTCAGATTGTTTTCTGACGCACCTTTTATTGTAAGAAAATGTCCGTTTCCTTTACGTCGTTCCTGAGGTACGGGAATTTTTCTTTTACCGCTGAGATACTGACCTGTCATGGAATTTTTACATTTTTTAATTTTCTCAACATCACCCGTGCAAACAATTTCACCGCCGTGAATACCTGCACCGGGTCCTATATCGACAATATAATCTGCCGCATACATTGTATCTTCATCATGCTCAACAACAATAAGAGTATTGCCTATATCACGGAGTTCCCGAAGAGTATCAAGGAGCTTATCGTTATCTCTCTGATGAAGACCGATACTCGGTTCATCGAGAATATAAAGAACGCCCATTAGTGATGAACCTATCTGTGTTGCAAGACGGATTCTCTGGCTTTCACCGCCCGACAATGTACCTGCTGAACGTGCAAGAGTAAGATAATCAAGACCGACTGAGCACAGAAAATTCAGTCTGCTTCTGATTTCTTTTATAATCTGGTCTGCAATTATCAATTCTCTTTCTGAAAGTCTGAGATTATCGATGAATTCAAGTTCCTTTTTAACGGACAGATTTACAAATTCATTAATATTGATTCCGCCGACAGTAACAGAGAGGATTTCTTTTTTGAGTCTTGCTCCGTTACAGTCAGGACAGTTACATGCTGTCATAACCTGTTCAATCTCATATCTTGACCAGTCGGATGTGGTTTCTTTGTAACGTCTTTCAAGGTTGTTTATAATACCTTCAAATTCAGCATTATAATTTCCGCTTCCGTATGCTGTAGCGCGATGCATTGTAAGTTTTTCGCCTTTTGTGCCGTAAAACAGAGCATCTGTTGCAGCTTCTGAAAGATTTTTAAACGGTTCATCAAGAGTAAAATTATACTTTTCAGCGAGTGCATCAAAATACATCTTTGCAATTGATGAATAATCAGCTTTTGACCAACCGGGAGCAGTAATTGCACCTTCTTTTATTGATTTTGACTTGTCGGGAACAACAAGGTCGGGATCAACACGCATAAAGAAACTTAAGCCCGTACATGTCGGACAGGCACCGTACGGATTATTGAATGAGAACATTCTCGGTGAAAGTTCATCAATGCTGACACCGTGATCGGGACAGGCATAATTCTGTGAAAACAGAAGTTCTTCACCGTCAACAACACTTACAAGAACAGTTCCCGATGCGAGTTTTGATGCGAGTTCAACCGAATCTGCCAATCTGTTTCTGATAGATTCTTTAATTACAAGTCTGTCTACAATTATTTCAATCGTGTGCTTTATATTTTTTTCAAGAGAAACTGAATCATCAAGGTCATAAATAAGACCGTCAATTCTTGCTCTGACGTAACCTGATTTTTTTGCATTTTCAAGTTCTTTCTGATGTGTACCCTTTTTTGCTCTTACAATCGGAGCCATTATCTGTATTTTACTGCCTTCGGGAAGAGACATTACCTGATCAACAATCTGATCAACAGTCTGCTGCTTGATTTCTTTACCGCAGACGGGACAATGAGGAATGCCGATTCTTGCATATAAAAGTCTGAGATAATCGTAAATTTCGGTAACGGTACCGACAGTTGAACGAGGATTTTTTGATGTTGTTTTCTGGTCTATGGAAATAGCGGGAGAAAGTCCGTCAATACTGTCAACATTGGGCTTATCCATCTGACCTAAAAACATTCTTGCGTATGATGATAACGATTCAACATAGCGACGCTGTCCCTCAGCATAGATTGTATCAAATGCGAGAGATGATTTTCCTGAGCCTGATAAACCTGTAAAAACTACAAGCTTGTTTCTCGGAATTTCAAGGTCAATATTTTTAAGATTATGCTCTTTTGCGCCTTTTATAACTATATTTTTCTGCGCCATTATTTTAACTCCTGTCTGAGTTTTTCAATCTTGTCTCTGAGATATGCCGCATGTTCAAATTCAAGAATTTTAGCGGCAGCTTTCATTTCTTTAGTAAGTTCTTCAATCAGCTTGATTTTTTCAGCTCTTGAAAGACGTTTTTTTGATTTACCTTCTACATTATCTTTGGAACTAATTTCAAGGATTTCGTGAACGGGTTTTATGATAGTCTGAGGCGTTATACCGTTTGCTTCATTGTAAGCTATCTGTTTTTCACGTCTTCTGTTTGTTTCTTTTATTGCGGCATCCATTGACGGTGTAATGGTATCTGCATACATTATTACACTTCCTTGCGAATTACGAGCTGCTCTGCCTATAGTCTGAATTAATGAACGTTCGGAACGTAAAAAGCCTTCTTTATCTGCATCAAGGATTGCAACAAGCGATACCTCGGGAATATCAAGACCTTCTCTGAGAAGATTGATGCCCACAAGAACATCATATTCCCCTTTTCGCAGGTCTCTGATAATTTCCATTCTTTCAATTGTGTCAATATCATAGTGCATATATCTTACTTTTATTCCGAAATCGGTAAGATAATCTGTAAGACTTTCTGCCATTTTTTTTGTAAGAGTTGTTATAAGAACTCTTTCTTTTCTATCGGTTCTGATATTTATTTCGGAAATCAGGTCTTCAATCTGACCGTCAACGGGTCTGACTGATATTTCAGGATCAAGAAGTCCGGTAGGTCTTATTACCTGTTCTGCAATATTATCACTTTTCTGCAGTTCAAAATCACCCGGTGTGGCACTGACAAATATTTTCTGACCGATTTTTGAATAGAATTCATCAAATGTAAGAGGTCTGTTATCGTAAGCTGAAGGTAATCTGAATCCGAATTCAATGAGTGTATCTTTTCTTGAACGGTCACCGCCATACATACCTCTTACCTGAGGTAATGTGACATGTGATTCATCAATAAACATAATAAAATCATCGGGGAAATAGTCAAGTAATGTAAAGGGCGGTTCTCCGGGTTTACGGTCTGACATTATTCTTGAATAGTTTTCAATCCCCTTGCAGAAACCGGTTTCACGTAACATTTCAATGTCATATTCTGTTCTCTGCTTTATTCTCTGAGCTTCAAGAAGTTTTCCCTGCTCTTTGAATTCTTTTTCTCTGTCGAGCATTTCAAAATATATTTCATTCAACGCTCTTTCCATTTTTTCATGAGAAACAACATAATGAGAAGCCGGAAAAATCGCTACATGAGAAATAACATTATTGATATTTCCCGTAACGGGATTGAATTCGCATATTCTGTCTATTTCATCACCGAAAAATTCAACTCTTATTGCAAATTCAGCCGTATAAACAGGAAAAATCTCAACAACATCACCACGGACTCTGAATTTGTTTCTTGTAAAATTGATGTCATTGCGTTCATACTGTATTTCAACAAGTTTTTTTATAAGCTCGTCTCGGCTTTTTTCCATTCCCTGACGCAGAGAAATAACCATACTTCTGTAATCTATAGGGTCGCCGAGTGAATAGATGCATGATACACTTGCAACGATAATTACATCACGTCTTTCAGATAATGCTGATGTAGCAGAATGACGCAAGCGGTCAATTTCATCATTGACCGCAGAATCTTTTTCAATATAGGTATCAGTTGTCGGAAGATATGCTTCGGGCTGATAATAATCATAATAAGACACAAAATATTCTACTGCATTTTCAGGGAAAAACTCTCTGAATTCCGAACAAAGCTGAGCCGCAAGAGTTTTATTATGAGCAAGGATAAGTGTGGGACGGTTAACCTTTTCAATAATATTCGCCATTGTAAAGGTTTTACCGGAACCGGTTACACCAAGGAGCGTCTGTTCTGATAAACCATCATTAAGCCCTTCCGCAAGAGCTTCTATAGCTGCAGGCTGGTCACCTGTAGGCTTGTATGGTGAATGAAGAACAAACTTATCCATTATGTGCCTCCTGTTTTATTTAAATCTGATTGTTTCTATGAAATTATCGAAATTAAACTTATTTTCATATTCAGTACTGACATTGCAGTTAACCATATAATAACCGTTATCATAAGGTATATAATAAATGTAAGCATTTTTAAAAAATTCGGATGAAGTACATCTCTGTTTGAATGCGGTACATTCATATCCGTCTATATCAAGAGTGTATTTTTTATATTCAAAAACTTCACTGCCGAAGCTTTCAAGAAGACTTTCACTGTTTTTTTCAGCTGCCGATACAGCATCCTTTATATCTGTAGGATAATAACTGAAGAAAATTTCTGCAGAATAAGTATCATTAAAGAAATAACCGGGATTGTTATAATCATCTTTTATTCCTTTTGGTAATTTATATATCATTTCTGCTGTTTCAACGGTCTGACCGATAACAACCTGACCGTTAAAATCAATAAATTTGATTATATATTCATCATTATCATTTTTTTGCTTTTTGCCGTTTTCATTCAGAGAATAAACCTGTAATTTATTGTTATCATTAATGATGATGTTTTTATTTTCATCTCTTGCAACTATGTATTTTACACCGTCTTCAGCAGTTATAACATCTTTTTCTGTGTTACTGCAAGCAGAAAAACACATAATTATAATTAATATTGCAATCAGTAAAGAAATTAATTTTTTCATTTTTTTATCCTTTCAATAAAGCCATAATTTCAGCTCTTGTTCTTGCATCTTTTTTTGCAATACCTCTTAATGCAGATGTCTGTGTCATGGCGCCTGCAGCTCTTGCACCTCTCATTGTCATACAAAGGTGCTGAGCTTCAATAACAACAGCAATGCCAAGAGGCTGTAATTCGGTATCAAGAAAATCAGCAATCTGTGAAGTGAGCCTTTCCTGAAGCTGAGGTCTTTTTGCATAAAGGTCTACAATTCTTGCAAGTTTTGATAAACCTATAACTTTACCGCCTGAAGGTATGTAAGCAATATGAGCCTTTCCGATAAAAGGAAGAAGATGATGTTCACACATTGAATAAAGCGGGATATCCCTGACTACAACTATTTCATCATTATCATTTTCCGAAAAAACTTTCAGATGTCGGCTGGGATTATCTTCAATGCCTGAAAAAATCTCTTCATACATTGCGGCAACTCTTTTCGGAGTTTCAACAAGTCCTTCACGGTCAGGGTCTTCACCAATAGCAAAAAGAATTTCTCTGACAGCTTTTTCAATTCGTTCTTTATCCAAATCAATAACCTCATTTCAGATTTTATCAAACATTATTCTGATATAATGTCTGTTGTCATCTTTAGCAAATGAAACATATGAAACATCAACCAGTTCACCGACATTTTCTTTAAGATAAGAAATAATAATATATAATTCATCATTATAGGATTTACTGTTTATGATTCCTTCAACTGCTGAAGAATAGCTATTTTCATCAAAAAAACGGATTTCTATAAAATTTATTCCGTTTTTTATATTATCACTCAGTTTTTCAGCAATTGTAATTGCTGAGCTTTTATCAAAATTATAAAATAACAATCCTTTTTTTTCAAAATAATTATAAGTTGATTTTACGGATTGAATATTGAATGATAAATCTGTATGGTCGACAGAAATCTGTTTGTTAGTCAGATTAAAAAATAAGTGTGAAATAAAATCATCTGATTCTGATACAGGGTCATCCCATGTTATATCAAGATGATACGGTTCATTTTCCAACCAGACAATATTCCACATATGGCTGATTTTTTCATTTTCAGAAGATATTCCTGTTCCCGAAATAACCATTGTATCAATTCCGGCCTTATTAAGCAAAATCATTGCCGCTCTTGAATATCCTGAGCATATGGCTTTTTTATCAATCAGACAACCGTAGGCATTTGATGCATTAGTTGATTCGGAGTATTCACAATTTTTAACTATATAATCATGAATATATAATTCCTTGTCGAATTCACTATCATAATTAATTTCAGATATGATTTTATCGGTAAGATTATTTAATTCAAACATCATGTTTTCACATGTGACTGAATCGTGAATATAATTAAGCTGAATAAATGAAGTATTCAGAAAGCTGACCATATTACATGAATCAGGAAAACAAAGAATATCGGGATTATCATTTTTTACAGCAAAAAATACATTATTGAATTCTTTGTTTGTCAGAACAGGAATTCGGATATATTCAGGATGATTTTTTATCTTTGAATGAATATTGATATAAGCTTTTTTTTCTTTATTATTGAGCATATCAAAATTTTTTGTTGATAAAGGAGTTTCGCCTTCATTAAAATTGTCGGAAAAATATAATGATGAAAATAAAGCATTTATTAAACCCGGTTCATCTGCAATATTTATAAAAAAAACAGAGCATGAAACAATTATAATTATAACGCATGCTAAAATTGATCTTTTTTTCATTATTCTCCTTCGTAATACGGAATACATGTTGTATTTCCGTTAATAATATGTTTTATATCATTTTCAGCAGAATAAAAATCTGAAATTGATAAATCAGAATTAATACAATTTGATAAATCTTCAAAATAACTTAATGCATCATCTTCCTCAACTGTATTGAGATACGAATTGATAATTTTGCATAATAACTCTGTAAATTCAACATCATCAGAATTGCGGTATTTGATTTTAAGATATGAATAAAGCATCGGAGCTTCAAGCGTATTATTTCCTATTCCGATCTGATAACTTTTTTCAGATGATGAATATGTAAATTCTTCGTCAACATATAGGTCAACTTCACCCATAAGGTCTATAATATCGCAAAATCCGTCTTTATCAAATATTGCATATCTGTCTATATTTATATTTCTTTCACTTTCAATTGATTCTGACAGTAATGAGATACCGCCGTATTCATATTTTTCTCTGAATGTACCTGTCTGAGTCTGTGTATCAATATCCAGAGGTGTAATTATAATTTTTTCACCAAAGATTTTAAAATCAATCAAGGTCATAAAAACAACATCTTTTGCACTTTTTTCCTGACATATAACAAGAAATCTGCTGTCACCTGATAACTGTCCGTTTTCTTTTTCGGAAAACACTTCAGGATTAAAAACCGTTGTCTGTGTCTGTTCTGTTGTTTCTCTATCTTTGTTGAATGTGAATATCACACATAATAATATTATAACAAGAGCTACCAAAATCAAACTCATAATTGTATATTTATATTTTGAAATATATTTTAATACATTCATTATATCACTCCGTTTTTACACTTCATTATAGCTTAAATGAAATTAAATTACAAGGATTTTAATGATTTTTTTATATATTACTTGATTATTTGTTCAGTATATATTAGAATGTTTTTATGGAGTGTGAAATATATGAGTAAAAACAATTCAAATCAAAAAAAAGGTATTTTAAAATATTTCGGTTACGGTGTCGGAGCAGTCGGTCTTGACCTGAGTTACGGAATGTTTTATTCTTATCTCAATAAATATCTTACAGACGTATTGAAACTCAGTGCTAACTTCCTTTTGATTCTGACTCCCCTTGCCAGAATCTGGGATGGTATCAATGACCCCATGATGGGTACTATCGTTGATAACAGCAAATTTAAAATGGGTAAATACAGACCGTGGATTCTTATAGGTTCATTGTCAAATGCTGTAATTCTCTGCCTTTTGTTCAACAATCTTTTCGGTTTATCCGGAACTTCTCTTTACGTGTACATAGCTGTAATGTATGTATTCTGGGGAATGACAAATACTCTTGCAGACATCCCCTATTGGTCAATGGTTCCTTCATTTACAAGTGATCCCGGCGAAAGAAGTATCATTG
The DNA here is from genome assembly GCA_045537555.1 of Acutalibacteraceae bacterium. Classification (GTDB taxonomy): domain Bacteria; phylum Bacillota; class Clostridia; order Oscillospirales; family Acutalibacteraceae; genus UBA1081. Next base: position 31,155 of record JAZSPR010000146.1, on the reverse strand, counting down.
CAACTATTGCAAGAACATTTTCAGGTCTCGGTCAGGGTATTATTTCAATAGGTGCTCCTATCCTTATGGGACTTGTAAGTTTAACAACAGACCCCAATACCGGCGAAAAAGTTTTTGATGAAAGAACATTCCTGATTCTTTCTCTTATAAGTTCTGTAGGACTTGTTTTGTTTTCATCAATATGTGTTTCATCAGTTCGTGAAAAACATATTACACATTCAGAAGAAAAGTTCTCATTCAGAAAGATTTTTTCAATAGTTAAAAATAATGATCAGCTCAGAGTATTTATGCTTTTTGCAATGTTATCAAATGCAGGTTTCTATATGATTTCAGGTGTAGGTGCTTATTATTTCGACGTTGTAGTAGGTGACAGTACAAAACAGGGCGGTTTTAATACATTCGGAGCAATCGGTTCAATTCTCGGTCTTGCTGTTATTCCTGTAATGATGAAATTTACAACAAGACGCAGAACATATCAGTTTTCACTTTGTCTTGCAATGGCAGGATATCTCGGAATGCTTCTGAGTGCAAAAGCGTTTGACAGCATCAGTGCAATGGGAATCTGTTATCTTATAGCTCAGACAGGAACAGCTTCAATGTTTGTTTCACAGACCGTATTCCTCGCAGATATTGTTGATTACGGTGAATATAAAATGGGATTCAGATCTGAATCAATAACATTCTCAATGAAGGGATTCCTTCAGAAAATGGCATATACTGTTCAGACAATTATTCTTTATGCAGGTCTTTCAGTTTCTCATTATGACGGTGACCTTCATTCTGCTAATCCACAGGCAGCTCATACATCAATCAGTATTATGATGCTTGTTCTTCCCATGATTCTTATGGCTTTGTCACTTTTTGTTTTTACTTTCAGATTTAAGCTCAATGACAATAAAATGAAAGAAATCACAGAAAAACTTCAGTCAACAAAATAAATTTTTTATGGCACTTCAGAAATGATGTGCCTTTTTTTTGAAAATTATCGCGTTTTATAAATTAAAAAGCAGATTTATCTTGAAATCTTTAAATTGATATGATAATATTACTTTTATAAAAATTTCTTTATCGGTGACGTGAATGACAGCTCAATATCTTATCACAAAAGGCAGACCTGAAGATATACGTTCTGAATCCGAAGAATCAACTTATGATTTTCTTGAAAAAAATAATATTGAATTTGTTCGTGTGGACCATGAAGAGACAAAAACGATTGAAGAATGTCATAAGATTGAAAATATTCTTGAGGCGGAAATATGTAAAAATCTGTTTTTACAAAACTCTGCAAAGACAAGCTATTTTCTTTTATTAATGCCGGGCGAAAAAAGATTTGTTTCAAAAGAAGTTTCAAAAAAACTTTCATCTACAAGATTATCATTTGCACCTGATGATAAACTATATGAATTTCTGAAAATCGAACCGGGTTCAGTCAGTATTATGGGGCTTATTCATGATACAGATAACAATGTAAATCTTGTTATTGATTCTGAACTTCTCGAAAAACCTTATTTTTGTTGTCATCCCTGTAAAAACACTTCAACATTAAAATTTTCAACAAATGATATAATCAGTAAATTTATTTCGGCAACAGGACATCAATTTACAATAATTGATGTCTGAACAAGGAGCTTTTAATATGAACAGACCAATTACAGCAATTATCGTCGGTGGCGGACATCGTGCTATAATTTACGGCGATTATTCTTTTACACATCCTGATGAATTGAAAGTAATCGGTATTGCAGACCCTGATGAATCAAGAAGAAAGTCTGCTGCAAAAAAATACGGCTTTTCTGAAGAGTTCTGTTTTGAATCTGCTGAAGAACTTGCAAAAAAAGGCAAGATAGCAGATGTCATTATTAACGGAACAATGGATTGTGACCATGTAAAAACATCAATTCCTCTTCTTGAGTACGGTTATGACATGCTTCTTGAAAAACCTTTTGCAGTCAATAAAAAAGAAATGACAGAACTGATTAATGTTGTAAATAAATATCATAATAAGGTTATGATATGCCATGTTCTTCGTTATTCTGAGTTCTATAAGCAGATAAAACAGCTTATTTCTGATGGTGAACTCGGAGAAATTATCAGTATTCAGCTTTGTGAAGATGTTAGTTATCATCATTATGCTACTTCATATGTCAGAGGTAAATGGGGCAACAGCAATGAAAGCGGAACATCGATGCTTCTTGCAAAATGTTGTCATGATATGGATCTTATGATGTGGCTTATGGGTGATGTTAAACCTGAATTTATTACGAGTACAGGTTCATTGCAATATTTTAATCGTTCAAATGCACCAAAAGACTCAGGTGAAAGATGTATGGTTGACTGTAAGTATGTTGATACATGCAATCTCTCTGCAAGAAGAATTTATCTTGATCTTCCCGGTAAATGGGATTTTTATGTCTGGCCGGAACTTCATGATGCAGATTATCAGACCAGATATGACTACCTTAAATATGAAAGTCCGTTCGGAAAATGTGCATTCAAATGTAATAATAATGTGGTTGATCATCAGTCTGTAATGGTTAAGTTTTCAAACGGTGCAACAGGAAGTCATAATCTTACTGCAGGCTCTGCATTTTCTCAGAGAATTATAAGAGTTATCGGCACAAAAGCAGAAATCAACGGAACATTTGAAAGTCAGAAATTTACTTTGTCGTATATTAATCCACATGCTGAAAATGACCATGTCAATAAGGAATTTGATTTGTCGGAATCATGCTCTGCTTTTGTAGGTCATGGTGGCGGTGATCATGCTCTTGTTTCTGATTTTGTAAAAATGATTAATAATGAACCGACATCAATTTCATGTACTGAAATAAATGATTCTGTTTTCGGTCATCTTGCAGTATTTGCAGCAGATGAATCAATGGAAAACGGCGGTATTCCCGTTAAAACTAGTCTTTGATTGTAACAAAATTTTATCCCTCTCATACAATGTATTGAGTTCAGACATCATGCTCTGATTCAAAATTGTATGGGAGGAATTTTTATGAATAACAATCATGATGTTTCGTGCAAAAAAATAAAAGAAGCCGTATGTATTGATACGGCAAGAGTTTATGATTCATGCGCTGATAAAGATTGTCTTGCAGATGTCCGTGTTTATTTTACAGAAGAAGTTCAGAATATTATTGATTGTGCAACAACAGTCAGATGCAGAGGTGCGGAAGTTATTAATGTGATTACTGAAGTTGAAAGAGTTCCGTTTAACAGAGGTTTTTATTCAATTGATCTGACATTTTTCTTTGCTGTTAAGTTGGATGTTATTTCAGGTCATAAATGTCCGACAGAAACCGTTGAAGGCCTTGCAGTATTTTCAAAAAAATGTATACTTTACGGAAGTGACGGAAATGTAAAGATTTTTACATCCGAATTCAAAGAAAATGAAGCCGATGAACAGTTCCCTGTTGCATCAAGTAATCCTCGTGCAAAAGTTCAGGTTGCTGAGCCTATCTGTCTTGATGCAAAACTTTGCAGACCGTGTGATTGCTGTAATAATGTAGCCGATGTTTCATGTTGCGTTCCCAAATGTGTAAGAAGACATTTTGGCGGTAATTTCTGCGATATGAATTCGGAAAAAGCAGTGAGAGTTACTATCGGATTATTTACAATTGTACAGCTTGAACGCGATATTCAGATACTTATTCCCGCTTATGATTTCTGTATTCCCGATAAAGATTGTTCCTCTGATAATTCATCTGTAGATCCATGTGATTCATTCAGAAAAATCAAATTTCCTGTAAATGAATTTTTTCCTGTAAAAGATAACGCTAACGAATCTGATTGTAATGATATAAGTTCATATATCGATTCATGCGGATGTTCTTGTAAAAAGTAAATCAGTATATTTTTTTGAAGTATCCTTTTATTAAGGGATACTTCACATTTTTTTTGCAAATCTATTGACAATTATGTTTTTATATAATATACTAATAATAACAATTATTGTTAATGAATTATTTTTATAATTGACAAATAATATTAAAGAGGTGAAAGATATGGATTATATATCTCTTCAGAAAATTTCATACGGTCTTTATGTTTTAACATCAGCTGACGGTGAAAAACAAAACGGATGTATCATCAATACTGCAATACAACAAACAGCTGTTGAACCTATTTTGTTTTCCGTAACGGTCAGTAAATCAAATCTTACTCATGATATTATTCTGAAAAGCGGTAAATTCAATGTTTCTGTTCTTGATCAGACTGCTGATTTTGAAATATTCAGACATTTCGGTTTTCAGAGCGGAAGAGATGCTGAAAAAATAAACACATATAAAAATATTGCTTATTCAGACAACGGGATTGCTTATCTTACTGAACATGTCAATTCTGTTATTTCTGTTTCAGTTGTGAATACAATTGATATAAATACTCATACTATTTTTATAGGCGAAATAACAGATTGTAAAGTTTTATCAGATGTTCCGTCTGTAACTTATGAGTATTATCATAAAGAAATAAAACCCAAGCCTCAACAGAAAAATGAATCAAAAGGATGGAAATGTAAAATATGCGGATATGTTCATAATGATGAAGATCTTCCCGAAGATTTCATTTGTCCGATTTGTAAACATGGCGCTGTTGATTTTGAAAAAATATCAAATTCAGAAAATAAAGGAGAAGAATTTATGAATCTTAAAGGAACAAAAACTGAAAAAAATCTTATGGCTGCATTTGCAGGTGAATCACAGGCTTACACAAAATATACTTACTATGCATCCAAAGCCAAAAAAGACGGTTATGTTCAGATTGGCAATCTGTTTGCTGAAACTGCCGGTAATGAAAAAGAACATGCAAAAATCTGGTTTAAACTTCTTCATGACGGTATGCCCGGAACATTGGATAATCTTCTTGATGCTGCAAGCGGAGAAAACTATGAATGGACGGATATGTATGCCGGTTTTGCTGAAGATGCAAGAGCCGAAGGTTTTGAGCATATAGCTTATCTTTTTGATGAAGTTGCAAAGATTGAAAAGGAACACGAAGAAAGATACAGAAAGCTTATTGAAAATATCGAAGGCGGTCTTGTATTCTCTAGAGACGGCGATAAAATCTGGAAATGTTCAAACTGCGGTCATATTGTTGTTGGTAAGGATGCTCCTGAAGTTTGTCCTGTTTGTGCTCATCCTCAGGCTTACTTTGAAATCAAAGCTGAAAATTATTAATTTCCAATAAAGTAAAAAGAAGCTGTTTTGCTTTTGCAGAACAGCTTCTCTTTTATTTAAAGATTATTGTCGGGAATATCAGTATCTGATATATCCTGAATGTCTTTATTGTGTTTTGATTTTTTATGATGAGCTGAATCAGCGGATTTATCGTTTTCATCAAAACCATAACCGTATCCGTAACCATAACCGTAGCCATACTTGTTACCGTAACCATAACCGTAGCCTTTTTTACCGTAACCGTATTTGCCGTACGAATGCTTGCCGTAGCCGTATTTACCGTAACCGTATTTGCCACCGTAATAATAGCCACCGTAACCTGAAAAACCTTCCTGAACGCAATTAAAAACAAAGCCGAGAATTCTGGCATTGCTGAATGAAAAATAATCAAGCATCACACGGATTCTGTCAACAGATGTTGAGTCCTGTTTTACAACAAAAAGAATTGTATCACACAGGTTACTTATAAAAACAGAGTTGGATACTTCCCCACCGGGAGCAATATTTACAAATACATATTCAAAATTATCGCGAAGATAATTAAAGAACGGAATAAATGTTTCTTCAGAAAAAACTATATTTTTTGTTCCTGAGAAGAAAACAAATAAATTATTTTCCTGCATTGATGCTATAGATTCAAAATCAGATGAATTTTCAGAAAACAGATCCGAAATTGTTTTTTTATCCCGGGCATCAAGATATTTTCTGAGTTTATCAGATTTAAAATCCAAGTCAACAACTGCGGTTTTTTTACCTGCAATAGCAAGGGTATTTGCAATGTTATATGCAACAGTTGTTTTTCCTTCACCCGGTACAGGTGCTGAAATACCGACTATCTTTTCATTATCTTTCAGTGTTCTGAGCAATCTTTTTCTCAGAAGTCTGAAGGATTCTTTAAATGTCGGATGTCTGTCTGAAAGAAGAACCATTCTGTCTTTATTCTTTTTATCATTGGTTTTTCTGTGAAAAATAACATGAGGAACTTCAACAAAACATTTCTGATTAAGCACATTCTGAAAATCTTCTTTTTTTCTTATAGTGTTTCTGAAAAAAGCATATACAGCAATAATGCATAATCCGAGAGTTGTTCCGACAAGAGTCATTATCATTGCTGTTCTCAAAAAGTTGTTGGTTGTATACGGAACTTCAGGTAATGAAGGCTTAATGAGAATATTCAGTTTAACATTTCCGACAACAAAGACAGCAACATCAGGATATACATCAATTACAGCGTTTACTATATCATAAGCATCCTGAGCTGAATTACTTGAAACACTCACCTTGAAAATATTTGAATCGGGAGTAACTGCTTCAGCGGTAACAGTTCCGTTTATATAATCCGTTTTCAATGATTCTTTTAGCGCATTTCTCATCATACTCGTATTAATTATATACGGAAATGTTTTTGATAATTGTGAAGCTGAACTGTTGTCATAATAAGATGCAAAAACAGCAGTACCTGAAGAATTATGAGAAACTGCAGTAACGGAAAATGAAACAGATGACTGATACATAGGAACATAATTTCTGTAGCTGAGAATTCCCGAAAATAAACCGCAAAAGAGTGCGAGAACAACGACGATATACCAGAATTTACGTAATCCTTTTGAAAAATCAACGGTAAAAATATTCAGATCGAAAATAACATTAGCGTTCTGATTTCGGTTTTCTGCAAAATCATCATTTGTTTCTGCTATATGATTTTTGTAATTATTTTCATTCATTAATTATTTACCTCACCGGCTGAAAAATTTTCATTAACAGTATTGTCGCCGAAAAGTTTCGGAAGAACATTAACATCATTAAAAATACATCCTTCAACTGAAGTTCCGGATTGATTGAGCATTTCAATCATGTCATTGATTTCCGGAACAGGTGCAACATCTTGTCTTACAACAATTAACGCGGCATCCATGTTTGCCGAAATTATTTCAGCATCAGATACAAGCGCTGTAGGTGATGTGTCAAAAATAATAATGTCAAACTGGTCTTTTAATGCTTCAGTAAAATGTTCAAATCGTTTCGTTGAAAGCATTTCAGAACTGTTTCTGTATTTGTGATTAGAACACATGATATACAGTCCTGTTTTCTGTTCTTTGAATATTGCATTATTAATTGATATATTTCCTCTGAGAACTTCTCCCAACCCCTGAGAATTTTCAGTATCAATATTATCAGAAAAGAATTTATAAATTGCAGGTTTTCTCAGGTCAGCATCCACAAGCAGTGTTTTTCTTCCAAGTTTCGCCATTGCAAGAGCAAGGTTGACAGCTGCTGTTGATTTACCTTCATTTTCACCGCAACTTGTTATCATTAATGTTTTTATTTTTTTGGATTTGATATAATAATCAAGTTTTAATGCGGCAATTCTGAATGTTTCTGAAAATTTATAGTTTATCAGAATATTGGTAATCATTAAAGGGTCTTTTGAATGAGTAAATTTCAGTTTTGATTTTAAAGTTTTGTTTTTACTCTCATGATAAACAACTGAGAACAATTTTGTGTCAAGCATTGAGTTAACATCAGTTTCATTTTTTACGGTATCTCTGAAATATGATGATGCTACAATGATAAATAAAACAAGACAAACCATTGCAAGCGGAATTATTTTATCATACTGACCGTATGAAATCGGATTTGAAGGCATTGTGGGAACAACAGGTTGAGCAATTATATTAATAATCATATTATTGAAGTTATAATCAGTAATTTCATTATAGTTTTCAATAATGGCATTAAGTGTAACATATGAATCAATCGGTGATGAGCTTGTATATGACATTACTATAAGATTTGTTTCGCTGATTTGCTCTGCTATGATAATGCCGTTAACGGGGGTTCCGGTAATTTCAGAAAGTTTTTCTCTGAAATATGAACTCTGAAACATTTCCTGAAAAGCTGAAGCTGCTTCAATTGTTTTGTTCAGACTGGAAAAAGAATATAATCCCGAATCTGTAGCACTTATGGAAATTGTTGATGTACATCTGAATTCCTCTTTATATGTAAAATCAAAATATGCACGGACTCCGAGAAAAGCAGTGATTGCTGCAAGAATAACAATCCATATGTTTCTGAAAATATCTCTGATTATAGTATAAAAATTGACATAGTCAAATCTTATTTCGCGCATTATTTTTCACCTCTCACAGCTACTGCAAGGTATGCTTCAGCCAAAATCTCAGGCTCTTCAATGTTTGATCGTTTTTCAGTTCTTGAAATACGATATGTTATGTAATAAATACCCGGTTTTTTATAATTTACTTCATCAATAATATCAAAAGTATAATCATAATTATCTCTGTAATCTTCATCAAAATATTCATCGGGATATGATTCTACATATTTCATAGGATCAATTTTTGTTTTTGAATCTGTATATACAAGATAAGAAGACAGATTAATTGAATGTCTGAATCGTGATGAATATACGTAAGCGTTAAGTGTAATTTCAGATGTAACACCTTTTGATGTTGTTACTTTATATTTAACGGGATAAACACCGGGCATTGAAAGATCAATCTGAGAATCAATAACAACTACTCTGGATGAAATATCACCATCAAGCATGTCCGTTGCATGAACTCCGTTCATAAGATCAATTCTTGTTGCACCGGTATAATAAATCTGCTGGGTTTTTATATCGAAAACAGGGTTTTCATAATCTGAGAAAATAATGTCTTTTTCAAGTTTTGATACATTATTATCAGAATCTGCAACCGCAAATATTACTTTAGCATTAGTCTTTCCGATAAACGGAGAAATTGATTCAATAATAACTTTATCGGATATGTTTCCGTCTTTTGAATCAGTTGCTTTTATATGTTTTAATATATCGTTAATATCAGTTTTTACAGAAATTGATATGGTATCTGTATCGCATTTGAGTTCCGGAGCCTCAAAATCGGGCCTGTTTGTGAATTTGATGTATAAGGTAAAAACGATTACAAATATAAAAATAATTGAAAAAAGAATTTTTAAAAATCGCATTTTGTATATCACCTTTCTATATATTCAAATCTAATAAAATCCGTTTTGCATTGTCATGTGTCCATTCGGTAATTTTATTTATAGGGTATCTGCCAAGCAGCCACTCATAAATTTCACTCATATCGGAGTTTCGGTTACTGGGACTATGACAATCTGATGAAATAATATCAGCCACATCATCATTTAACATTCTGAGAGCAATTTGCTGAGCAGATTCACCGTATTTGCCGAGAGGACTACCTTTGTTTATCTGAAATCTGCATCCGATATTAAACAATTCATATATTCTTTCATATGAATCAGAAAAAAACAAATATCTTTCGGGATGTGCAATCAATGGAATGTAACCGAGCGATAACAATTCTCTGCAATAAATGAGAACATTTTTAAATTGTTCATCAAAAGAAAACTCTGTCAATATATACCTTGAACCGTTAATGGTAATCAGTTCATTTTTGTTGTGCAAATCGGATATTTCCGTGCCGGCAAGCAATTCGGAACCGAGAAAAATTGTTGCCTGAATTCCTTTTTCTTCAACAATATGTTTCAGTTGTTTGTATTTTTCGATGATTTCTGATTTTTTTATATGACCTTTGCTTTGATATCTGTTGTTGATATGCGGTGTCGCAGTCAGAATCTTTGTACCGCTGTCAACAGCCTGTGTTATTAATTCACACGCTTCAATATATGAGTCAGCACCATCGTCAACCTGAGGTAAAATATGACAATGTAAATCAATAAACATCATTTATCGCCCTTTTCATACATATACTATTTTATAATACAATAAATCAATAAATACGTCAAGATTAAAAATATAATTATTGATATTTTACAGCAAGATAAAATAAAATATTTTATTTACTTGCTTTTTATGTCAGTATGCGTTAGAATAGTTAGGATAAAGAATGAAAGGAAAACATCGGCTTATGTATGATGTTATTGTTATAGGCGGCGGTGCGGCAGGTTGTATGGCTGCAGGTTTTGCCGCACAGAACGGGAACAACGTTCTTCTTTGTGAACGAAATGATAAAATAGGCAGAAAAGTCATGATTACGGGCAAAGGCAGATGCAATGTGACAAATGCTTGTTCACTTCTGAATGAATTTATTGAAAATGTTCCCGTAAACGGTCGTTTTCTTTACGGTGCACTCTCCAGATTTATGCCTTTTGACACAATGGATTTCTTTGAAGAAAGAGGTGTATCGCTTAAAATTGAACGAGGAAACAGAGTTTTTCCCGAATCTGACAAAGCAGTTGAAATAGTTGATGCGCTTCATAACTTCCTTAAAGATAACGGAGTTAAAAGAACGAAAGCCAGAATTGTGAAATTCAATACAGAAGACGGCAATATTGTTTCCTGTGAAGATGAGGACGGAAACACCTATGAAGCGGAAAAATTTATTGTTGCTACAGGTGGTAAATCATATCCGCTGACAGGTTCAACAGGTGACGGGTATTCACTTGCAAGACAATGCGGTCATACAATCACACAACTCAAGCCATCTCTTGTACCTGTCAACACATCCGATGACTGGACAGGCTCACTCCAGGGACTTGCTCTTAAAAATATAGCAATAACAGTCCGTGATAATGATACTTATAATGAAGTTTTTCATGATTTCGGCGAGATGCTGTTTACTCATTTCGGTGTAAGCGGTCCTGTAATACTCAGTGCAAGCTCACATATGAAAGATATGCGTGACGGAAAATATTTAATTGAAATAGACCTGAAACCCGGTCTTAGTGACGAAAAACTTGATGCAAGAATACTTCGCGATTTCTCAGAAAATGCAAACAAATCAATAGCAAATGCATTGTCAAAGCTTCTTCCGTCAAAAATTATTCCCGTAATTGTCCATTTGAGTGAAATTCCGACTGATATGAAAGTAAATCAGATAACGAAGGATATGAGACATGACCTTGTTTATCTTCTTAAACATTTTACAGTAAATGTTGAATCTTTCAGATCGCTTGATGAGGCAATTGTAACATCAGGCGGTGTTTCGGTAAAAGAAATCAATCCAAAAACAATGCAGTCAACATTATGTAAAAATCTTTACTTCGCAGGAGAAGTAATTGATGTTGACGCATATACAGGCGGATTCAATCTTCAGATAGCATTTTCAACCGGTGTCCTTGCCGGAAAATCAGTATAATGAGGTGTAACTATGATTAATATAGCAATTGACGGTCCCGCAGGTGCAGGAAAAAGCAGTGTAGCAAAGGCTGTTGCCGCAAAACTCGGTTTTATTTATGTTGATACAGGAGCATTATACCGTTCAATCGGTGTTAATGCATTAAGACACGGTATTGAAACAAATGATGCCCAAGCTGTTACTGCCCTTCTTCCCGAAACAAAAGTCGAACTCAAATATATTGACGGCAGTCAGAGAGTTTTCCTTAACGGCGAAGATGTTTCAGAGGCAATAAGATTGCCGGAAGCATCAATGGCGGCATCGAACGTTTCAGCAATTCCCGCCGTAAGAACATTTCTTCTCGATTTACAACGCGATATGGCTAAAAACAACAATGTAATAATGGACGGAAGAGATATCGGAACGGTTATTCTTCCCGATGCTCAGTATAAATTCTTCCTTACTGCTTCAGCAGAAGTCAGAGCCGACAGAAGATTCAAGGAGCTTAAAGAAAAAGGTATTGATGTTGATTACAAAGCTCTGCTCGAAGAGATAATTCAGCGTGACTATAATGATTCTCACAGGACAACTGCGCCCCTCAAGCAGGCAGATGATGCAATTCTTATTGATTCAAGCAATATGACTCTTGAAGAATCAATAAATGCAATTGCAGACAAAGTAAAGGTGTAAACAATGGAAATTATTCTTGCTGATACAGCCGGTTTTTGTTTCGGTGTAAACAGAGCCGTAAATAAAGTTGAAGAACTTCTCTCAGACGGTAAAAAAGTTGCTACACTCGGTCCACTTATTCATAATCCTCAGTATATTCAGAGTCTGTGTGACAGAGGTGCAATTATTGTTGAATCTCCCGATGAAGTTCCCGAAAACTGTGAGCTTGTAATCAGAGCACACGGAATAACAAAAGAATTACTTGAAAAAGTAAAACAGACCGGAATTTCTTATTCAGATGCAACATGTCCTTTTGTAATGAAAATTCAGAAAATAATTGACAAAGAATCAGCTGCAGATAACATTGTTCTGATTGCCGGTGACGAAAACCATCCCGAAGTAAAAGGATTCAGAAGCTATTGCAAAGGTCAGTCATATGTTTTCATTAATTACGATGAACTGATAAAATTACTCAATGAAAACAACTATTTTGCGGAAAAAGAAATTATTTATGTTGCTCAGACAACTTTCAGCATAAATGAATATAAAAAATGTTCAGAATTAATAAAAAAGTACTGTACAAATGTGAAAATATTTGATACAATATGTGATGCGACATCAAAAAGACAAAAAGATGCTTGCAATTTATCATACAAGTGTGATATAATTATAATAATTGGTGGAAGAAACAGTTCAAACACACAAAAACTGAAAACTGTGTGCGAAAAAAACACAAAAACGTTTCTTATTGAATCGGCTGAAGAACTGTCGGATATTGACTTCAGCGGATGTACCACAATTGGTGTTACGGCGGGTGCATCTACTCCCGTCTGCATAATAAAGGAGGTAATTAAAAAAATGTCCGAACTTGTAAACAACGTTGAATCTGCAGAAGCTGTTGGACAGGCTGTCGCTGATTCAGAAATGTCATTCGAGCAGGCTCTCGAAGAATCTTTAAAAAGTCTTAATTCCGATCAGAAGGTAACCGGCACAGTTCTTCGTGTCACACCTACTGAAATTCAGGTAGATATAGGCAGAAAGCAGACAGGTATCATTCCTTATGATGAGTACAGCGCTGATCCTACAGCTGACCCCTCAAAGGAAGTTAAAGTCGGTGATGAACTTAACCTCATCATCATGAAGACAAATGATGCTGACGGATTTATCACATTGTCCAAAAAACGTTATGATGCTCAGGCAAACTGGAATAAGATTGCAGCAGCAAAAGATAACGGTGAAGTTCTTAACGGTAAAGTAGCAGAAATCCTCAACAGAGGTGTTATCGTTGTTTCTGATTCAGTAAGAGTTTTTGTTCCTGCTTCACAGGCTACTCTTTCAAGAAATGACAAGCTTGAAGACCTTCTTGGTAAAGATGTTGATTTCAGAATCATTGATGTTGATACTCGCAGAAGAAGAGTTGTAGGTTCAATCAATTCAGTCCTCAGAGAAGCTCGCAAGGCTTCAAGAGATGCTTTCTGGGCTCAGGTTGAAGTTGGTCAGAAGTATGAAGGTACTGTAGTTTCTCTTACAGAATTCGGTGCATTCGTTGAAATCGCTTCAGGTGTTCAGGGTCTTTGCCATAAGTCAGAACTTTCATGGAACAGAATCAAGCATCCTTCAGAAGTTGTTGCTGTAGGCGATAAGCTTGAAGTTAACGTAAAGAACATTGATGCTGAAAACAAGAAGATTTCACTCGGCTTCAAGAAGATTGAAGACAGTCCCTGGGAAATCCTCAGAAGAGATTATCCCGTAGGTTCAACAATCGATGTTCAGATTGTAAGCCTTACAACATTCGGTGCGTTTGCACAGATCATTCCTCACATTCAGGGTCTTATCCACATTTCACAGATTGCAAATCACAGAGTTGAAAAGCCTCAGGATGAACTCAACATCGGCGATACAGTAAAGGTTATGATTACAAACATTGACTTCGAAAAGAAGCATGTAAGCCTTTCAATCAGAGCTCTTCTTGCTCCCGAAGAAACAGAAGAATCAGAAGAAATTGCTGAAGATGAAGTTCCCGAAGGAACAGCAGTTCCCATCGAAGAACTCCTCGCAAAAGCTGAAGCAGAAGCTGCTGAAGAAGCTGCTGAATAATCTATAATAATCAAGGACGATACCTTTCGGTATCGTCCTTTTATTGCATCATTCAACCGGAAATTCAATCGGATTTTCGTAATCTCTGTCAACACAAAGAATCAATTTTGCATCTGTAAGATCATAAATTGAAGACCATTGTGTTGAATAAACTCTTCCCTCTTCGTCAGGTTCTGTTTTCTCAATTGAAACATAGCTCAGAAGTCCCATTCCGTCATTAGCGGAAAGAACACCTTTCTTTTCACTCAGAACTTCAACGAGTTTTTCATATCTGTCCATGCCCTGTTTTTCATATTCAAAAGGAACATCATGAAGATAGAAGTTTGTTGCACACAGATAGTCGCCTTCTTTTTCAGTTACAACCATTTCATTATTAACATATGAGACTACAACGCTGTCACCTTTTGCATCGGCAATCTGAAGATGATAACAACCCTTTGCAGATGCATGCATATCATACTGACTGAGCATATCAACAGCTTCTTTTACGGTTGCGCACTTATCAAGAAGAATTCTGATAGCTAAAGTTGTTCCGATATCAACTTTATCTGTCTGCTGATCTGTGGGAGGGGCCTGAAGCTGAAGAACACCGACTGCAAGACCTTTTTCATTTACACCGTCAAGCGGGAAATAAGGTGATGCCAGCATGTTTATTCTGTCAAGAATTTTTTCAGGCTTATAAGTTTCACTGTAACCGATAAAGCTTGTATTGATAACAGAAACAGATTTATAACCATTTTTCGGAGCAGTTTTGATAACAGCAAGGTCTGTTACCTGATTATCAAAATTTCTTCCGAATATGTAACCCTTTTCAGGAGTTTCAGCAATAAATGTACTGCATCCGAGTTCGGGAATCTGATATTCAATTTCAATGGGCAAGCCTTTGAGCATTATTCTGAGAATATACTGAACAAGCTCTTCTTCATTTGAAGCACCGCCCTCTTCAAGCAGCTGATCAAGTTTATAGTCTGCAGAATAATCGAGAGTGTAAATACCTTCGCGTTCACTTGATACATTTAATAATGTTCCGAGTTCCCCTCTGAAAATGAATAACATAGTTGCTGCCGCAATAAAAATAATTGCCGCAATAACAATTGAAATGATTTTTGCAATTTTCTTTTTTGTCATTTTATATTCTCCTTTATTTTTTTATTTAACAAAATTATAATACTTATATATTATAAAAGTCAACATTCTTTATTAAAAACAGACATTTGTTTACAAATTATTTAAATATTTCTGTATTTAATACACAAAAAAACAGGATTTACCATAACAGCAAATCCTGTTTATAATTTTCATTTAAAATCAATCAGAGGGATGACAAATTCAAATACATGTTCAAGACATTCTCTGCTCTTTTTGAAAAGCATTACAAGTGACCATGCATGCATACCGATAAGTCCGTCAGCTTTATACAATCTGTACGGAACATTATTTTTTTCCAATTGCTCGGCAAAATCAAAGGACTCATATCTTAACAAATCTTTATCACCCCATATAAGGAATGACGGCGGATATGATGAATTGACCTGAGGCGATATATATTTTCCGTCTTCGCTGTTTATATATGATAAGGCTTTATCATAAGGCATACCGAGATATGATTTAACCATGGTTTTAAGGTCGGGAAAACCTGACTGAGGTTTTGATTTATTTGAAAGACGCTGTAAATCATAACATCCCGAAAGCGAAACTAATGCTTTAACTTTAAGTTTTTCTCTGTTTCTGAAAGTAAGCCCCAGCTTTTCAAGAGAAGAAGAATCGGAAAGTACGGATGCAAGATAGGATATAAAATATCCGCCTGCACTCTCTCCTGCTATAACGATATTATCAAAATCAAAATTATATTTATCTTTATTATCATACAGGAAATCAACAGCATCAAACATTTCCTGCAACTGAAACGGAAAAACCTTCTGCGGTGCATAGGAATAACTTATTGAAGCTGTATTGAATCCTCTTTCAGCCCACTTCATAATATACTGATTTCTCATTTCGGTTATGCCTGATACCCATGACCCGCCATGGATATAAATCAGCAAAGGTCTTTTCTTATTATCTTTGTTCTGATATATATTAATATACTGTAACTTATCTTTTCCGTATTTAACTTTTTCAAAATAAAAAATGTTATCAGGATTCTTTTTATAAGTTAGTCCGTAAACAAGAAATTCAGTAAAATTATACCAGTACTGTCCGACAATACCTCTTAAATAAACCTTATCCATAATTATCACTCCATTATTCTGATAATATTTTCAGCGTTTCACCGGTCAGACGATAGGTGGTCCATTCATTCATCGGGACAGAACCAAGTGACAAATAAAAATCAATACTCGGCTTATTCCAGTCGAGACAACACCATTCAAGTCTTCCGCAGTTTCGTTCAACTGTTATTTCAGCAAGTTTTTTGAGCGTTGCCTTACCGTAACCTTTATGTCTGTATTCGGGAAGAATGTATAAATCCTCAAGGTAAATACCTGACCTGCCGAGAAATGTTGAAAAATTATGAAAAAACAAAGCAAAACCTATTTCCTTTCCGTCTTCACAAGGAAAAATCACTTCTGCTTTTTTCTTTTCAAATATCCACTCTTCAAGAAGCTCTTCAGTTGCAACAACATCAGAGAGCATATTCTCATATTCTGCAAGTTTTTTGATAAAATACAGAATTAAACTACAATCTTTCTTTTCTGCAAATCTGAATGATAATTCTGACATATTTATACCTCTGAAATTACTATTAATAAATTGAATCAATCATCAATTACGGAAGTTACAACCGGCTTACCGTATTTATCCAATAACGGAGTAAGTCCTCCGGAATAACCGGATGCATGATATAAATAATTCACTCCGGTTTCTTTATCAACCCAGATTTCAGAAACATTAAGTGTTCCCTGAGAATATACTTTTATAAAACGATCATTTTTTGACATATTTTTCACCTTTTTTTATTATTATAACATATAATAAAATTCATTTCAATAAAAAAAGACAAGCCTTACTGACTTGTCTTACTGTCTACGGGCTACAAAAAAGATATTTTGAGAGTTTTGCGTATGAATTCAAACTCTCGCAAAAAATGAAATCCTTGCTGGTGCAAGGATGAAATCAGCTAACGCTGATAAAATCTTCGGCTTTGCCTCAGATGAAATTAAATCCACCCATCCGCCGTTGAGGCGGAGTTCATCCAACGAAGTTGGATTTCATCATCGAAAGACGATTTCACTCACCCGTAAGGGTGGATTTAGTTGAAAAAGACAGATTCCTGTCGGAATCTGTCTTTTTCTGGCAGGGGCAGAAGGACTTGAACCCTCGGCACGCGGTTTTGGAGACCGCTGCTCTACCAACTGAGCTATACCCCTATATTAATTTGGTGGACCATCAGGGACTCGAACCCCGGACCAACCGGTTATGAGCCGGTTGCTCTAACCAACTGAGCTAATGGTCCAAATCTCTGTTGCTTTGTTATTATATCACAAAAAGTAAGTTTGTCAATACTTTTCATTGAAATTTTTATTATAATATGTTATTATATTTTTGAGGTGAAAAATATGATAAAAAAAGAACTGTCGAAAATGACTAAAAAAGAGAAGAATGAATTTTACAAGCAATTCAGAAACACATGGCAGGTCAATCCTGTCACAAGAAAAACTCCCAATGCCAAAGCTTACAACAGAAAGAAATTCCGTTCGATGAAAAATGATTATCAGGACGGAATTTCTTATTTTTTATATTAGATATTGATTAATCTGTATTAAAGTGGTAATATAGTACTATAAATTCTGAAAGGAGAATTTTCATGAAAAAAACAACAAAAATCATAAGCATAATTCTTTCACTCTGCATTCTGCTCGGAACAATGAGTGTTATTGGCTTTGCAACAGGCTCAAAAACTTACTACATCGACTCAATCAACGGTGATGATTCAAACTCCGCAATGAGTCCTGATGATGCTGTAAAAACTATCTACGGACTTAAGTTTGATGCCGTAAAGCCCGGAGATAAGTTCCTTTTCAGAAACGGCGGTACATATTCGGAACCCATTTTTATAACTGACTGGCAGGGCACAAAAGAAAACCCGATTGTGATTTCATCATACGGTGAAGGTGAAACTGCCGTACTTTGTACTGACCTTACCACAGAAGTAATCACTCTTGTTGACTGTTCATATATTACAGTAAAAGATCTTGAAATCACAGCTCCCAACGGCGGTGGCATCTGGGTAAATACTGTAAACAAGACTTCTGAAGGTATTACACTTGATAATATCTATTTCCATGACATGCCCAACGGAAAAGTAACCGGCCGTTCTGATTGTTCAAACGGTGCAGCAGTTGCAAGAGCCGCTGTTATGGTAAAATCATTCCCACAGGCTTCAAGATTCCCCGTAAATGACCTTACAATCAGCAATTGTGAAGTTTATAATATTGCAAACGGTTTCATTATCTGGGGTTCCTGGAATGAAGAAGGAGCTGCATGGTGCGAATCTGAAGATGACATTGATCCCATATTCAATGAGGGACTTCTTATCACCGACTGCTATCTTCACGATATGGATGCAGAAGCTATCCTTATCGGCATGTGTGACGGTGCACTTGTTACTAACTGCCGTATGATTGACACTTGTCAGGGCGAAGGTCTTGATGAAAACGGTGAGATTCAGTTCTTCACAGCTGCATGTTGGTTCTGGGGCAGCCGTAACAGTACAGTTCAGTATTGCGAAATCGCAGGTCAGAAGAACTATGGTGACGGCATGACAGTTGACTTTGACTCATACTCTCACAACTGTACATATCAGTATATTTATTCACACGACAATATGAGATTTGTCTGTAACAACCCGAATTACAGCGGTCATCACGGCAACACAGTCCGTTACTGTCTCTCAGTCAATGATAACGGCGGCAGAAGCACAACTGCTGTAGGTTCAGCCGGTGAACACGAACTTAATTTCTATAATAACACCATAATCAATTCTGCTGAATTCCAGCTTAAAAATATGTATAATGCAATTGTTGCAAACAACATATTTGTAATGCAGAACGGTGCAACATTTGCATATGACCTTGATATGCTCTCAAGAGGCAATAAAATCACAAACAACTGTTATTACAATGTTATGACTCCCCTTGTTGATTTCACTTCACTTAATACAAAGCCCGGTTTCGCAGGTGATAATACTGCAGACATAATGAGTTATGTTCTTTCAAAGGACTCTCCTCTCATCGGTGCAGGTATCGAAATTGAAGGAGCTCCTGCAACTGACTTCTTCGGCAATGAAATCACAAGCAACAACATCGGTTGCTACGGCGGTGACGGTGTTGATGCCCCCTATCAGGCAGAAACAAAATTTGAAAAACTTTTCAGAATGATTAAAAACATTTTTGAAACAATCATTCACGAAATAATTGTAATTTTTGATTGATTATAACTAAAAACGTTCTAAAAAAATGGTCAGAGGTTTGATTCCTCTGACCGTTATTTTTATGATAACTTATCAATTATTATTTTTGCTATTTTATAAACATCACCACAACCGAGAGTGATTATCAAATCGCCTTCTTCGGCAATTTCAATTGCTCTTTCGGCAACTTCTTCAAAAGTGGGATACCATTCACTTCCCGGGATTTTATCGGCTAAATCTTTGGTGTAAATGTTATAAGTATTCTTTTCTCTTGAGCCCATGATTTCTGTCATCAGAACTCTGTCGGGAATTTTAAGGACATCAGCAAAATCGTCAAGAAGCATTGCAGTTCTTGAATATGTGAACGGCTGATGAATTGCGATAACCTTGTTATAATTCATCTTCATAGAGGCTTCAAGAGTAACTTTAAGCTCTGCAGGATGATGCGCATAGTCATCAACAATTTCTATTCCGTTAATTTTTGCAAGTTTTTCAAATCGTCTTCCTGCTCCCGTAAAATCGGTCAGAAGTTCAATTGCAGTCTTTGGTTCAATTCCTGAATAAACAGCACATGCAACGGCACAGAGAGAATTATAGACATTATGGTCACCGGGTACAGAAAGAACTGCTCTTCCCTGCTTTTCACCTTTAAAATAAACATCATATTCCGGAAAAGCACCGTTATTAAGAATAATATTATCGGCATACCAGTCATTGCTCTTATCTTTACCAAAGGAAATAAACTTCTTATCTGACAGCCTGCCGATAACATCAAGAGTTTCCTTATCATCACCGTTATAAATAACAGTCTGAGCCATATCGGCAAATTCAAAGAAGGACTTTTTAAGATTATCCATTGTTTTGAAATAATCCATATGGTCTTCATCGATATTAAGAATTACACTACATGCAGGTGAAAGTTCAAGGAATGTATTTGAAAATTCACATGCTTCACATACAAACAGGTCTGAACTGCCTGTAATACCGTTTGTGCCGGTCATAGGAAGTTTACCTCCTATAACAGCAGAAGGATCTGCACCGGCATTTATAAGCACCTGAGTGAGCATTGAAGTTGTTGTTGTTTTTCCGTGAGTACCGCTGATTCCGATACAGTTACCGAATTTTCTGGAAACCGCACCGAGAAGTTTTGAACGTTCAAATGTGGGAATTCCGCTGTTTTTTGCGGCAATGAGTTCAGGATTGTCAGCCATGATTGCGGCAGTATATACAATCATCTCAGCACCGTTTATATTTTCGGCACGCTGTCCCATCTTTACTTCAATTCCGAGATTTCTTATTCTTTTAAGTGTATCTGTTTCATTGTTATCTGAACCTGTAAGGATATATCCTTTGGAATGAAGAATTTCGGCAAGAGGACACATTCCCGAGCCGCCTATTCCGATAAAATGAACTCTTTTTACTTCATCAAGATATTTATCTGCTTCAAACAAAAGTTGTCATCTCCGTTTATTCAATGGGAATTTCAACAGGCTGACGTTTCTGGAAAAGAGTTACACAGTCAAAACCTGCATTTTTTGCCGCAGCAATTGCATCTTTTATCCCGACTGCAATATGCTGAGCATAATGAGCATCAGAACCGACGGAAACAAGTCTGCCGCCGAGTTCTTTGAATCGTTTTACTGTTTCAATTTCGGGTGACATACGGTTAATCGGCTGTCTGAGACCCGCAGAATTGATTTCAAGAGCAATATCCTTTTCCGCAGTCAGTTTAAGAATTTCATCGACCTGATCTTTATATTCATTAATATCAACACGGATATTATTTCTTGAATAAAGGTATCTGAACGGGTATGTAAGATGTGCAAGAATATCAAAATTACCCCATTCAAGCATAGTCAGAATTTCATTGAAATATTCTTTAAGTTCTGCTTTGACATCAATCTTTGAGAAATCTTCAATATAGTAAAAATCCTGTTTGTTTCTGAGATTATGAACTGAACCGATTACAATATCAAATTTCTGTGATGAAAGAATCTTTTCAGCCGTCGGAATATCATAAGCAGGCTGACCGAGTTCAATACCGTTAAGAACAAGAAGTTTACCCATAAAAGCACTTCTGGCTTTTGCAATTTCAAAAAATGCCTGACGTACATTTCTCTCGCTGTCCTGATTATAAGCATCAACTTCGCAATGGTCTGTAAATGCAATTGCACGGAGACTTTTATTACATGCAGCTTCACAAAGATAAACGGGAGAATGATTTCCGTCAAATGAATTGTCTGTATGCGTATGCATATCAATAATGTTTTTAAAATTATCCATATTTTTCACCTTGTATATGTTAGCACAAACTTTATCTCTTTACAAGAATTTATAAAAAAAATATTGAAAAATTTGCATAAAGAAGTTACAATATAGTAAAGATAAGCACAATAAGGACGGTACAATAATGAAAATCAGCATAAAAGCGGCAGCAAAAGTCAATCTGCTCCTTGACCTGACAGCTATTCTCGAAAACGGTTATCACAGCATATATACAGTTATGCAGTCAGTCGGGCTCTTTGACACGGTTACTGTTGAGAAAAACGATTCAGACAGTATACTTCTCACATGTTCTGACAACTCAATGCCGGTTGACAATAAAAATACTGCATGGAAAGCTGCCGAGTTCTTTTTTGAACACATCGGGTCATCTGTTAAGGGGGTTAATATACATATTGAAAAAAATATCCCTTCTCAGGCTGGAATGGCAGGCGGAAGTGCAGATGCCGCTGCGGTTATTTTTGCACTTGATAAATTATTTGACACAAACTTGAGTGAAGATGAAATGCTCAGCATCGGTGAAAAGGTCGGAGCTGATGTTCCTTTCTGCATACTCGGTGGAACAAGACTCTGTCTTAACAAAGGTGAAGTTATGGCAAAACTGCCCGATTTGCCACTTTGTTACATGGTAATTGTAAAACCTGACCAGGGAGTTTCAACAAAAGAAGCTTACGGCAATTATGATTCAGCGCAATGGATAAGACACCCCGACAAAGAAGGTTTCCTTTTTGCCGCAACAATGAAAGATTTTGACACAATGTGCAAAAAAGCCGCAAATGTATTTGAGCAGGTTGTTGAAGTAAGTGACAGAGTTAAAATAAAATCTGTTATGAGAAGATATAATGCAAAACTTGCAATGATGACAGGAAGCGGGGCCGCTGTTTTCGGATTATTTGAAAACAAAAATGATGCAGAAGACTGCTTCAATGAACTGAGCAATACATTTTCCTCCGTATTTGTTACAGAACCTACCGAAAAAGCTATTTATATCTGTGAATAAAACATAAACAAATCGTCTATCATTAATCCGACAGACGATTTTTTTATTTACAGAGGTAATTTTTATGAACAAGAAAATAAATCTGACAATCGGAATATTTGTATCGGTAATATTTCTGATACTTTATAATTTATCTTCATTTGCGTACGGATGCGAAAATATAAGAAATGATACAATAAGACTTCATATAATTGCATCTTCTGATAATGAAAAAGACCAACAGATAAAAATGATTGTTAGGGACAAACTGCTTACCGAAGCTTCAGAACTTTTTAACGGAACCATAACAACTGAAAATGCCGTGGAAATTCTTGTTCCGGAAATTAGACAAATTAAAAAATTAACAGATAATATACTTATAGAGAATAATGTGACATATACATCACGTGTTACTCTTGAAACAGAGTATTTTGACACAAGAGTTTATGAAAACGGAATAACAATGCCTGCGGGAAAATATCTTGCACTTAAAATTATACTCGGAAATGGAGAGGGAAAAAACTGGTGGTGTATTATGTTTCCCGCATTATGTTTACCTGTTGCTGAAAAACATGCTGAATGTGTTTATTCAGAAAGTGAAAAAAAGATAATTACATCAGATGAAAAATATGAAATCAGATTCAGAGTAATTGAATATATTGAGATATTGAAAAAAAAGGTTGACATTTTAAAATAATGGTGACAATGTATAGTAAAGATGTATATTGCAGAAAATTCAGAAAAAAGTTTTGAACAGTAAAGCTATTTGCCATTACACCGCAATTACTCAAAAAGGGCTGTTTTGTGTCGTTTTCTTTAAAGTTATAAACATTTTGAACAAAGTTTTGAACATCCGCAAGGGGATAACCTTTACATGAATATTTCATGATTATAGTGTAAAGTCAAACACTTTTCTAAACCACAAACCATAAAAAAGCTGTAAAGCATTAAACTTTACAGCTTTTTTTATATGTTATTTTATCTGAGTAATTTTGTCGCCTTCAACAAGAAATACCCTTTTTGCATATTCAGCAAAGAAGCCGTCATTTTTTATTGAATCAGTATAAAAATCATCAATTTCAACTTCACCGAAATCTTCTTTAAGAGCTAAAATCTTATTCTGACGCATACAGATTCGTGTTACCTGACCTGTTTCATTGTCAATTTTTGAGCAGACAATGTTCTTTATGCCAAGTCTTTTTGCAATTTCTTTAATTGTAAGCTCGGGAGATGCCGTAAGAATAAGGTCATCTTCTTTCTGCACATCCTTGTAAAAGCTCTTGATTTTATGCATGTGACCGTCCCAGAATTTATTTGTAAATTCCTCCCATTTGTCATATTCGCAATAGCATTTTTTGATGACAGGCGCATAATTATCCATCATCTGCTGCGTGGTCACTTTACCGAGCTTATACTTTGCAAAAGCAATAATTACTTTCGGCAGATACCTGATAATAACCGGATTGACTTTCACATATTCAATAAAAAAGTCAAACAGGCTTTCTCCATCGTAGATTGTGTTATCAAAATCATAAATATTCATAGAATTATTATACCTGAATTTAATATTTATTTCAACAAAAATCGGATAATTTATTGATTTATATAAGTTTATAATATATAATTGGTTTATAATAAAACAAACAGGAGTGGTAAAGTTGAAGATTTTTGAAACAGTACCCGAAATGGATTTATCAGACATTGACTTATCAAATGTAAGTGAAAACATAAGTAATGCTGATAAAATCTTTGAAACAATTGTAAACAAAATAGGTGAATATCTTGCAGACACAGGTATTAATCTTGTTTTATCATTGATTCTTCTCATTGTCGGCTGGAAACTTATCAATCTTCTTTCTAAAAAAATGAAAGAAGGTAAAATTTTCGGCAAAATAGAACCCACAGCAAGATCATTTATGAGAAGTGCACTTACTATTGTACTTAAAATACTTCTTGTAATAACAATTGCCGCAATGCTCGGTGTACCTATGACATCAATGGTAGCTGTTGTCACATCATGCGGTCTTGCAATCGGTCTTGCACTTCAGGGAAGCCTTTCAAACATTGCCGGCGGTTTTATTCTTACAGTATTCAAGCCTTTTGTTGTTGGAGATTACATCAAATCAGGCGAATTTGAAGGTACTGTCAAGGCTATCAATATTTTCTATACAAAGATTATTACTGTCGATAACAAAATTATTGTTATCCCCAACAGTAAAGTTTCAGACAGCGCATTGATTGATTATAATGCATTCGATACAAGACGTGTTGATATTGATATATCAGCCGCTTATTCTGAAGATTCAGATGTGGTAAAAAAAGCTCTTATCGATGTTGCTAATGAAAATGATAAAATTGATAAATCTCCCGAACCGGTTGCTGTTATAACATCATTTGATGACAGCGCTGTTTCATATCAGCTTCGTGTCTGGACAAAAACCGAAAACTACTGGGATGTTAAATTTGCTGTTACGGAAAGAATTAAAAAAGTGTTTGATGAAAGAAACATTCAGATTCCTTTCCCGCAGATGGATGTACATATCACAAAAGATTGATTATAAGAAATGTCCTGAAAGACGAAACTTTCAGGACTTATTTTTTCAGATATATTTATCAACGAACCTGTCAATAGTTGAATAATAAAGCTCAGGCTGTGTCCAGCAGGAATCTGCGTGAGCGGTTCCGGGAACGGAAAGCTTTTCTTTTTCAGCCGTACATGCATTATATAGCTTATCCATCATTGAATACGGAACAAATGTATCTTCTTCACCGTGAATAAACAGAGTCGGAGTTTTAGAACGTGCAACAGCCTTAATGGGAGAACATTTCTTAAAATCAAAATTACCTCTGAGTTTTGAAACGGTATTTGCAGCATTCATAAACGGGAATGCAGGCAATTTATAAGTTTCTTTGCACTGAATAGAGTATTCATCCCAGACAGAAGTATAACCGCAATCAGCAACAGCGCATTTTACATTATCGGGAATGTCACTCTCACCTGTTGTAAGCATTGTTGTTGCACTGCCCATTGAAACACCGAGAAGAGCAATTTTTGCCTCGGGATTTTTATCTGTGATATATCTTATCCAGTCTTTGATATAATCTTTATCATGATATCCCATTGAACAGTATTTCTGTTCATCTTCACCGAAACTTACAAGGTCAGGCAGGATAACATTAAAACCTTTTTTGTAGAAAAAGAATGCCTGATCAGCCATACCTCTCGAACAGCTTGTATATCCGTGAATAACAATTGCCCATTTATCAGAGTATTCTTTCTGCATGAGTATTCTGGCATGCATATTTTTACCCTTTGAATTGACAAGCACAGTATCCTCGGGATTCATTGTTACATACCATGCATCAGCTTCAACATAATTCGCATTATTATCATAGTATTTCAAGATGTCCGGTTCAACAACTCTGTTTATATTATTAAATTGAGTAAATTTCCGGTTAAGAAGTCTTTCATAGATAGCTTCGCCTACTGCAAGATAAGCAACAGCTGAGCCTGCCGCAAGTTTAAGAACGGTTTTTGCAACTTTCTTCATAGAGAAAACCTCCTGATTATTATAGGAAAATTATACAATATCTTTCATCAAAAATCAATAATAGTTTATATTTTATCAATATAAAATTATCTTGAACTTATGCATTGAAAATGTTATAATATTTTATCATGTATTAAAAGGAGAATTTGTATGTCTTCAGATTTTATTTTCAGAAAAGCAACATTCGGCGGCTTCAACAGAGATGATGTTATATCATACATAAACAATCAGAAAATCAACGAAGATAATCTTACAACTCAGATTAATGAAAAAAATAATCTGATTACAGAACTTAATGAAAAAATTACCTGTGCACAGGAAGAAAAAGAGCATATTATAAAAGAATACGAAGAAAAAATAGCGCTGCTCAATGAAAGTCATATAAATGAAATTGAAAGCATAAAGAATGAATATGAAGAAAAAATTCAGAACGGCATCCTTGCAGACCGTTCTGCTGAAGAGCGTGTCGGTTCGGCTATGATTGATGTGAGAAGATATGCTGACCTTCTTATTCAGGAAACATGCGATAAAATTGAAAAAATGAGCGATGATGCAGACAATGCAACAGCAAAAACACTCTCACGTGTTCTTGATATTTCATCAGGTATTCAGACATTCTCTGATAAGCTCAATTCAATTCTCAAAGACATTCTCGAAGAAAATGAAAATATTTGCAAGGAGCTTACCGGCTTCAAAGGAACACTCAGACTCCCCTTTGATGAAGCATCCGGTAAAATACAGGCTGACCTGCTCGGAGAATGATATTTATTGCTTCTGTCTGACTTTTTCATACAGTTAATAAATGAACCGATAACACTTATTGCTGTTTTACTTTTATCGGGAGTTATTACAGTCAACGGTTGGACAGATGCACCAACAGCAATTGCAACCTGCATTTCAACAAAATCAATTTCAGCAAGAAAAGCTATTGTTTTAGCGGCTGTAATGAACTTCTGCGGCGTTGCAGTAATGTCTCTGTTCAGCGGAAAAGTAGTTGATACAGTTACATCAATTGCTGATTTCGGAAACGATCAAAAAACAGCATGCCTGACTCTGAGTGCCTCTATGCTGACAATTATCTTGTGGGCTGTTACTGCTTGGTTTTTCGGTATTCCTACAAGTGAAAGTCATGCTCTTGTTGCATCCCTTTCGGGAGCATCAGTTGCATTATCTCACAGTTTTGCATCTGTATCCGTCAATGAACTTACAAAAATCCTGACAGGACTTGTTATTTCAACATTTACAGGCTTTATACTGGGTTTTGTTTCTGCAAAACTAACGCAGAATATTATAAGAAATAAAGACAGACTTAAAACTGATAATTATTTCAGACATCTGCAGAATATTGCGGCGGCTTTTATGGCTTTTATGCACGGAGCTCAGGACGGACAGAAATTTGCAGGTGTATTTATTCTTATAAGAAACTATTCCTCAATAAATTATGAAATCAATAACATATCACTTATTATCTGGGTCTCGGTTCTTATGGCTCTCGGTACTTCCATGGGCGGAATGAGAATAATAAAAACCATGGGAAATGATATGGTACATTTGAAAAAATATCAGGGATTTGCCGCTGATTTTTCGGGCGCTTCATCACTTCTGATATCGACTTTGACGGGGCTCCCCGTAAGCACAACACATACGAAAACAACAGCTATAATGGGTGTAGGAGCGGCACATAAAATCACCTCGGTGGATTGGAAAATTGCAAAAGACATGATACTTACATGGATATTCACATTTCCCGGTTGCGGTTTTCTCGGGTATCTGATAACACGGATATTCTTACTTCTGAGGTGAACGAATGAAGCAAAAAAGCAATTGTTTTTCTCTTTTAATCAAAATGATTGATTGTATTTATAATTTCTCTGAAAAACAAAGTTATGATACATTCAATAAATCATACAATCAACTTCAGAATATTCTCAGAAAAGAATATTTTACTCCTTTTGACCGTGAAGATATTTACATGATAGCGGTAAGACTTGATTATTTATGTAAAGCAGTTGAATATAATAAATCTGTTGAAATAATAAAACCTTTAATCAATAAAATCAAACAAATAATTCTGATGTTTCAGGGTTCTGAAAAAAATAAGTTCAGAAATATTTTCAATGCGCTTTCAGAATATCACAATATTAATACAGATGAAATTATTCTGTCTGTTTCAGGCAACAACAAAAAAAATATAATAAATCTGATTGAAAAATGTAATGAAACAATTATTCAGATAGAATATACAATACTTAAAAATTCATAAAGGAATTATAAAATGATAAGTGAATTAAGAAATAAGATAATAAAAAAAGAATTCTCACGAATGAATGATAAGCAGTTTGAAGCGGTCACAACAGTAAACGGTCCGCTTCTTATTCTTGCAGGTGCGGGAAGCGGAAAAACGACTGTACTTGTAAACAGAATTGCATATCTTATAAAATACGGAGATGCATTCGGTCGTAAAGAATTCAGATATCCCGTTGATAATGAAGATTATGAAATTCTCTCAAGGTATTATAACGGTGATGATTCTCTGAGTGCAGATGCACAGCGTATAATGTCTTACAATGCACCAAAACCGTGGGAAATCCTTGCAATCACATTTACAAACAAAGCGGCAAACGAGCTTAAAGAAAGACTCGTAAAAATGCTCGGAGAAGAAAACGGAAACAATATCTGGGCAAGCACTTTCCATTCGTGCTGTGTAAGGATGCTCAGACGTGATGCCGAAAGGCTTGGTTATTCATCTCATTTTACCATTTATGATACAGACGACACAAAGAGAGTTATCAAGGAATGTCAGAGACTTCTCAATTTTGATGACAAATTCATTCATTCAAAGTCTATTATCGGTGAAATCAGCAGAGCGAAAGATTCTCTGATTACTCCCCAAGAGTATCTTAAGGAAAATGAAGCTGATCCCAGAAAAAGAATGATAGGTCTTGCATATGAGAAATATCAGAATCTTCTCAAAAATGCCGATGCAATGGACTTTGATGATATAATTGTCAACACAGTCAAACTTCTCACAGAACACAAAGAAGTAAGAGACTATTATCAGACAAAATTCAGATACGTTATGGTTGACGAGTATCAGGATACAAACCATGCACAGTACAAGCTTACTTCCCTGCTTGCAGGCGGTTACAAAAACATCTGTGTTGTAGGTGATGACGACCAGAGTATCTATAAATTCAGAGGCGCAACAATTGAAAATATTCTGAAGTTTGAATTCAATTATGATAATGCAAAAACAATAAGACTTGAACAGAATTACCGTTCGACGCAGACTATTCTTGATGCAGCAAATGCTGTTATAGCAAATAATACAGAGAGAAAAGGTAAGAATCTCTGGACTGATAACGGAACAGGCGAAAAAATTACGGTCAAATCCTCTCCTGATGATATTTCCGAGGGTACATATATTGCCTCGGAAATAATGGATTCTGCATCTGCAGGTAAAAAATGGAGCGACCATGCTGTTCTTTACAGAATGAATGCTCAGTCTGCAACAATTGAACGTGCTTTGGTCAGAGCAGCTATTCCTTACAGAATTATCGGCGGACATCGTTTCTATGAAAGAAAAGAAGTAAAGGATATTGTGGCATATCTTGCTGTAATCTGCAATCCGAATGACTCTGTCAGACTCAGAAGAATTATCAATGAGCCCAAACGTGGTATCGGAGAAAGCACACTCAACAATGCCGCAAGAATTGCAGATGCACTCGGGGTCAGCCTTTATGAAGTCATAAGTCATGCTTCTGACTACCCTGTTCTTTCAAGAGCTGTCACAAAGCTTAATGAGTTCTCAATGATGATTGAATATCTCCGTGAACAAAAAGAAGTATGCGAGCCCACAGAGCTTTTTGAAACGCTTATAAACAGAATTAATTATGTTGAATTCCTCAGACAGGATGAAGCTACTTTTGAGGACAGGCTTGCCAATATCAATGAATTACAGTCAAATATTCAGCGATATATGGACGAAAATCCCGATGAAGGCACACTTGATTTATTCCTTGAAGATGTTTCGCTTATGTCTGATATTGATAACTACAATGCTGATGCGGATTCTGTTGTTCTTATGACATTACATTCAGCAAAAGGTCTTGAATTCCCTGTAGTATTCATACCGGGAATGGAAAACGGAATTTTCCCCGGTATGCAGTCACTTTATTCAAATGAAGACATGGAAGAAGAAAGACGACTCGCATATGTCGGCATCACAAGAGCAAAAGAGAAATTGTATCTCACAAATGCAAAAACAAGAATGATTCACGGACAGACTTCATACAATCCTCCGTCTGATTTTATCAAAGAAATTCCGTCTGACCTTGTCAATTCAATTGTTCCGCAGTCAAGCTACAACTTCGGCGGGTCTTCATTCGGTTCAGGTTATAATTACAGGAGTCAGAATGAATCATCTTCATCCTTCGGCAGTTCATATAATACTCAGAAAGAGAAAAAGACATATTCACAGTCATTTACTGCTTCATCATCTCCAAAAGCAGCCGTCAATCTTAATTATAATCCGGGTGACAAAGTAAATCATAAAAAATTCGGTGACGGAATGGTGCTTACTGCTTCAAAAATGGGTAATGACGTGTTGTTGGAGATTGCTTTTGATACCGTAGGCACAAAAAAGCTTATGGCAAAGGTTGCTCCGCTTACAAAAATATAAAACTAAAAAATTAAGGAGTCGTTTTCACGACTCCTGTCAGACTGTCGAAAAAACCGTGTTTCGCAATCAAGCGAGACACGGTTTTTTAGTATATATGAAGGAAAACACAAAAATCTTTTCTAAAAAGCGCTTTTTGGTTGGCTTTTTTTCGTTTTTGAACTTCCACATTGCCATTTT
>JAZSPR010000107.1:0-11589 GCA_045537555.1 Acutalibacteraceae bacterium | reverse complement strand
CGGAAGTCGCAAGCGACTTATGTTCCGCTTCGCTCTATAATGGGATTTAAAGGGCGTAGCCCTTTCATTCATTACTCATTAATCATTACTAATTACTAATTAAAGAATTTGTCGAGGGGACCTCGACAAATTCTGATTTGTAATCAAAAAAAGGGCTTGTAAGATAACTTCTTACAAGCCCCAACATATTTATAATAGCATATTTTTTTTCAACTGTCAATACTTTTTGCTGACATAGTATACAAAATCTCTGATATAAACAAATAAATTTAGTCAACTTTGTACAATATTATATCTTGAAAACAGTAAAAATCTATGTTATTATATAGACACAAGGAAGGGTGATACCAATGTACAGATGACCGAAGGCTCAATAAAAAATAAGAAATGAGCCATAAGATACTTTTCTGAAAAACTGCATTTAGAACAAAAGTGCTTCTCACTTTACGGGAATTAAATAGATTTTCAAAATGCAAGTTTCGGTTCGGCAGTCAGAGTAAGAAAGAGTATCAAAAAAATATTATGAAAGGCATGGTGCAAAATGAAACTTGATTTCAAAAGTGAACAGAAATAACCCTCAACTGCAGGAATGAAAAAGCGGTTGAGGGTTATTTCTTTTTTCTTTTTGTCAGGGAATAATAAAAGCGGAATGCAGAACTGAATCTGCAATCCGCTTCATTTTGTTGTACTTAAGTGATGCTTAATCGTCCTGAGCTGCTGCTTTGACTATTTCATCAGGAACAGCTTCGCCGTGTTTTACGAATGCGATCATAATTATTGCGATAAGGAATACAATCGGGCTGTAATAGAACAGCGACATATACGTTCCCGCAAACATACGGATAAAGCCGTAAACAATGGGAGATGCGATCTGTGCCGAGAATGTTGCTGTGTAGTAGTATCCTGTGAATGTGCCGACTTTTTCGATACCGCCGATCTCAAGAACAAGCGGAAGTGTATTAACGGTGATGAACATGTTTGCAGCACCGCCGAGAATAAGAACGGGGTAAATGAGGATACCGAGTATCTTTGTAACGTCTTTGACGGAATCTGCAAGAGCCTGCATTGCAACGGAGAATGAAGAAGTTTCACTTCCGAGAACAGTATTTGCAACGTCCATAACACCTTTGTGAAGTACTGACGCATCTGCACCTGTGTTTTCTGCAACAAAAGCATCAAATTCTGCGTACTGAGTATTTGCCTGAGCTTCTTCTCCGTTTTCAATTGCTGCATGGTAAGCGATGTAGCCGTCCATTGTGAGAACGTCATCTTCTTCAAGAGCAATACCTGCTTCTTTAGCTTCGTCTGAAAGCTTTGCGTTATAATCATTGATCTGATCGTTAACAGTAATATATGCATTGTTAACTGTTACATAATTGTTTATTGAAAGGTCCTTGCCGCCGAGCATTGAAACGAAGATTCCGAAGAATACAACGAATGCTGAAAGGAATACTGCAAGACCTGCCATAATAGTCTTTTTTCTGCCGAATTTCTTACCCATTTTGCCTGCGGGAAGAGCTGCAACTGCAGAAACCACAGCAAATATAAGCATAAGGATTGTTGCTTCGGAAGTAATCTTATGAAGAATTTCCTGTGCAAAGAGTGAGAAGAATGTTGTGATAGCATTTGAACCGCAGAACAGGAAGAAAAGACATGCAAGCATGAAACCGAGACTTCTTTTTTCGCTCTTTGAAAGCTTTGTAGCCTTTCTTGCTTCTTTTTCTGCTTTTTTAGCTTCTTTTTCAGCCTTTCTTCTGGCTTCGGCATCGGCATAAGCATTGGCTTCGCCCTTGAGCTTGATGCTTGTATCCTGCTCCTTTACAAAGAAGAGAAGAACGAGCATACCTGCTATCATAACGATAGAGCCGATAGCAAAAACATAGGGGAATGAAAGCGATTCATTGGCTGTTATCTGTGCTTTTGTAGCACCTGTGAACAGAGTACAGAGTGCAATAGCAATTGTACCTGCAACCATACCTACAGCACTTCCGAGACCACCCATAAGGTTGATAACTGCATTACCTTCACTTCTGAGAGCGGGAGGGGTAAGGTCAGGCATAAGGGCTACAACGGGAGCACGCCAGAGTGACATACTGAAAACAAACAGGATAATGCATACCATTGTAATGGGAAGAGAATCTGTATTGTTTGCGATAATGGGAATAAGGAAGAAGAGTAATGCTGAAATGGGAGCACAGCTTACAATAAAGGGACGGCGTTTGCCGAGCTTTGAATGACATCTGTCTGAAAGTTTGCCGAATGTGGGCTGGAAAATAACACCGAAAATGTTATCGAATGTCATAATGAAACCGATAAATAACGGTACGAGTGTAAATCCACCGCCTGCAAGAGCAACTTCTTCGCCCTGAGCTTCTGCAAGTTTTGCAAGAATGGGAAGTTTATCAACGAGATAATTACTCCACGAAGTAATTGTTGCGTTTGATGAAAGAAGATTGTTGAGAATTTTTGTGATGTAAGGGTCATAGATAGCCCATGCAATTGATGTTGCGAGGAAACCGAAGCCTGTGAGAATGGTTTTCTTGTAATCAAGCTTCATTGCATCGGACTTAGCTTTTTTTTCTGACATATCACACCTGTCCTTTCGAGAGAAAATAACGATATACAGAAATTATTATCTGTACCTTTGTTAATTATATCAATATGGTGAAAAATAGTCAACTCATTTTTGTATATTTAATATACTGTTTTTTAAAAACAAATAATTTACTATTGCAATTCTTTTTTTTATCAATTATAATATAGTAAATAAGAAATAAGGCGGTGAAATAATATGCCGGGTACAAATAATACAGCTTTGGCAGAAACTGACAATGCTGTTGTTCTGAAAAACAGGCGTTATGTCGGCAAAAGAGAAACACTTGCGTATGTCCTTAATGACGCTGCAGCATCAATGAATATTGATGACTTCAAGGAGCGTTATATTTACGATGTTGTCAAAATCGACTTCGGTCTCCTTGCACTTCAGTCATCAATTTCTACTGTTTGGGACGCAATAAATGACACTTTTATCGGTGTTATAGTTGAAAAAACAAGAACACGATGGGGTAAATTCAAACCTTATGTTCTTCTCGGCGAAATTCCTCTTTCAATCCTCGGAATGTGGTATTGGCTCATTCCCTTTATTTTTCCGAATACTCCCGGTGACTATCTGCCGAAGTTTATTTTCTTTTTTGCAATGTCACTCATTACGGAAACAGCTACAACCTTTACTGCGGTTGCAAAGACAGGCTTCCTTTCAACCATAACCCCTGAGCCTATTGAACGATCGCGACTGATAGCTCTTGCAAACCTTGCCAGCCATATCTGTGAAGATTTGCCGAAACAGATTTTTGGTATCTTCTATGACCTTGTAATCAATAAAGTACTTAAAGTTGAGCTTCCGAAACTTTTTGCAGTTTTCGGCATCGGCTGTTCCGCAATGTCCGTTGTGTTTGTCCTTTACTATTACATGCACAGTAAAGAACGTGTAAGACAGACTATCAGCAAGCCTACCGTCAAGCAGTCACTGAAATCAGTCATCAACAACAAGCCGATGCTTATCTGCCTGATTTCAAACTTCCTTTCAGGTTTCTCAATAGGTAAGAGCCGCACAAACTTCTATGTTGACGTTATCGGCTCAATCACATGGAAAACAATCGTCGGCATCCCTGCTTTCCCTGTTAAGTTCATCAGCTACAGCTTTGTTGAACCTCTCAGAAAGAGATTTTCAACAAAGGCTCTCTGGATTTTTGAAGATGCATGGACAGACATGCTCTGGCTTACTGTTTTCGGCATAGGTTCGATCAACAAGAACTTTATGAGAAAAGGCGTAATCCTTCCCCTCATGGGTCTTGAAGAAATATTTGAAATGTGTGTTTACGGTCTCAGACGAGTTATTCCTGCGGAAATCAGTAACGAGTCAATGGACTATTGTGAATGGAAGAACGGTTACCGTTCAGAGGCCATGACAGGCGTTACAATGTCAACTATCAGCAAAATACAGCAGGCTGTCATGAGCTTTGTAACAAACCTTGTAATGGGTAAAATCGGTTATATTCAGGGTAAAGAAGTCGGCACACAGACAGATATGACAAAATGGTGGATTTTCGCCCTCGGTACAGGTGTTCCCATCATCACATCAAGCCTTGGTATTATTCCCAAGTTCTTCTATCCTCTTTCAGCTAAAGTAAGAACTCAGATGTATAAAGACCTTTTTGAAAGAAGAAAGGCAAAAGCAGAATTTATGCAGAATGCAACTGCAGAAGAAATTGCAGAATATACAAAAACAGAATTTAAAGATTGATTTGAAGGGGCAGATTTTTCTGCTCCTTTTTCATTTGACTAACCAATATGTTAATGTTATAATAAAGAAAAAAGTGTGGAAGTGAATTTATGGGCGAAAAACTGAAAAAGATGATAGGCGTTCAGGGCGATTTCAAAACAACCATACTGCCTATGATAAATTACAGCTATGCGAATATGTATCTCGGCGGTGCAGGTTACATTATCAGTATGTATTTCACCGTTTTCCTGACAGATGTTGTAAATATCTCATTACAGCAGGCAGGTGTAGTTGTTATGCTTGCAACAGTATGGGATGCCGTTACAGACCCCGTTATGGGTATTATAACAGACAGAACACGCTCTGCAACGGGCAAACACAGACGTTATCTTCTCTGGGGACTGCCTCTGATGTTCGTTTCATATACTCTTATTTGGAATTCTTTCGGGCTTGACGGAAAGCTTAACCCCACTCTCTGCGTTCTTTATTACACACTTATCTATATGCTTTATAAAACGGCATATACCGTCATATGTGTTCCTCACACGGCAATGCTTCCCGAGCTTGCTCCCGAATATAACCTGAGAACACAGTATAATTCAGTCGGTTATCTTTTTAATTCTGCAGGTATGGTTCCTTCTTTCGGTATTGCTGTTGTTATTTTTGCAATTTTCGGTGCAAACGATAACCTTACATCTGCAAACAAAATGCCTTTCCTTGTTATAGGTCTTGTTTTATCGCTGTTTTTCTCTGTTGCTGTATTTCTTACATATTCAAAAACAAGAGAACCGAGTTCACTTAATATGAAAAATGAGCCTCTTGATATAAAATATATTATCAGAGAATATGTTCTTGTATTTAAAAATAAATCCTTCAGACAATACTTCTTTATGAGCCTTGCATATCAGTTTTCAACGGGATTCTATGCAAATTCAAAGGTTTATTATATCAAATATCTTGCAAATCAGTACAGCAGATATGCGCTTTATAATGCAGTTGCAGGTGTTGCCGAAGCGGCGGCATTTCCTCTGA
Organism: Acutalibacteraceae bacterium; assembly: GCA_045537555.1. Classification (GTDB taxonomy): domain Bacteria; phylum Bacillota; class Clostridia; order Oscillospirales; family Acutalibacteraceae; genus UBA1081. The sequence goes on along the minus strand of JAZSPR010000107.1, from coordinate 6,275 downwards.
ATTATGCGCTCACAATGAAGCACGGTAAGAAAAAGTGCGGCGGAATTGTAACACCCCTTATGGTTGCAGGTCTTGCAATCGGTCTTATAATGCAGACGGGAGGAACATCACCTCTGTGGACAATTCTTATGATGCTTAGTATGGTGCTTTATCCTTTCGGTATGTCAGGTCTCGGTTTCGTTTCCACAAACATATTCCCCGACCTTACTGACGTTGACGAAATGATAACGGGCAGAAGAAGGGAAGGCGTTATTGCAACTTTCAGCACACTTATAAAGAAAAGTATTGCAGGTGTTATGGCAGCTCTTGTAGGTTTCACCCTTCAGGGCTTCGGTCTTGTTACGGGAGACACGGTTGCCGAATATGAAAATGCAACAAAACAGCTTTTTGCTCAGACATCGACTGCAATCATGGGTGTCAGAATCTGTGTTGCTATAATCCCGATTGTTGCGGCAATTATTTCACTTATTCTTCTTCGTAATTTTAAAATGACAAAAGAAGACCACACTCTTATCCGTGCCGCTGTTGCCGCAAAGCATAAATACGGCAGCGTATGTCTTACAAAAGAACAGATTGAAAGATTTGAGCTCATTTCAGGTCAGAAACTTGAGAATACATGGCTCGGCAAGAGCGATATGAACGGCTATAAGCTTGAACTGAATTCAGACGGCAAATATGACATTCTTGTTGAAAAGGAGAATGAGAAAAAATGATTGATATAACAAAAAAAGCACCCGATAAAAAAGAGAAAAATGCAAAAAACAGCATTCTTGATTTTCTTTTCTATTTTGTTCAATGGACATGGGGACTGCCTGTTAATATTGTGGGCGGAATTGTATTTCTTATCTGCACAAAAATAAAAACACGCCGTTGGCAGCGTTTCGGTTATTCATATATTGTATATCTTCCGTGGAATCAGGGCGGATTGTCACTCGGTCTGTTCATCTTTATGAAAGATCAGCATAGGAGTAAAAAGTGGACATATAATACACGTATTCACGAATACGGTCACACATGGCAGTGTCTTCTTCTCGGACCTTTATACTACATTGTTATTGCGATTCCTTCTGCAATATGGTGCAATGTATTCGGCGGTTACAGAAAAAAGAGAAATATTTCTTATTACAAGCTTTACTGCGAAAAATGGGCAAATGCCTGGGGACAGAAGTTCACACACATGGAAATGGACCTTGATGACTGATGAAAATTATAAAAGACAGAAAAGGGCGAATTGAAATTCTTGACGGTCTGAGAGGACTTGCTGTTATCTTTATGGTGGCATATCATTTTCTTTATGATGCCGTTACTTTTCTCGGAGTACCCGATAAATATATTGATAACACGATTGCAGATGTCATTCAGGTCGTAACAGCCACAACTTTTGTTATTCTTTGCGGAATATCTTCTCACTTTTCAAAAAGCAATATAAAAAGAGGAATTGAAACGCTCGTTATTGCCGTTATAATTTCGGTTGTGACATTCATTATTGATATGCCGATAATTTTCGGTATTCTGCATCTTCTCGGAGTCTGTATGCTTCTTTACGGGCTTTCAAAAAAGCTTATTGACAAGGTGCCTGCATGGTTACTGCTTATAATCAGCATTGGTCTGTCTGTCATATCAAAGATTGCGGTTGATACATTCAATCCCGAAGTCGGTTATCTCTGGATTCTCGGTTTTTACTCCAAAGATTTCGTAAGTTACGATTATTTCCCTCTGTTGCCGTGGTTATTTGTATTTCTGACAGGTACAGCGATAGGATACTATATCAAAGAACAGAAATTTCCCCGACAGTTTTACACAATAAAAGTCCCCGTACTCTCTGCAATCGGCAGATACTCACTTATAATATATGTTGCTCATCAGCCGTTGCTTTACGGGTTGATGATGATTCTGAAGTAAAAAAGACACCGTAAGTTCAACTTACGGTGTTTATTGTTTATTGCTTATTCTTCGTTTGAAGACTTTCTGACTTCAATTTTGCCGTATCTTGATGAGCCTGCAACGTCGCTTCTGGGAGCTCTGTCTGCTGAAACTTCGGGCTTGTAAGCGGGTTTGCCGCCTCTGTTACCGCCTCTGCCGCCACGGTTGTTGTAGCCGCCTCTGCCTCCACGGTTACCGCCTCTGCGTCTGTCGGCATGTGTGGGCTGAACGCCTTCTTCAAGAGTGATGATAACTCTTCTTTCAGAATCATAGCCTACTGAGTGTGATGTAACACCTTCAATAGCCTGAATAGCTGTATGAATAATTCTTCTCTCGTAAGGATTCATTGGATCGAGCTTAACGTTTCTGCCGTATTTGAGAACCTGAGCTGCTGAACGTGCTGCAAATTCCTTGAGGCTTTCAGCTCTCTTTTCTCTGTAGTCACCTACATTGAGAGAAACTTTCTTTTTGCCGCTTGTGTTCTTGTTAGCGAAAAGACGTACGATGTACTGGATTGAATCAAGTGTTTCACCGTGACGACCGATAAGTGCGCCGTGGCTTTCGCTTGTGATGAGTTCGTAAACTGTTTCTTCGTCTTCTTCGTGGGATGTGATCTGAATGTCCTCAATACCCATACCTTTGATGATGGTTGTAAGATAATTTCTTATTGCTGCATCATCTTCGGAGCTTAACTCCGTCTTTTCTTCCTTCTTCGCAGGAGCTTCCTGAGCTTTAACGGGAGCTTTTGCGGGAGCTGATTCAACCTTTTTGGGTTCAGCTTTTACTTCGTCGGGAGCTTCATAATAAGCTCTTACCTTCGCATCCTTACCGCCGAAAAGACCGAGCACCTTTTTCTGTGCATCCTGAATAATTTCAAACTTTACATCGGCATCAATAGGAGCGTTGAGTGCAGCTTTAGCCTTCTGAATGGCTTCGTCTCTCGTTGCTGCTGTAGCGATAGCTTCTTTGATCATTTTTTCACCTTCTTATATTTATCAGTCCGAATTTTTATCTTCGAACTCTTTTAACTTGATAATGTTTGCTTCTCTTGAACGGCGTTCAACAGTTTCATCAATCATTGCTTTTGCAATAACTTTCTGAGGATTGTGTGTTGCATTGAGAAGAATTGTCTGAACAAGCTGGAAAAAGCTTGACATGATCCAGTAAACACCAACACCTGCAGGGAACAGGAATGTGAACCATACAGACATAAGGGGAGACATGAATGTCATACAACCCATTGAGGGGTTCTTTGCCATTTCGGGGTTCGTCTGCTTCTGTTTCTGGAACATGATAAGGCTTGTTACAAGACCGAGAACAAGAACCAGCGCAGGGATAAGCCAGAGGATTGAAGGCTCTTTCCACTGAGGAATCTGTGTAAGGTCAAGCTTGCCGAAAAGCATAAACTGGTCTTTAAGTCTTAATATATCTTCTGCATAAGGAGCAAGGACATCAGGCATATTGTTTGCATTGATTTCGCTGAGAAGCTGAATTTCAATTCTGTTCATTCCGCCTTTTGCAGCGTTGGGGTCAACAATGTTAAGTGCTGATGCAGCCTTATTTACAAGCTCTGTGCTGATGTTAAGAACCTTTGAAAGGGGAGTGTAAACAACGCCGTAAAGACCGATCATAATGGGGAACTGAATGAGAAGGGGAAGACAACCGCCTGACATGGGGCTGAAGCCTTCTTTCTGATAAAGAGCCTGAGTTTCCTCCTGAATCTTCATCTGCATTTCTCTTGTGGGTTGTCCGCCGTTTGAATATTTCTGTCTTATTCTGTTAAGCTTGGGCTGAAGTCTTGTCTGCTTTGCAGAATTCTTCTGCTGACTGATTGATGAGGGCAGAAGAAGGAGCTTGACGAGGAGTGTCAGCACAAAAAGGGAAATAAGGTAGTTATCAAATAAATTATAAAATAAATGAAGCACGTAACCAAAAGGTACGGCAAGTGCATCATAAAGTCCACTCATAATTACGGTGTCCTTTCTCTTTTTTATTCTTTTTAACGGTGCTTTTTCTTGTATTTCTCTTTGAGGTCGGGAACCGGGTCTACTCCGCCCGGAAAAAGGATGTTGCATCTGAGAAGTCGTCTGACACCCAGAAAAACACCTCTGAATGCACCGTATTTTTCAACAGCCTCTGTCATATAGGCTGAACATGTGGGATAATATCTGCACATCGGCGGAAATAAAGGCGAAATCTTCCTTTGATAAAAGCCGATGGCTTTAAGAATGAGCTTCTTCATTCTGTAACACACCGGCTTCTTTCATCATCGGTAACATTATATTATAGATGTCTGTACTTTTTTTGTACACGGTTTTTGTTCTTGCAACAAAAACTATGTCAAAATGACCTTTAAGCGGAATATTTATCTGCCTGAAGGCTTCTCGTATAATTCGCCTTGCTCTGTTCCTCTGAACGGCATTTCCTATCTTTTTGCTTGCAGTTATCCCAATACGACAAGAACCCGCGCGGTTCTTTCTTACATACATCACCAACGCAGGATTTGTGTAGGACTTACCCCGTGCGTAAGCACGGCGGAAGTCGCTGTTCGTTTTTAATGTTTCAACAGAATTCATTGCCGTGAATCAAGCGATTAAACAGCAAGTGATTTTCTGCCCTTTGCTCTGCGGCGAGCAAGAACCTTGCGGCCGTTTCTTGTTGACATTCTTGCACGGAAACCGTGAACCTTCTGTGTGTGTCTCTTCTTGGGCTGATATGTTCTCTTCATAACTTGTTTACCCCCATTCGTTTCTGAGTGCCGTAACGGCACATAATCTTTATTTTTAGATGTCAGGGCATAATTTGCCCCTGCGAATAAGTATTATATAACATCCGGACGGGTATTGTCAACCTTTTTTTGATTTATTTTTCAACATATTTTATTATTAAATATACATATTATATATGCAATATTTCTGCCTGATGCGGATTGTTTCGATTGCTTGATAAATCAGAATTTGTCGAACTGAAGTTCGACAAAAATTCTCAATTCTCAATGCGCAATGCGCAATTGTGGAAAGGGCTTCGCCCTTTGACCCATTTTATATAATCCAAGCCCGAAGGGCTTCCGAAATTGCGAATTGAGCATTTCAAATTGCGAATTTAAAAGAGCCCTACAAATTATTGTTTGTCAGTTCTTAAGGCTCTGCATCGGAGCGGGGATTCTGCCGCCGCGGTTGATGAATTTCTCAGGGGAATATGTGTTGACGGGCATTATGGGTCCTGAACCGAGAAGTCCGCCGAATTCAAGTTCTTCGCCTTCTTTTTTGCCGATTGCGGGGATAACTCTTACTGCAGTTGTCTTTGAATTGACCATGCCGATTGCGGCTTCGTCTGCAATGATAGCTGAGATTGTTGCGGCTGTTGTGTCACCGGGAACAACAATCATATCAAGACCTACTGAACATACTGCTGTCATGGCTTCGAGTTTTTCAAGTCTCAGACATCCGCTTTTTGCAGCATCAATCATACCTGCATCTTCCGAAACGGGAATAAATGCACCTGAAAGACCGCCGACGTGGCTTGATGCCATTACGCCGCCCTTTTTGACAGCATCGTTGAGCATTGCAAGTGCCGCTGTTGTGCCGGGACATCCGCATTGTTCAAGCCCGATTTCTTCAAGGATGTGGGCAACCGAGTCGCCGACAGCGGGGGTTGGTGCAAGAGAGAGGTCAACGATACCGAAAGGTACACCCAGTCTTTCTGATGCGATTGTGCCGACAAGCTGACCCATTCTTGTGATTTTGAATGCTGTACGTTTAATAAGGTCTGCAACCTGTGTAAGGTCAAGCCCTTTTGATTTTGCAAGAGCAGCTCTGACAACACCGGGGCCCGAAACACCAACGTTGATAACGCAATCGGGTTCACCTGCACCGTGGAAAGCACCTGCCATGAACGGGTTATCTTCGGGAGCATTGCAGAAAACAACAAGCTTTGCAGGACCGATGCAGTTCATATCTTTTGTACGTTCGGCAGCCTTTACAACTGTTTCACCCATAAGTTTTACGGCATCCATATTGATGCCTGTTTTCGTTGAACCGATATTTACGCTTGAACAGACATGTTCTGTCACTGCAAGAGCTTCGGGAATTGCTTCAATAAGTTCTCTGTCACCCGGTGCAAAACCTTTCTGAACAAGTGCTGAAAAACCGCCGAGGAAATTAACTCCGCAAGTGACAGCAGCTTTTTCAAGAGTGAGTGCAATTTTAACGGCATCTTTATCTTCGCAAGCTGCAAGTACCATAGCAATGGGAGTTACGGAAATTCTTTTGTTGATGATGGGAATACCGAATTCCTTTTCAATCTGTTCACCTGTTTTTACAAGGTCTTTTGCGTATGTTGTGATTTTGTTG
>JAZSPR010000039.1:0-8570 GCA_045537555.1 Acutalibacteraceae bacterium | reverse complement strand
CGGAAGTCGCAAGCGACTTATGTTCCGCTTCGCTCTATAATGGGATTTAAAGGGCGTAGCCCTTTCATTCATTACTCATTAATCATTACTAATTACTAATTAAAGAATTTGTCGAGGGGACCTCGACAAATTCTGATTTGTGAGTTGATTATATGAAAAAATATATTGCTGTTATTGCATTTCTTCTTTGTGTTGCCTGTGTTACGGGTTGCACATTGAATTATGAAAATCCTCCCGAGGAGAATCCTTCTGAAAGTTATTCGGAAATTGAAGAAGAGACCGAAAAGGAAGAGCTTATCCCTCTTCTTGCCGAAGATGATGAAGATGAACTTTATCTTTACGGAATCCGTCCCGAAGGTGTGATTCTTTATAAAAACGGCGCAGGGCATTATTACGACTGGGCTTATTCATGTTCCGAATACCGTCAGCCTCGTTTCTTCAAAGGTAGTTTTGACGGTAACAATACTGAAGATATTGCCGTTGTGACATACACGAAAAATGACGGCGTGAGTATTGAAGACCTGAGAATTGTTTCAGACGGTGATTTTGACGATGTTTATAAAGTCAATGAAGAAGAGTTCAATTCATATGCAAGAAACATTGTTGTGCATTCATTTGCAAATAATGCCGTGACATTTACGGCAAACGGGATAAGCTTTTCATTCGACCTGAGTGAAAGCTTTGAAAAGCTTGTTTATGACGGTGTTTCATACAGCGAAAATGTAGAGTATGAACTGGTTGACGGCAAAATATATGTAAAAATCATTCCCACAGTCAGAAGCGGTGACGAAGTGAATGATTACGGCAAAGTGAATCTTGATATTACACTCAGAGCAAAACTCAATTTTGACGGTTATAATATTTCACTTTCAGAACCTGAACTTATTCCTCATATATAACCATCGGTTGATGGTGCAATCTGATAAAAAAGGAGCTTGTAAAAAACTCAGTTTTACAAGCTCCTTTTTTATTACAAATCTTTGATTTTTTTGTTTTTAGCGGTCTGCACTTTTTGCATCCCATTTTTAAATATGTTGATGAAGCTGTTAATTACCGCCTGTAAATAATTTTATGATTCTATTAAAAAGATCTCTGAAAAAGCAGATAATTTCCTGAATAAAATTATCATGAACTTCGCCGCATCTGTCACAGGCATTACTGTCAGAAGCATAATCTGAAACAGCAGTAGAATAAACAAGCAATGTTGATCCGACGGCTCTTTCCTTTCCTTCTGCGGGACTGTTTCTGACCGAAAGCTTTTTCTCACCCTCATGCTGCGAAACGAGGGTTGTAGATCCGCCGCCGTCCAGATGAATAGCATCTACACAACCGAGTGAAAGCATCTGCTGTGCGTTCTCCACGAGAGTCTGACCGCATGAGTCGGGTTCCTGACGACCGTCTGCCGCAACAAGAACAACCGTACCGTCCGCTTTGATGCCGACAGATGTTCTGGGGTGCTTTAATTCATAATCATACAGTTCGGGATTGATCTTTCCGTCTTCTAAAAGAACATAATGACCGCTGATAACTTCTTTTGCGTTTGCGGGAAATTCACCGCTGTCGATAATCGCCGTGCCGTCGTTAAGAATTGCAAAATATGCATCAAAGTCCTCTTCATATGTTGCATTATATGTAATACCGTTCATGACAACATAACCGTTAGGATTGCCTGCAGGCAAGCTGAAGAAGTCACCGTTGACACCGCCGACAATTTCAAAAGTTGACATTTTTTTAATATTCTTATAGTAATTCTCTGCAGCAGCAGCCTGAGCACTAACTGTCTGCACACCCCAGGAGGGAACAGCTGTAAGATTATCCATATAGTTTTTGTAACCGACAATAATACCTACATCCGGATTGTTCAGATCAACTTCGAGAACATAGCTGCGAACCTGATTTGAGCCGTCATTGTTTTGTGTAACAATATGAGATTCAGTTACGCCGGTAACAACATCATAATCTGATTTTGAAATAAGAGTTTTGTTGATGCCGATATCTGTACCTTCAGCAACCGATATTACGGGAGATACAACAGAACACAGTATTACTACAGCCATAAACAATGCGAGAATATGTTTTGAGTTCATTTTCATAATAAAACTTCCTTATTATTTGTAATAGGCTGAAATTAAATTTTTACTGACCGATTTTTGCGATAATATTAAAGAACATTCTGAAATACATTGCTATTTTTTCAAAGAAGTTTCTGAATTTTTCTGCTATGTTTTCAAGTTTTGATTTTGATGTAACTGAGCCGTAACCCTCGAGTGTGCCGTTGTTGTCGGGTACACCGTCAGCATCGTTTGCGAATGTGTAAAGAAGGGGAGAAAGGAGTGCGACAACGAAATATTCGATGGGAGTGATGCCGCCGAATACTGTGCTGCCGATTTCTGTAAGCTCGGACTTATACTTTGAAAGACCGTTGTCGGCAAGCATTGCATCGGCAGAAGCTGTGAGTGCATTGCCTGAAAGAAGGCTTAACTCTTCACGGAGAATGAACGCAACAGTTCTCAGAAGAATTGTGACTGCTTCGCCCTCAAGAGGATAAACCTCTTCGCCCTCATAATGAGCCGCAACAAGGTCTGTTGCAAGGTCCCAGCCGTTTTTGTATTCACTCTCGGGGATTGAGAAACCGTATTTCTTCATCTGTTCAGAAATACTGCCTTCGCCGTAGAGAGGAGCTTCGAGTGCGTTTGTGAGTTTGCCGATAACAGTATTTACAAGGCCGTAATAAATTGCGCCCTCTTCAATACCCATTTTTTCCATTGTAAAGCCGAGTGCAAGACGATATTCAACACCTGCTTTGAGGAAGCCCTTTGCGTATTCGTTGAGCCCTGCTTCCATAAGTGTGAGCTGTTCTTCGGAATAGCCCTTTACCGTGCTTGTGAGTGCGTCAATATCGATTGAATCAACAGTTCTTGCTTCATAATCAATCTTGTCATCGTTGAATGTGAAAACTCTGTATTCAAGAGGATACATTGTGAGTGATGTTGTTGCGAAGTCATAAATCTTGTTGCCGAGAGAGCTGATATAAACAGCACCGTCTGAACAATGTTCGTGACCTGTAAAAACAACCTTGATACCTGCATTTGCGAATTTATCTGCAGTAAGAGTATGGTTTCTGATGATGAAGTTTCTTGAAAGGATACGCTGAAGAGGCATATGGTCAAGAAGGTTATGATGCATCATAAGAATGGGATGTCTGCCTTCGCTGACAGCCTTTTCTGCCATATCAATTACCCAGTTGACCTTTGCAGTTGTCATGCCGTCTTCAGTTGAATAGTTTGCATGGCATGAGTCAAGAGCAATAAGTCTGTATTTTGCACCGAGGTCTGCTGTGTATGAGCATGTGCCGTCGAGTGTGTCAATAGCCTTATCCCAGCCGAAATCAGCATAGTATGCCATGAAATCTTCAAATGTTGTGTCATCGTTATTGAGTGAAGCATCGTGGTTGCCGTTGATGACAAAAACAGATTTGCCTGTTGCTTCTTCAAATGCTTTGAATTTTTCTGCAACAGCGATATGCTCTTCGGGAACGATTCTGCCGTTGTCTGCAAGGTCACCGGGGATAAGAACATATTCAATTGAGTCGTCCTCTGCACACTGACGAAGGAATTCATCAATGATGAATCCGCTTTCATCTTCCATGGCGGCTCTTCTGTTTGCATACCAGTAGATAGGGTCGTCAATTTCCATTGGCTGATCGGGATTTCCCTCAAGCTCTTCACGGGGAACATTGTAATGAAGGTCTGATGCGACTGCGATTTTCAGGTCATCTTTTTCAGCCGCAAAAGCCGCAACTGAAACTGATGAAAACACGAGAATGACAGTCAGCAAAACGCTTATAAATTTTTTCATAAAAAACACCTCGCCTTTTAATAATTATATAATAATTACTTTTACTTTTTTTGTCAAGAAAAAAATGTTTATAATGTAAATTAAATACATATAATTAAAATAAAAATGTAATTTTTAATAAAAACAAATGTAAACACTCCGAAAATTTAACAGTTGAAAAAATCTTGTGCAAATTGAATAAAATAATCAGAATAACTTTGCTATATTGAGATGTTTATTTTACTTGAAAAAAAGCGATAAATAGTATACAATATATCATTATATATTTTGAATTTATATCCCGTTTGTTTGGAGGAAAATATGAACTATACACTCACAAAGGCTAAAGCCAAGGAGCTTATTGAAAATAAGCTTTCCCATTTCTTCGGGGTCACAACCGAGAATGCATCATATGAGCAGTATTACCGTGCTGTTGCTATGATTCTCTGTGAAATGATGGGTGAAGGCAGAGCCGATTTCACTCAGAGAGCCGATAAGGCAGGCACAAAGAGAGTTTACTATCTCTCAATGGAATTCCTTATGGGTAAATCACTTCGCAACAATCTTTATAACCTCAATCTTCAGAAGACATTCACTTCTGCACTTAAAGATTTCGGTGTAAATATTGAAAAACTTTATGACTGCGAGCCCGATGCAGGCTTAGGTAACGGCGGTCTCGGCAGACTTGCCGCATGCTATCTTGACGGTCTTGCAACTCAGGAATATCCCGCAAGAGGTTATTCAATCCTTTATGAATACGGTATTTTCAAGCAGAAGCTCATTGACGGCTGGCAGACAGAACTTCCCGATAACTGGCTTCCCGGCGGCGACGTATGGCTTATGCCCCGTGAAGAAAGCACGGTTGAAATCTGCTTTGAAGGAAGAGTTGAAGAAATCTGGGAAGACCATTATCATCATGTTGAACTCAAGGATTACACAGCAATTCAGGCTGTGCCTTATGATATGTTTGTAGCAGGTAAAGACGGCAAGGGTATCAGCGTGCTCCGTCTCTGGACAGCAAAGGCTCCCGGTCTTGATATGGCACTCTTCAATCAGGGTGACTACATGCGTGCTATGGAAAAGAATGCTATGGCTGAGGTTATCAGTAAGGTTCTTTATCCCGCTGACAATCATCCCGAAGGAAAGAGTCTTCGTCTCCGTCAGCAGTATTTCTTTGTTTCTGCTTCAATTCAGGATATCATTCATCATCATCTCCGTCAGTACGGCACACTTGACAACCTCGGCGAAAAGGTTGCAATCCACGTAAATGATACACATCCCACACTCGCAATTCCCGAGCTTATGAGAATTATGCTTGACGAATGCGGTTACGGCTGGGACGAAGCATGGAATATTGTTACAAAGACAGTTGCTTACACAAACCATACAGTTATGAAGGAAGCTCTCGAATGCTGGAGTGTTGAACTCATGCAGCGTCTTCTTCCCAGAGTTTATGAGATAATAAGAGAAATCGACAACCGTTTCAGAAGCTATGTATGGAACGCAACTTATGATGCTGATTATGTTGAAAGAACAGCAATCATTTCAAACGGTATTGTCAGAATGGCAAATCTCTGCGTTGCAGGATGTCACAGCGTAAACGGTGTTTCAGCTCTTCATTCACAGATTCTCAAGGACGCTGTTTTCAACGATTTCTACAGACTTACTCCCGATAAGTTCAAGAATGTCACAAACGGTATTGCTCACAGACGCTGGCTCTGTCAGGCAAACCCCGGTCTTACGGAATATCTCACAAAGCTCATCGGAAAGGACTTCATTCTTGAAGGCTCAGCCCTTGAAAAGCTCAGAGAATATGCAGATGACGAAACAGTTCTCGCTGACCTTGAAAAAATCAAGTTTGAAAACAAAAAGCGTTTTGCCGCACATATCAAAAAAGTTCAGGGTATCGAGCTTGACCCCAACTCAATCTTTGACGTTCAGGTAAAGAGACTTCACGAGTACAAGAGACAGCATCTCAATGCGCTCAACATTCTTGCAAAATACCTTGAAATCAAGGAAAATCCGGGCGGCAATTACGTTCCTCACACATATATTTTCGGCGCAAAGGCAGCTCCCGGCTACTTTGTTGCAAAGAAGATTATCAGCTTCATTATCGCACTTGCCGATATGATCAACAACGACCCCGATGTAAACAAGTTCATGAAGGTTGTTTATGTTGAGGATTACAATGTTACTATGGCTGAAATGCTTATGCCCGCCGCTGATATCTCAGAACAGATTTCACTTGCAGGTACAGAGGCTTCAGGTACAGGCAACATGAAACTTATGATAAACGGTGCTGTTACTCTCGGCACAATGGACGGTGCAAATGTCGAAATTTATGAGTCAGTCGGTGAAGACAATATCATCATCTTCGGTATGAGCACTCCCGAGGTTGAACAGCTTAAGAAAGCCGGCTACAACCCCACCAATTACTATCATAACAATCAGGAGCTTCACAGAGCTATTGATTTCATAAACAACAACGGAATCAACGGCAAGAGCTTCCCCGAAATCGGTGCAACAATCATTCACCATGACCCCTATATGGTTCTTGCTGATTTCGCTGATTACAGAAATGCTCAGAAGAAAGCGGAAGCTCTCTTCCTTGACAGAAAAACATGGAACAGAATGTCACTTATGAACACAGCAGGTGCAGGTATTTTCGCCGCTGACCGTTCAATCAATGACTATGCAAGAGATATCTGGCACACAGGTTCCGCAAAAGGAAAGAAATAATTTATGTTCTTTGTTCCCTTTGATTCAAGAGACACAAGACACAAGTCAATACAAGGTAGCACAGCCGCAGGGGATTCCCTGTGGCTTTGTGTCTGTATGCCAAGGGAAATGATGTGCTCCGCAGTTTACCTTGTCCTGGGGTATGACGGCGAAGAAAAACAGTACATAAAGCTTGACTGGAAATCCACAGACGGCATAACTGAATGGTGGGCAATTGAACACACCTTTTCTCAGGCAGGACTTTACTTTTATCATTTTGAATATGACACATCCTTTGGCAGAGGCAGAATTTACAGACATTCTGCGGGAAAGGGATGTTTCTCAGACAGCGGAAACGAGTGGCAGCAGACAGTTTATATGTCCGATTTTACCACATCGGAAGATTTCCCCGGCGGTGTGATGTATCAGATTTTCCCCGACAGATTTTTTGCATCGGGAACACCTAAAAAGAATGTCCCCGAGGACAGAGTGATGCATAAAAGCTTCACGGAAGAACCCGAATGGCAGGAAAATGAACAGCATCACCGTTGGAATGTGGATTTTTACGGTGGTGACCTCAAGGGAATTGAAATGAAACTGCCTTATCTTAAAGAACTGGGTGTAACATGCATTTATCTCAACCCTATTTTCGAGGCACACTCAAATCACCGTTATGATACAGCTGATTATATGAAAATTGACCCGTTACTTGGTGATTACGATGATTTTGTGTCCCTTTGTAAAGAGGCTGAAAAGTTCGGCATGAAGATTCTTCTTGACGGTGTCTTCAGTCACACGGGTGCAGACAGTATTTACTTTAATATATACAAAAGGTATAAAAATGAAGGTGCATATAACTCTCAGCAGTCTCCTTATTACAGTTGGTATAAATTCAAATCATGGAACAATGACTACGACTCATGGTGGGGAATAAACACACTTCCCGAAACCAATGAAGAGGACGAAAGTTACTGTGAATTTATTGCAGGCAAAGACGGCGTTGTTGAAAAATGGCTTAAAGCGGGTGCTTACGGCTTCCGTCTTGATGTTGCCGATGAATTGCCCGACAGCTTTATCGTAAAGCTTCGTGATGCGGTCAAACGCACAAAGCCCGAGGGACTTCTTCTCGGCGAAGTGTGGGAAGATGCAAGCAACAAAATCAGTCACGGCGGCAGAAGACAGTATTTTTCGGGCAAAGAGCTCGATTCGGTTATGAATTATCCTTTCCGTTCGGCAATAATTGACTTTATGAAATCTGCAGAGGCTGAAAGCTTTATGGACAGCGTGCTGACAATCTGTGAGAATTATCCTCCGCAGGTGCTCTGTTGCCTTATGAATCACCTCGGCACTCATGATACGGAAAGAATTTTCAGTATTCTCGGCGGTCTTGACGGTGAAAACATCGGCAGAGACAAACAACGAATGCTGAAGCTTAATGTAAAACAGAAAAAACAGGCTGAAAAACTCCTCCGTCAAGCGGTTGTGCTTCAGTATACACTCCCCGGTGTGCCGTCAATCTATTACGGTGACGAAATGCTTACAGAGGGCCTCAAAGACCCGTTCAACAGAACTTTTTTCCCATGGGATAAGGAAAAACCGCAGATATGGTACGACCTGAAATTCCTCGGCGAAATGAGAAGCAAATATGATTGTCTTAAAAAGGGTAAATTTTACCCCGTTTCGGCTGCAATGGGCTGTGTAGCCTTTGTCAGGGCAAGCGAAAAGGACAGCTTGTTGGTTATTGCAAATAACAACGAACACGAAATCACATATTATCTGCCAGATGACTGGCACAATTCACGATGCATCACGGGACAGAGAATGACGTATTGCTCGGTTATCATCGAAGCCCATACGGCGACGATAATTGAGAGATAAACAATAATTTGTCGAGCTCTTTCAAATTCGCAATTTGAAATGCTCAATTCGCAATTTCGGAAGCCCTTCGGGCTTGAATTATATAAATGGGTCAAAGGGCGAAGCCCTTTCCACAATTGAGCATTGCGCATTGAGAA
>JAZSPR010000127.1:0-23792 GCA_045537555.1 Acutalibacteraceae bacterium | reverse complement strand
TCTTTCAAATTCGCAATTTGAAATGCTCAATTCGCAATTTCGGAAGCCCTTCGGGCTTGAATTATATAAATGGGTCAAAGGGCGAAGCCCTTTCCACAATTGAGCATTGCGCATTGAGAATTGAGAATTTTTGTCGAACTTTAGTTCGACAAATTCTGATTTACAAAAAACGGATTTAATATCCGTTTTTTTTGTTGAAAAATTATGATTTGTAGCAAATTGACAAAAAAAATAATATATTTTTTAACACATATTATATTGACGAAATTTTGAAATAGTGGTATATTTAACATGTATAATTTTAATGTTATATTTTTACTGTTTTTTTATAAAAACAATCTTATTACATCAGGCATATTGGAGGTCAGATATGCGTAAAAAGATTGCTGATTATGAAAAAAACAGTACACAGCGGTAAAACCGCAAACTTCTATACGGAGATGATTTTATGAAAAAGAACTTCAAAAAATTCTTATCAGTTTTCCTTGTAGTTGTAATGTTGGTAGGTATTGCTCCTCTCAGTGGCTTTATTGCTCCTGTTGAGGCTTCTGCTTCTTCTGCAACTTATAATAAGGAATATTATTATTCAAGCGGAATGAAATTTATGACAAGTTTTGCTGTTGCTTCAATAAGAACTGGTAGCTCAAAGACCCCTCTTACTGATAATGGTTATTCTATTTCCGGAGATTACGGTTCAACAGATATTGATCTTAATGATGGTGCCGGTGGTTATTACGTCAGAATAGGTTATCAGATGGGCACAAGTGAAGCTTCTGCAATAAGAGGTATTGCATTTTATAATGGTTCCAATCCTCCTTCAACATATACATATAACGGAATACTTTATAAATGTTGTAATGTTGGTTGGTCTAAAACAAAACTTACAGGTTCTGCCAGTGCAACCTCAAGTCCTCTTGACCTTAATGTGGATGCCGGTGGCGACTATATTTATTTATTTTATACAACCGACCCTAATGCCGGTGCACCTATGACTAATATCGACTATGAAACAGGGTCAACAACAAATGATTCAGGCAGTGTGTGTCAGACACCTGCTGTTTGGTTGAACGGTAGTTTGGTTGGACAGACTGCGAATTTGAATGAGGGTGCTGGTGGTACTAAAATTTACTTTTTCTACAAGCAGACAGGTACAGAAGTTGATACTTCTGCACTTCATTCTGCAATTACAACAGCAGACAATCTTCTTGCAAATTCATCAAGATATACATCTGAAACTGTAACAGCACTTCAGAATGCGGTAAACAGCGGAAAATCTATTGTAAATGACTATAACGCAGACGGTCTTTCATGCAATTATAATCAGTCTGCAATTGATACTGCAAAAAACAATATCAACAATGCAATCGCCGAACTCTGCACAATGATTTACTTTGACGGCAACGGCGGTACTGTAAGTCTTGCATCAACACCTATCACAATAGGCGGTAATTCAACATGGACCTATAACGGTGATTACAGTGATTTTTCAGCAAGCCGTACAGGTTACACATTTAAGGGTTGGTCAACATCAAAGACAACATCACCCACAGATACAGGTAACTATTTCCCCGTAGGCGGTTCATCAATCTCAGGCGGCTTCAACACAACCTTCTATGCCGTATGGGAAGCAAACAAATACACAGTTGTATTTGATAACCTCTTTGATTTCACTAAGTTTAAAATAAACACAGGTGAACTTGAAGTTAATGAAAGAACCGACTCCGGTTTTACAGTTACTTCAACAGCAGGTTCAGGTGCAGACGCCAATACAGGATTCAGCTATGCAATTCCTGTTGAACCCGGCAAGACATACGTTTTATCTGCTGATATAGCAATTGAAATGCCGAATGGTGTCAACAAGGGATATGATATTTATATCAATACCCTTGATGCTAATCAGACAGGTGAAACAACAGCTACTCCTGATACATCAAACGGTGCTCATAGAGAAGGCGATGTGTATATTTCACTGACAGGTCAGACTGAAAATAACAGCAATGCTTATATCAGATTCACAGCCGGTGCAAATACAGAATATATCAAATTCCGTTTTGATGCAAATAATGCAGATAATAAACTTACTGTAAAGAATATCAGATTCTGTGAAGACGGTACATCATATGTTGCTCCCATAACTGTAACATACGGCAGCACATACGGTACTCTTCCCACACCCACAAAGCCCAGCCACCAGTTCCTCGGTTGGTATAAGGAAGACGGTACTCAACTTACTGCTTCAGATACAGTAAATATTACTGATACTCTTTTTGTAACATCAAAGTGGAAACAGACAGGTTACACAGTAAAATGGGTAAACTATGACGGCACAGTTCTTGAAACAGATACAAATGTTGCCGCAGGTGCAACTCCCAAATATGACGGTGCAAACCCCGTCAAGCCTGCTACAAATTATTATACATATGAGTTCACAGGCTGGTCACCCGCACTTTCATCCGTAACAGGTGATGTAACTTATACAGCTCAGTTCAAAGAAACAGAGATTAAGTATACCATCACATGGGTTATTGACGGTAAAACAGAAACTCAGGAATATAAGTACGGTGAAACTCCTGCTCATGCAGACCCCGTAAAGGCAGGTAATGCACAGTATACGTACACCTTCACAGGCTGGGAACCCGCAATAGCAACCGTAACAGGTAATGCAACATATACAGCTAAATTCAGCCAGACAACAAATAAATATACTGTTATATGGAAGAACTGGGATGGTGCAGTTCTTGAAACAGATACTGTAGATTACGGCACAGAAAATAAGTATAACGGTGCAGAACCCACAAAACCCGGCAATGCACAGTATACATACACATTCACAGGCTGGGCACCCGCAACTGCAGGCACAGTAACAGAAAATATTACATATGTTGCACAGTTCAAAGAAACTGTAAATACATACACAATCAAGTTTGTTAATGAAGACGGTTCAACAATCCAGTCAGGTAAGGTTGCATACGGTGAAATGCCCGTTGCTCCCACAGTAGTTTACAAAGCAGCTGATAATTATTACACATACGAATTTGCAGGCTGGGATAATGAAATTGTCAATGTAACAGGTGATGCAACATACAAAGCAACATTCACACCTATTGAAAGAAAATACACAATCAAATGGACATTTGCAGACGGCTCAGTTACAACTGATGAACTCGGTTACGAAGCAGCAATTACTGCTCCCGCTAACTCAGAAGCTCAGGCTCCCGATGCAGGATATCATTATTCATACGTATGGTCTCCCGCAGTTGCAGGTACAGTAACAGGCAATGCAAATTACAAAGAAGAACTTATCGCTACTGCTCATAATTGGACTGATTGGGCAGAAACAAAAACTCCCACATGTGCAGATGAAGGTGCAGAAGAAAGACATTGTACAGTTTGTAACTATACAGAAACACAGGCAAAGGATAAGCTTGCTCATACTCCCGCAGATGCAATTGAAGAAAACAGAGTTGAATCAACATGTACAGTTGCAGGTTCATACGATTCTGTAGTTTACTGTTCAGTATGTAATGCAAAGATTTCAAGCGAAAAGATTGATCTTCCTCTTGCACAGCATACAGAAGGTCAGCCCAATGTTGAAAACAACGTTGCTCCCGACTGTGAAAACGGCGGTTCATACGATATTGTGAAGTATTGTACAGAATGTAATGCTGAGCTTTCAAGAGAAACTGTAACTGTTGATCCTCTCGGTCATACAGAAGGTGCAGTTCAGGTTGAAAACGAAGTTGAAGTAACATGTACAACAGACGGCTCATATGACAATGTTGTTTACTGTACAAAATGTGATAAGGAACTTTCAAGAGAAACAATCGTCATTAAAGCTGAAGGTCATAAAAACAGTGAAGTTCAGGTTGAAAACAAAGTTGAAGCAACTTGTACAACAGACGGTTCATACGACAATGTTGTTTACTGTACTGTATGTAACGAAGAACTTTCAAGAGAAACAATAGTTGAAACTGCTCCCGGTCATACAGAAGGTGCAGTTGTAAAAGAAAATATAAAAGATGCAACATGTACCGAAAACGGTTCATATGAAGCAGTAATTTACTGTACAGTATGTAATGCGGAAGTTTCAAGAACTCCCACTACTATCGACGCTCTCGGTCATACACCTGCAGAAGCAGTTGAAGAAAACAGAGTTGAATCAACATGTGTAGTCAGAGGTTCATATGATTCAGTAGTTTACTGTTCAGTATGTAACGGCGAACTTTCAAGAAATAAGGTTACTCTTGACCTTGCAGACCATAAACCTGCTGTATCAGTTGAAGAAAACAGAACAGAATCAACATGTACAGTCAATGGTTCATATGATTCAGTAATTTACTGTTCAGTATGTGATTATGAAATTGAAAGAACAAAGATTACTCTTCCTCTTGCAGAACATACACCCGCTGCAGCAGTTGAAGAAAACAGAGTTGAATCAACATGTACAGTAGCAGGTTCATATGATGAAGTAGTTTACTGTGATAAGTGTAATGCAGAACTTTCAAGAGAAACAAAAGATTTTGACCTTGCAGCCCACACTCCCGGTGAAGTAAAGGTTGAAAACAATGTTGAACCCGATTGTGAAAACACAGGTTCATACGACAATGTTGTTTATTGTTCAGCTTGTAACGCAGAACTTTCAAGAGAAACAGAAACAGTTGATGCTCTCGGTCATAAAGCAAAAGAAGCAGCAAGAGAAAATTATGTTCCCGCAACATGCAGCAAAGACGGTTCTTATGATATGGTAGTTCGTTGCGAAACTTGTAATGAAATCCTTTCATCAGAAAGCTTTGTTGAAAAAGCAACAGGTGATCACGTTTACGCAACTGAGAAAGACCGTGTAGATGCTACATGTACAGACGACGGTTATGTTATTATGGCTTGCGGATGTGGTGAAGCAGAAGAAAAAACTGTTCTTCCTGCAACAGGTCATAAAGCAGCAGAAGCTGTAAAAGAAAATGAAGATCCTGCAACATGTACAGAAGCAGGTTCATATGAATCAGTTGTATACTGTTCAGTTTGTAACGAAGAGCTTTCAAGAAATACAGAAACAGTTGCTGCTCTCGGTCACTCACCTGCAGATGCAGTTGAGGAAAACAGAGTTGAATCAACATGTACAGTTGCAGGTTCATATGATTCAGTAGTTTACTGTTCAGTATGCGATGCAGAACTTTCAAGAAATACAATAGATCTTCCTCTTGCAGAACATACACCTGCAGATGCAGTTGAAGAAGGCAGAGTTGAATCAACATGTACAGTTGCAGGTTCATATGATTCAGTAGTTTACTGTTCCGTATGTAATGGCGAACTTTCAAGAGAAACACTTGATCTTCCTCTTGCAGAACATACACCTGCTGAAGCAGTAAAAGAAAATAACGTTGATGCTTCATGTATGGTAAACGGTTCATATCAGATGGCAGTTTACTGTTCAGAATGTAATAAGGAACTTTCAAGAACAAATCATGTAAATGTTGCACCCGGTCATAAGCCTGCTGATGCAGTTATTGAAAACACAGTTGATGCAACATGTACAAAGAAGGGTTCATATGACGAAACAGTTTACTGTTCAGTATGTTCTGAAAAGCTTTCAAGCGTAACAAAGGAAATCCCCGTTGTTGCTCATACACCTGCAGAAGCAGTAGAAGAAAACAGAACAGAGCCCACATGTAAGGTTCCCGGTTCATATGACAGTGTAGTTTACTGTTCAGTATGTAACGATGTTCTTTCAAGAGAAACACACGAAATTTCCGTTGTTGCTCATACACCCAAGGATGCAGTTGAAGAAAACAGAACAGAATCAACATGTACAGTTGCAGGTTCATATGACTCAGTAGTTTACTGTTCAGTATGTAATGATGTTCTTTCAAGAGATACAATCACACTTCCTCTTGCTGACCACACAGAAGGCGAAGCAGTAACTGAAAAAGATGTTAAGCCTGATTGTGTAAACGACGGTTCATATGATACAGTAGTTTACTGTACAGTATGTAATGAAGAACTTTCAAGAGAAACAACAACAGTTCCCGCACTCGGACACACAGAAGGCGAAGCAGTAACTGAAAAAGATGTTAAGCCCGATTGTGTAAATGACGGTTCATATGATACAGTAGTTTACTGTACAGTATGTAATGAAGAACTTTCAAGAGAAACAACAACAGTTCCCGCACTCGGCCATACTGAAGGCGAAGCAACTGTTGAAAATGAAGTCAAGCCTGATTGTGTAAACACCGGTTCATATGAAAAGGTTGTTAATTGTACAGTCTGCGGTGAAGAACTTGCAAGAGAAACAATAATTGTTGATGCACTCGGTCATACAAAGGGCGAAGCAGTAAAAGAAAACGAAGTATTCGGTAGCTGTCTTGAAGGCGGTTCATATGACGAAGTATTCTACTGTACAGTCTGCGGTGAAGAAATCAGCCGTGAAAAAGTTTATGTTGCAGTCGGAACACATACACCCGGTGCTCCTGAAATTGAAAACAGAGTTGTAGCATCATGTATCATTCCCTCTTCATATGACGAAGTAGTTTACTGTACAGTCTGCGGCGAAGAAATCAGCCGTAACACAGTTACAGGTTCAACAATCGCTCATAAGCCTGACAAGATTGTCAAGGAAAATGTAAAAGAAGCAACATGTATCCGTTCAGGTTCATATGACAATGTTGTATATTGCGGCGTTTGTTATACTGAACTGAACAGAACAACCGTTGATACAGGTGCAAAGGGTCACACAATTGTTGTTGACAAGGCTGTTGAATCCACATGTACACAGACAGGTAAGACAGTAGGTTCGCATTGTTCGGTATGTAACGTTATAATCGTTGCTCAGACAGTTGTTCCTGCAAGAGGTCACGACCTTGTTGTTGACAGAGGCTATGAGCCCACATGTACACGTACAGGTCTTACAGACGGTTCACATTGTATTGTCTGTGATCTCGTTGCTGAAAAGCAGGAAGAAATTCCCGCTCTCGGACATCTTGATGAAAACGGTGACGGCATCTGCGATATCGACGGCAGAGATGTAACAGATATGGATCCCGATTACGGCATTGAAGTAGGTCCTGACGGTGACGGCGGAAATCACAATAAAAACGAATGTTCAATCTGCGGAAGAGAACATATCAACTTCTTCTCAGAAATCATTTGTCTCATTTACAAGATTCTCAGAATCTTCGGTTATAAAGTAAAGTGATAAATCCATAAATACAGCCCGGGTATCAGCAGATACCCGGGTTTTTATAAAAAAGGTGATATGATGAGTTATAAATGGTATTCAGGTATTCCTCATACACATACTACTGCTTCAGACGGCAAACTTACGCTTGAGGAAGTTATAAAACTTGCAAAAAAGAACAAGCTTGATTTTCTTATGATAACGGACCATAACAAACTGTGTGAAGAATTTCCCGAAACAGAAGGTCTTACACTCATTTACGGAGCCGAATACACAAAACACGGCGGTCACGCAAATCTCTGGGGCGTAAAGGATGTTGTTGACCATTTTGACGCCGAAACTTATGAAGAATGGCTTGAAGTCAAAAATGAAGCACAGCGCAGAGGTGCTGTTGTCTGCATGAATCATCCGTGGTGTATGCAGTGTCCGTGGAGATGGAAAAAAGACCCCGGTGAAGTTAATGTTCTCGAAGTATGGAATGCACCTCAGCATTATGATAATCTCGTCTGCACGGACTGGTGGCACGAACAGCTCAGAAAGGGCTATAAACTGCCCGTAGTAGGCGGAAGTGACTATCATTCTGATTATGTTGTAACAAATCTTCTGCAGATGCCCGTTACATATGTTTATGCTCAGTCGGATTCTCCTGAAGATATTCTTGATGCAATAAAAAAAGGCAGAACAACAATCTGTGACCATGTCGGTTCAACTTTTATTGATATCCGTTGCGGTAAAAACCTTCTCGGTGACACGGTAAAGCTGACCGAAGGTCTGAAAGCTACCGTTTCTGTCAAAAAAATGAAGAAAAATCACATTCTTCGTGTTTTTGACCGGGACGGCGAATGCTTTACATTCAAAGCAAAGAAATCAGGTGATTATAATTTTGAAATCCCCGTTGATAAGGCGGGATTCCTGTGTGCTCATATAAATTATGATGCAAATTTTGCTTATCAGATTATTCACGAGAAAGTTCTTGCAGGAAAAATACCTTCACAGCAGGGTATGACTCTTCCGCCTCTTATCTGGGCACAGACATCGGCTATTTATTTTGAATAAACAAAAAAACGGCACAGTCTTTCGGGATTGTGTCGCTTTGTGTTTTAATAGCTGTTAAACATTCTGCCGTCGATTTCTATGATGCTGTCAATCGGTATGTGTGTATTATCGGCAAAATGAAGTTCACGGTTGAATGAATCAATGTTTTTCACCGTGCCGTTTTTTATAATATATGCTCCGCCGCTTTTTTTACTGTCAGGCTTGAAATATGTTATAGAAACAATAGGTTCATTGTTTAAGGAATCGGCTATAAGCTGCAGTTTCTCATTGAGAATGTCTTTTGTGTTTTCATCAAGAAACGGCGCATTCTCCGTAAACCGTGCAACCTCGTCAATAGCTTCGCTGTGACCCGTCAATGCGGCAAACGGACTGAACTGTGCCGCCCTTTCAATCATAGACATCTGCTTTCTGTTAGGTGAAACGTGATGCGGCAGATTTATAATGTCATTGTATTTGTCTGTATTGTTCATAATTTATGCTTTGTGACCGCCTATCTGACTGTTTCTGTCCTTTGCGGTTGCACCCTCCTGAAGATTTGTTCCCTTTAAAATTGCATTTTTGCCGAATTTATTCTTGATTCCTATAAGCGTTTCCTGAATTTTTCTCTCTTTTTCAAGCTCGGCTTTTTCCTTTTCCTGCTGTTTTACGGTTTCTTCATAATCTTCAAAAACAGAAATCTGATAAGGCGCAGGGTCTTTACTTAAACTGCTTTCGGGGATGATATGATTCGCACATATATTGATTCTTCTGACTGTGAGTTCTTTTTCGGTGACTTCATCATAAGCCTTAAGCACAGCCTGAGTAATAAGCTTTGCCGAAGCCGTATGTCTGCCGAGGTTCGCGGTGGCTCTTGCACTTTTGGGTATCTGTCTGCCGTAAAAATCAATTTTCACTTCGCCCGTGTAAACATTCGTTATGCTCGATGCATCATAGCCGATTGTAAGAACAAGCTGGTCTGTCACAAGCTTCTTTTCAACAAGGTCAAGAGCAAGATTATCTGCCATTTCACGCACAATAATCCGTGCTTTGTCAAAAGAATAGGGGACATGAAGCACCTGTCCGGAGCTTATACTGTTTGTTGAAGGCTTATATGCCTTTATATCGGCAATTGTGCACGGCTCCCAGCCCCATGCGTGGTCAATAAGGAGCTCAGCATTGATTCCGAAGAGCTTATAAAGAAGATTTTCATTGTATAATGAGCATCTTGCGACATCGCCCATTGTGTAAAGATAATGTTCTTCAAGCTTTTTTGAAATTCCTCTGCCCACTCGCCAGAAATCGGTAAGAGGTCGGTGATTCCACAGCTCTCTGCGGTAAGTCATTTCATCAAGCTCTGCAATTCTTACGCCGTCTTTATCAGGCGGAATATGTTTTGCCGTTATATCCATTGCAATTTTGCACAGGTAAAGATTAGGGCCGATTCCTGCTGTTGCGGTGACCCCTGTTTCATTCAGGACTTCGAGAATAAGCATCATTGTGAATTCACGGGCAGTCATTTTTGTGGTTTTGAGGTAGGACGTTGCATCAATAAAGACTTCATCGATTGAATAAACGTGAATATCTTCGGGAGCCACATGACGCATATAAATTTCAAAAATGCGTGAGCTGTAATCGATGTAAAGTGCCATTCTCGGCGGAGCGACAATGTAATCAACGGCAAGTGACGGATTTGTACGAAGTTCGTAAAAGTCATATGATGAACCTGTCAGTTTTTTTCCGGGAGCTTTCTGCTGTCTCTGAGTGTTTATAACTTTTAACTGCTGAATCAGCTCAAACATTCTGGCTCTTCCCGAAATACCGTAGCTTTTAAGGCTCGGCGACACGGCAAGGCAGATTGTTTTTTCCGTTCTCCCGGGGTCTGCAACAACAAGATTTGTTGTCATCGGATCAAGGTCTCTTTCCGTGGCTTCAACGCTGGCATAGAAAGACTTGAGGTCTATTGCGATATATGTTTTTTCATTATTCATCTTCTATGCCTCCTGTCTTTTATATTATACCACAAAAAAATTGTTTTTCAATAAGACGAACAAATGTTTGTGGGAAATAACAAAAAAGAAAGACTTGATTTGTACAAGTCTTCCTTAAATTCAGTTACCAGAGTTCGTCAAAACTGTTGAGATCAAAATACTTGTCGGGAGCATTGCCTGATACTTCGTTGAACTTGAGAAGTGTCTGAATATCACCGTTTGCCATAACGCCGTCAATTTTTATGAGACTGCCTGTTTCGGTAATATAAAGCTGACATGTCTGACCTGCTGCCGAATATGTGTAGCAATAAGCTTTCTGACCGTCGGTTTCCGTGAGAACGGGCGTACCGATTTTTTCGGGGATAAATGTGCTTATCATATCTACGATTTCGTTGAGAGTTGATGAATCCATGCCGAGGTCTGCCTGAAGTTCCTTGGGGATTTCCATTGCAATGTCTGCTTTGTCTGTACCCATAAGAGCATAGATCTTCTTGCCTGATATCATCATACCGCACTTTGTGATGTTAAGCGCATTGCCGCCCATACCGAGACTGCCCATCATTGCTTCGTCATCACTCATCATGTAAACATCATCGTTTTTTCTTGCAACTTCAAATTCAAGTGAAGTTTTTGTGCTTTCATCGTAGTTTTCAACATCAAGATAGTAAACCTTGCTGTGTATTGTTTCAATAGCACAGGGTAAACCGTTTCCGTTGAAACCGTTTGTGAATGAAGAAAGTTTTGCTGAAACGCGAAGAATAGTTCTTGCATCAGCGGCTGAGATTCTGTTGTCACCGTCTGTATCGATGCTCAGCATTGAAATGTTTTCAGCTGATTCAAGCTTTGCAGAGCAACGAAGAGCTGTTCTTGCATCCGCAGCAGAAATCTTTCCGTCAAGATTAACGTCACCCATTTTAATTTCCATAGGTTTTACATCTTCTGTTGCAAAAGCTGTAACAGGAGCAAGAACAAGGATAATTGCAAGTAATGCAGAAATGAGTTTTTTCATAAATATATCACCTTACCTGTTTTTTCTCATTATACTATAAAATAATGATATATACAAGTGGTAAAATGAAAGAAATGTTTCAGACTGATTTAAAAATAATTAATATACATAATGCAATGCCGTAAATTTTATGTTATAATAAAAAAGAGGTGAAAAAATGAACGGAAGCTACAATGATTTTATAATAAGCCGAAGTAATATGAAAGCCGCCGCGAAATGTTTTGCAGTTGCATCAGGGACTGATAAATGCAGAATTCTGTTTGTTCAGGGACCTGCATCGTCAGGAAAAACACATCTGATGCATTCGGTTGCAGCAGTTTTTGCAGAACAGAAAAAAACTGATGCAATTGTCGTTTCGCAAAGACAGATTACTGATGATTACATACAGGCAATCAAAGATAAAAATACCGTGAATTTTTATAATAAGTATTCAACAGAGCTTCTGCTGGTTGATGATGTTCAGGAGCTTGCCAACCGTACAGCAACGCAGAGTGAGTTTATTAATATTTTCAGAAAACTCAGTGAAGACGGAGCTTGTATTATACTGTTTTCGGAATATGAACTGAACCGTTATGATGAATTTAAGGCAGGTTTCAGTAATTGTTCATCGTTCGATGTTGTTGATATTCATAAGGCAGATTTTGTTCTGCGTAAAAAGGTGCTAAAAAAAGCATTGCAGAAAGAAAATATAAAAATTCCGGGTAGTTTTTATTTGAAAATACTTCTGAATAAAAAGATTGAACCGGCATCAATAAAGGGTTGCGTTGCAAAAATAAAGCTTATAAAAACATTAAAAGGCGATATGCCTGATAAGAAAGAGACGGAAAAAATTCTTAAAGAATATGGGAATTAAAATAATAATAAAAAAATAAAAAAAATTTAAAAAAAGACTTGACATTTGTGTTTTATTCTGCTATAATTCCAAATGTTCCAAACGGAATGCGAGAGTGGCGGAATCGGCAGACGCGCACGTTTGAGGGGCGTGTGGTAATCCCGTACGGGTTCAAGTCCCGTCTCTCGCACCAGGACTGAGCAATAGCTCAGTCTTTTTTTATTTCATTTTTCCGAGGACTTGCCGAAGAATTATTATACTGCAAGTCCCTATTCTGCGAAAACAACACAATCATTGCAATTTCAGATTCATCACAAAAAATCATTAAAACTAAATTTTCCCCAAGACTTTATAGGGAGAAACATTATACAAAAACTCGGAGCAATTTCGGAGCAAAAAGCAGCTCACGGAAAAACTCCGAGTTTTGTTTTATTAAAAGTTATCCTGTATGAGTGTAATTGCTGACAGTTGCATTCAACTTTTCTGCCGCATTGATTTGTGCTGATTCGTATGAATGTGAGTAGATTTGTAGAGTCAGTGCAACATCTGCATGACCTAAATTGTGTTGTACGGTTTTTGGGTTTTCTCCTTGTTCAATGAGAACGGAAGCGTATGTATGTCTTAAACCGTGAAACTTCAAATATCTGATTTCGTTTTTGTGTCTATCCATAAAACGAAGATAATTGTTTGATATTCCTTGCGGAGAGAATGGCTCACCGTTTGGCTTTGACACAACATATCACTTATCTGCAAAATCCTTACCCATTTTCAGTTTGTTGCAAGTATATCGTTGCCTGTATTCCCTTAATACTGCAACAAGTCTTTCAGGAATGAAGATTTTTCTCAAACCTGCATCAGTTTTTGGTGGTGTTGTGTATTCCTTTGATTCAATTACAAGTCTGCTTTCATGAATGTAGATATACTTTTCTTCAAAGTTTACATTTTCCCATTTCAGAGCTGCCATTTCACCTCTGCGGATACCGCTTAAAAGTGGTTCTTCACGGAAAGTTGGGGGATAAAGTTCTGACCGAAGGTAAAGCAAGCTAACGAATCAGTTTGAAAAAATAATCTTCGTTACAATAACCGTACCCGATTCGTTTAGCTACTTTGATTTTATTGTTAAAGCCTTCGAGCTTACCTATACTAATTGGGTGCAATGCATGAGCAACTAAACCTTTAATCCTTGATTTTGATACAAACTTTTTAGAAGAAGATAGGTTGATGACAATTATTCCCAAAAATCATCTAACAAATGACATTGACTAAATCCCTGTAACCGCCCTTTGTGACGAACCATTTATGATTCTTGATAAATGGGCAAAAGCAGAAATATCGGACTTGCTTTAAGAGATAAGAAAACCGCCTCACTTGCAGTGAAACGGTTTGTTGAATACTTGAAATATAGATGAGAAAAGGCTGCAAGGAGAGTTCTTATTTCTGAATCAGCAGCAGATTTTCCATTAGAAAACTCAACAATATAATGTGTGTTGTAAATACCCCAAGCCTTTTTATATTATCCTAAAGCTACCATACTGAAAACGAGTGCGAACAGTGCAACTGTTTCACAGAGACCGACAACAGTGATGTACTGAGAAAAACCTTTTCCCGTTTCAGCTAAAGCATCTGCACCTGCAGCACCTGCTTTACCTTGAACATAAGCTGAAACTGCCATTGCAAGACCGGATGCAATACCGAGACCGAAAAGAAATGCAGGGTCTGCGGTGGCTGATTTCATCTGTTGCATAAGAAGAAAGCCGTAAATAGTCTGTGTAAGGGGGGCACCTGCAAAAACTGTAAGAATGAAAGGTGCTGCCTTATTGCTCATATAACACTTTTTCCATGCACCGATTGATGCCTGACCTGCGATACCGATACCGATTGCAGAACCGATAGCGGCAATACCCATAGCTAATGCTGTACCTAATAAACCTAAATCCATAATTATTAATCTCCTTTATTAATTTATTCTTCAAATGGTTGGAATTTATGTCCGCTCCAAGACATATCCAGATGTGATGAAAATTCAAGAGTATTGAGTCGTATGCCGTGAACGATAACTGACAAAACATTCAGTATCATATTAAGTCCGTGTCCGAAAACAAGAAGGACTATGGCAATTATCATAAACATAAAATTGCCCAACATTGGACTTGCGAGTTCGTTTACCGTTGCAGATATCGCAGCACCTGCAAGACCGACTGCCCAGAGTCTTATATAAGAAACTATATCCGAGAAAACATTGACTACACCAAGCAAAACAGAAACTATGTTTTTCAGACTATCAAGTATAGATTTACCAACATTTCCCTCATAATTTGCAAATACAAAACTCATAACAAATCCGACAATAACGAGTACAATAGCAACTGTTCCCACGGGAACACCGCTGATTACAAGTGAGAAGCTGAAAACCTCGGGATTTACAACAAAACTCAGCACGATATAATAGATACCTACAAGTTGCAATATTGAACCGATATCACCTAGTATCTTAATTGATTTCCTATTTCTTTTTGCAACCTTGAGATGCGCTACAACAAGCTGAACGAGAGCCAATGAGAAACAGAAAATCTGCAAATTCTGTGCGGTTGTAAGTCCTGATTCTCCGTTTGTCCAGAAAGGATACCATATTTTATCGGCATATACATTCGAAATAAACGGGATTGATATCTTTTGAAGCCATTCGGGCAACTTCTCAGCAGGAAGACCGCCCCATGTACAGGTTACCGTTCCCCAAAGTATTGTCGAAATACCGAAAAGACCAACTAACAGAAATGCAGGTGGAATTTCTTTCTTCGCTTTTGCCGATTTAATAATCAGCACTGCGGCAGCGGCTGTAATAAGTAGTCCGTAAACTCCGTCACCAAATATAATTCCGAAGAAAATGAGAATAAAACCTAAGAACCAACCTGAAATATCATACTCAAAATAACCTGGAACTGTACCTAAAAAGTCCGTAAGCGGATAAATGAGGCTTACAAATTTATTGTTTTTAAGCTTTGTCGGAACGTTATCCTCTTCGGTGGGTTCTTCAATAAGAAGTCCCCAGAAATTATCTTTAGCAATTTCTTTAAGGCGGGGCAGATTTTCTTCTTCAACATATCCTGTAAAATATGCAACGGAAACATCATTTTTATCGTTCTCCGACAAGTTTTCGTCTGCCATACCGATGGCATATACTTCAAACTCAATTTCCTTTTCGCAGGATTTGACAGCGTTCTTCATACCATACTTATATCCTGCATAGCCAATTATTTTTTCATTAATTGACTCTATCGCTTTGCCGATTTCTTCAAGCATTTGTTTTATCTCTGCGGTGGAAATCTGTGGCAACTCAAAACGATAGATTTTGAGTCTGTCTGCAATTTCTTCGCCCTCAACGCCGGATATAATCAGAGCAAATTTCACTGAATTTTTAGTTTTTTCCAAACTAATGGTTTTGACTGTTTCAGGAAGACTATCATACTCAGCTCTCGGCATTTCATAAAACGAAATGTTAACACCGTTTTTTAACAATTCGTTAATGTCGTCAGGGTTGACATCGCCCCAGCTTTTAAGCCGTTCAAGCTCGGAAATCAATGTAAGCCGTTCATTCAAATAAGCTTTCTTTGCTTCTGCTAAGGAAGTTATTTCTTTTGCTGCAGAAACAGCATCGGAAGCAGTTATGTTTTTCTGCTCAACATTCTTATTTTTATTTTCGCTTAATATGAAAATTGCACTTTCAAGCAAAGCAACCTGTTCTTTTAATTCATCGATTCTTTTGCCTGAGCCTTCTGTTATTTCTATGTGAAGAATTCCTGCTTTGCGAAGTTTTTTAAGGGCGTCTCTTTTTTTATCTTCCATAACCACAAGAGAGATTTTTTTCATCGGTACAATCATACAGCGTACACCTCCGTTTCCGAAGTTGCTTCATCACGGGCTGCTATTTTGCGTTTTGAAATTTTTGAACGCACAACAGCACTGACCTGCTGGTCTGCCATATAAATTGATATCTTTTTGATATTCGCCTGTGTTTCGGGGATTTTCACCTTTTCAAACAAGTTGACTCTTTGTGAAGTAGAAAGCAATTCTTTTTCTAAAAGCCTTACCTGTTCATCCAACACTTCCGCCTCTAAATCAAGCGACATTGCTTTTTCCATATGATTTGCGGCAATATCCACCCAAAGTGGTGTTTCATATAAATCATAGTCGCCTCTGGAAAAGTCCGCACCCTCAAAAGTGGGGATTGTAACACCTGCAATGTTTCCCGTTCCTTTGCGGATGTTGCTTACAGTAATGATTCCATCAGGGAAAGCACTTTCTTCGCTGAAGACAGCAATCCATGAAGAAAAACCTTTTTCTAAGTTTTCTCGTTCTTGTCTTACCGAGACAGCTTTTGCTTCAATCATTCTTATTTCCGATTGAAGCTGTTGCTTTTTAAGTGTCAGCGTAGGCAAATATCTCTGATACATTTTAAGAGCATCTTTCTGTACCTTTAACTCATTTTTAGTTAATTTGATTTTTGCCAAAATTCAGTCCTCCTTACTTTACAGGCCAGAATTCATCTGTAAGGTCTGACTTAATTCCGGTTTCATCTTTCTGAAAGCAATCTGCAAGAATCTGCCAACCAAGGTCAAGTGACTCTTCAAGTGTTAAATTAACTGACAAATCCATAAGCTTATTTTCAAAAAGCTGACCGTATTTCAATAATTTCTCATCCCAACGATTCATTGAAAAGCCCATATTTTTCTTTTCAATCGTTTCCTTGTAGGCTGAATATAATCTGATCATAGAATCCATAAGAATACGGTGGTCCTTACGGGTTTTGCTGTTAACATTTTGTTTTAAACGTGAAAGAGAGCCAAAAGGTTCTATTCTTCCGCCTTTAAGATAATACTGACCTTCTGTAATGTAGCCTGTATTATCCGGAACAGGATGTGTTACGTCATCACCGGGCATTGTAGTAACTGCAAGTACCGTAACAGAGCCTGAGCTGTCAAAATCAACCGCCTTTTCATAACGTGAAGCAAGCTGAGAATAAAGGTCGCCGGGATAACCACGATTTGAAGGAACCTGTTCCTGAGTAATAGCAATTTCTTTCATAGCATCGGCAAAGTTTGTCATATCGGTGAGAAGAACCAGTACGTCCTTATCCTGCAAAGCAAATTGCTCTGCAACTGCAAGCGCCATATCAGGAATCATCATACATTCAACGGTAGGATCGGATGCAGTATGGATAAACATAACAGTTTTACTTAAAGCACCGCCGTTTGAAAGTTCTTCCTTGAAATAAAGAAAATCGTCATATTTAAGCCCCATACCCCCAAGAACAATAACATCTGCTTCTGCCTGCAATGCAATACGGGCAAGAAGTTGGTTGTACGGTTCACCTGAAATAGAAAAAATCGGAAGCTTCTGAGAAACAACAAGTGTATTGAACATATCAATCATCGGAATGTTTGTTCTCATCATTCTGTTCGCAAGAATTCGTTTTGTGGGGTTAACCGAAGGACCGCCGATGGGTTTCATATTATCGGTAAGTGCAGGACCTTTGTCTCTTGGTTCACCCGAACCATTAAAAATTCTGCCGAGAAGGTCATCACTGAATGACACTCGCATATCGTGACCCAAAAAGCGAACCTCATCACCGGTAGAAATACCCTGACCGCCTGCAAATACCTGCAAAGAAACAACATTTCCGTCAATTTTATTGACCTGAGCGAGTGACTTTCCGAAACGGGTATTTATCTGTGCAAGTTCGTTATAACGAACACCTTGTGCTTTTACTGTAATAACGTTACCTGTAATTGATTCAATTTTATTAAACACCTTATTCATTATCACACACCACCCTTCAGGAGAAGTTCTGCATCACGGTTTAACGCTCCCTGACCGTCAGTATACATCATGTCGATTTCAGCCTCGGCTTTTTTAAAAGCGTCACTCTTAAATTCGGTATAATTCCAGTCAATAAATTTCTGTCTCATACGATTGAAAAAGCTTCTTGCATCGTCCTTATTATCAAGAACATATTCACTTCCGAGAATATATACAAGTTTATCTGTTACATAACGCTGACGCTCTTTAGTACAGTTTGCTTCTACGGGATCGAAAGAGTTCTGCTGAAGATAAACAGCATCAAGCATTTCCGCCTTCAGATAAACAGTGTAATCTATAATACTTGTACCTTCTTCACCGACAACCTTCATCATTGAGCCGATTTCATCACCATGAAGAAGAATATTCTTTAAGTATTCGGATTTTTCTGAATCTGTAACTGTTTTGTATTTTGACCACGAAATAAGAGGGTCAATTGCAGGATACTTTCTTGCATCCGAACGCTCACGTGAAAGTCCGTGGAACGCCCCGACAACTTTAAGAGTTGCCTGAGTAACAGGCTCTTCAAAGTTACCGCCCGCGGGAGAAACTGTACCACCGATTGTAACCGAACCCTTGCTTCCGTCAGGAAGGAGTACGCAGCCTGCTCTTTCATAGAAGGCAGCAATGTATGATTCAAGATATGCGGGAAAAGCCTCTTCTCCGGGGATTTCTTCAAGTCTGCCTGACATTTCACGCATTGCCTGTGCCCAACGTGAAGTGGAATCAGCAAGCATTAAAACATTAAGCCCCATTTGTCTGTAATACTCAGCAAGTGTTACCGCTGTGTAAACCGAAGCTTCACGTGAAGCAACAGGCATTGAAGAAGTATTACACACGATAATTGTTCTTTCCATGAGAGAACGGCCTGTTTTCGGGTCGGTAAGCTCAGGAAATTCCGTAAGGGTTTCAACAACTTCACCTGCACGTTCACCGCAGGCAGCAATAATAACGATATCAACATCTGCATATTTAGAAGTTGTATGCTGAAGGACTGTTTTACCTGCACCGAAAGGACCGGGAGTGCAATAAGTTCCACCCTTTGCAACGGGAAAGAAAGAATCTATAAGACGCACCTTTGTTTCCATTGTTTCTGTTGGTGCAAGTCTTTCTGTGTAGCATTTTACTGCACGTTTTACAGGCCATCTGAAAGCCATTGAAACAAAAATTTCTCTGCCCCTCTCGTCAGAAAGCACAGCAATTGTTTCGTCTATTGTGTATTCACCTTTATCAGCAATTGATTTCAGCGTGTAATTGCCAAGCAGATAGAACGGCACGAAAATTTTATGAGTAAAAGGACCTTCAGGAACAGTACCCAGATATTCACCTGCACGAAGAACATCTCCGATTTTTGCGGTAGGAGTGAATTCCCATTTCTTTTCGGCATCAAGTCCGTCTGCATAATTTCCCCTTTCAAGGAACCAGCCGGCTTGTTCTGCCAATACAGGCAACGGATTCTGAAGTCCGTCATAAACCTGACCGAGAAGTCCGGGGCCTAACTGAGCAGAAAGCATTTCGCCTGTAAACTCAACATCATCTCCGCATTTTATTCCGCCTGTCATTTCATAAACCTGTATCTGAGCAATGTCACCTCTTATACGGATAACTTCACTCTTGAGTTTTGTATTGTCAACATTAACATAACATATTTCATTCATAGAAACGTTGCCGTCAAACTTTACTGACACAAGGTTACCGTTAATGCTTACTACCTTACCTTTATTTTTTTCGGTCATTGTATAACCTCCGTTTTATCCTCACTCATAATTGAGTCATAGATTTTTCTGTATGCGTTCTCTCCGCTTTGTGAATCAAATTTCCTCATACGCTCTATGAGCTTTAGTTTCAAAGCGTAATAGAACACAAATTCTTCCGAAAAAGAATCCATCGGTCTTAATGTTTCAAGAAAATCAAGACGATATTGGTTGAGAAATTTTTCTGCTTCCATGGGGCTTTCAATATCAATAGCAGTACGTACCGCCTGCAAAAGCCCCACAGGAAAAGATTGTATCCCTACATCAAAATGCTTGTTCATCTTATCCGCACGAAGTTTTGCCAATGCAAGACGAAGATTCCGTTCACCTTCATTCCATTTTTTAATCAGAGCAGATGATGATTTTTCGTGAATTCTTGAAGGAATAAGAGTTATTCTGTTAAGTTCAGCAAGGGCTCTTTTTCCTAAGAATCGGCTGCACAACTCAAAGAATTGTTTTTCGGTAACAGGTATTGGTGTGTTTTCACTTAAACCATCCAGAGAAGGCAGTTGAGATATCAGATAGTACTCCGCCATAATTATTCAGCCTCTTTCAATAATGCAGTAATCTTAGGGCTAAGATAGTTTGACAACATATCGGTAACAGCCTCTTTTGAATAATCATAATATGCTCCGTCACCATTTACTGCAATTCGGAATCCGCCGTCAAAATTATCATTGGCTTTAAGAGTAACTCCGGTGAGCATTTTTGCTTTAAGCTCTGCCAAAAGAGCAGTTTCAAGCTTTGCAAGATCATCACCGCTTAAAATTACGGATATATCAGTTGCCTCAGGTTTTGATAACCAGCATTCAACAGCTTTGACAATAAGCTGCGATAGCGTACCTGAAGAATAAACAGATGAAACATTTTCTCCTATAATTACGTTGAGCTCTTTCGTAACACTTTCTCTGAAAGATATAAGAAGATTACGACCTGCCTGTCGGATTGCATCTTCACCTGATTTTACTATTCGTTCATTTTCGTTTTTTGCATCAGACATAATTTTATCAGCCTGTGCTTTTGCATCAGATATAATTCTTTCAGCCTCTGCTTTAGCTGTTTCAAGTATTGCGGCAGCCTGAGATTCGGCAGCTTCAACACCGTCTTTTTTTATCTGATCAATAAGTTCCTGAAGTTGAATTTCCATTAAATATTCTCCTTTTCAGTCAGTTTTAATTACAGTAATATGTTTTTTTCCAAAAACACAAAAAGGAACCAACATCCTCTGCAGACAGCTGGTTCCAAAGTTCAAATTATTTTTTTCATTATATAATAGTATTGGTTAGTTTGTCAAGATTTTTAACAGAAAATTTAAAAGCATTTTCTGCGGTATCAAATTCAGGCTGAATATATCCTCTTATAAGAAGATTAAAAATACCGATGCTGAGTCCTACTGCAATAGTGTTTATAGAATTTATAACACTCGTTGCAACACCGTCACAACGCAAACCGTGCTTATATTCAATATCATATGGCCCTAAGTCCGTTTTATCTTCATAAGGAAAAACCGCAATGTTACGGGGCATCAGCAGACTATTACATACAACGTAACAGTAGGTATATAATAGGAACCCATCGGCTAAGCCGGTGGTTCTTCATATGCGGGCAAAGCCCTATGTTACTGGCATCTCCTAAAGGAGTACCCTACGGCTACCTTCCGCAAAAGCTTGTTACTTACCCATAAACGGGTCTGTGTATTCTTTGAGCGTCATTTGGTCATGCACCATATCTTCTTGCAACTGGTTTTTTTTGTACTCTGCTATCTTTTTATCATTCTTTCCTGCTGTGTCTACATAATATTCTCTACACCAAAAACTTCTATTACCATATTTTTACTTCAAATTAGCATGATGCTCAAAGATTATTAATGTACTTTTTCCTTTCAGAAATCCTACAAATCCTGACACACTCATTTTTGGCGGTATTTCTACTAGCATATGTATATGGTCCGGACATATTTCCGCTTGTATTATATTCACTTGTTTCCAATTACACAGTTCTCTTAATATTTTTCCGATTTCTTCTTTGTGTTCTCCGTAAATATTTTTCTCCTGTATTTTGGTGCGAATACTATATGATATTTGCAATTCCATTTTGTATGTGCTAAACTATTGTTGTCATTCATTTTGAATGTCCTCCTTTTGATTTCTTTGATGCAGTTGGCAGCCGCATCTTTATTATACCAAAAGGAGCTTTTTTTCTATCCATCGCTAAAGCTTTTTTTGAACTCCCCGGCACAGCCGGGGGGGTCATAGACAAAAATTAGGATGCCCCGATAATCTGAACATCCTGACTGTGTTTTTCTAAAGTTTCGCAATATAGCCGTTTTTTGTGTATTTTACGGCACATTACGGGACATAAAAATTAACCGAAATATCTCTTAATAAGACCTTCAAATGCCTTACCGTGTCGAATGGCATCCACGGCTGTGCCGTGATTTTCTCAGAATACAGGTGAAATATTTTGGCTGAATTTATATTTGATAGTTAGTCTTATTGTATTTATTTACGGAGGTTTAATCCTTGTTATAATACTTTTTTACCGGGGTTTCAGACAGTGTAAAAAGTACAAGGAGGAAGATCCCGACGGTATTGATGCTGAAATTGATAATATGTTTGTTGACCCTGAAAAATTGACGGAAACATTCAGGGCGACTGTTGTTGATATGGTATGTTATGCTGAGATGACGGGAACAAAAAGACCGAAATCAAAAAGAGTTTTTATTGTTTCTTTTGAAACCGAAAACGGTGAGATTCTGAAAATAAATGTCCCCGAAGAAATGTATAACGGTTTTGATAAGGGGCAGACAGGTATGCTGACACTTGTGGACGGTATATTATACAGTTTTGAACTTGAATAGAAATATATAGTGACTGAGTATTGCTCAATTTTTTTATTCTCAAATTCTTGAATTCTTTTTTATATATGTTATAATAGTGAAAACATATTTACATCAGGAGAATTATTATGGCAGAAAAATTAAGAGTTGCAAATATAGGTATGAAGTTCGGCATGTCACATGTTGAAGGGGCGATGGCTTGCGGTGCCGAGATTGCCGCAATATGTGACTGTGATGAAGAAAACCTCCGTTTTGCGGGGGAGAGATATTCAATTCCCGAGGACAGATGGTTCAGGGATTATACGGATATTGTAAACAACAAGGATATTGATGTTGCTACCGTTGCAATTCCCGACCAGCAGCATGTAAAAGTAAGCTGTGACCTTCTTCGTGCAGGTAAGCATGTTCTTTGTGAAAAGCCTCTTGCACTTACTCGTGAGGATTTAAGGGAAATAATAAAAGTTTCCGATGAATGCGATGCAAAGTTTATGGTAGGTCAGATATGCCGTTTCACACCTGCATTTATGAAGGCAAAGGAGCTTATTGATTCAGGTATAATCGGCGATCTCTATTATGTTGAATCGGAATATGCTCACGATTATATGAAACTCGTTGAGAACTGGCGTGCAGACCCCAACCGTCACGGTGTTATCGGCGGTGGGTGTCATGCAGTTGACCTTCTCAGATGGCTTGCAGGTGACCCGATTGAAGTTTTTGCATACGGCACACACAGACTTCTTCCCACAGTTCCTTATGACGATGCAACTGTTGCAATTATGAAGTTCAATGATAACTTTATGGGCAAGGTTTTTGTATCAACAGGCTGTAAGCGTGATTACACAATGCGTACATGCATTTACGGTACAAAGGGAACAATTATCTGTGACAACACTTCACCCACAATGACTTTATTTACCGTGGATGAAGAAGGTGTTGTCAAAGAAGCCGAGACAGTTGAGATTGATGTCAACAATCACAATGCCGCAGGCGAATTTGAAGTTTTTGCAGATGCAATTCTCAATAATAAGCCTATCCTCACAGATGCAAGAGAAGGTGCAAAAACAGTTGAAGTGTGCCTTGCAATTGTTGAGTCATCACAGACGGGTGAAAAGGTAGTTCCCAAATTTGACTTTTAATAAAAAAATCAGGCTGTCTTCTGACAGCCTGACAGACTGTCGAAAAAACCGTGTTTCGCAATCAAGCGAGACACGGTTTTTTAGTATATATGAAGGAAAACACAAAAATCTTTTCTAAAAAGCGCTTTTTGGTTGGCTTTTTTTCGTTTTTGAACTTCCACATTGCCATTTT
>JAZSPR010000022.1:0-20747 GCA_045537555.1 Acutalibacteraceae bacterium | reverse complement strand
CGGCTCTGTTGCAAAGACTTTCTATGCACAGAAAGAGGGTATCGATCCCAAGAACATCTTTGTTGTCAGCGTAATGCCCTGTACAGCTAAGAAGTTTGAGGCTGAAAGAATGGATCACACTGCAGTAGAAGGTCTTGCAGATATCGATGCAGTTGTTACAGTACGTGAACTTGCAAGAATGATCAAGAAGGCAGGCATCATGTTCAATATGCTTCCCGACGGTGAATTCGATGCTCCCTTCGGTCTCGGTTCAGGTGCAGGTACAATCTTCGGTGCAACAGGCGGCGTTATGGAAGCTGCTCTTCGTACAGCTTATGAAACACTTACAGGTGAAGAACTTGATAAGCTCGAGTTCAATGATGTACGTGGTACAGAAGGCATCAAGGAAGCAACTTACACAATTGCAGGCAACGAAATCAGAGTTGCAGTTGTTTCAGGTACTGCTAATGCAGGCAAACTCCTTGATATGATCAAGGCAGGCGAAAAGACATATGACTTCATCGAAGTTATGGCTTGTCCCGGCGGCTGTGTAAACGGCGGCGGTCAGCCCATCCAGCCCGCATCAGTTACAAACAACTACGATGTAAGAGCTCTCCGTGCAGCAGGTCTTTATGAAGATGACAAGAACCTTCCCATCAGAAAGTCACATCTCAATCCTGATGTTAAGGCTGTTTATGCTGAATTCTTCGGCGAACCCAACAGCCACAAGGCTCACGAAATCCTTCACACAGGCTACACAGCAAGAAAGAAGTATTAATTTTTCTTAATAAATTTCATCCCCTGTTTTCAGGGGATGTTTTTTGCATTTTCTATATCACATTCTATTCACAAGTTATTAAAAAATATATCCGATTTGTCACAATTTGCACTTGACTATCGTTCCCCCAAATGGTATTATATATTGTATAATAGTATCGTTATATATAATAGAAAGAGGTCATTTCTAATATGAAAAGGATTTTAAAAGTTCTGTGTCTTATAATGACTGTTGTTTTACTCATGAGCTGTATTCCCGTAGGTTTTACTGCTTCAGCATATGAAGATGACGGTTGGGTAGCTTCATGGGGCACACCTGCAATTGAAAGCGGTGTTGTGCTTGGTGACAATATAGACACCGGTCTGCATCTTCAGGACTCAATTCCTGTAGACTCAACAATAAGAACAACATTTACTCCCACACTCGGAGGTTCGCAGATAAGACTCAAGTTTTCAAATGTCTTCGGTAAAAAGGCAATCACCATAAATGAAGCAACCGTTGCAAGAACAGGAGCTACCGATGATGTTATTGATACATCAACAGTTGCTCAGATAACATTCAACGGCGGTCAGAAATCAATTACAATTGCAGCCGGAAGTGAAATATATTCCGACCCTGTTGATTTCAAGGTTACAGCCCTTGAAAAAATCAGTGTCAGTACACATTTTAAAAAGATGACAACCATTTACACAGAGGGTCTTTACGGTGCAAAGACATATCTTGCATCTTCTCTGGGTAACAGAACACGTAGGGCTGACCTCACAGGTGCCGCATCAAGACTTGACTTCACTTCAGGTACAATTACATACAGCACAATTCCTTTCCTTACAAGAGCCGATGTTTATTCACCCGGTTCATACAGCGTTGTTTTACTCGGTGACTCAACAGTCACAAATGACATGTATCTTTACCTTGCAAAAAAGGTTCATGAAAACGGTATTCACAATATAGGCTTTGTAATGTCAGGTATTATCGGTAATGCTCTTCTCCGTAAAGGTACGGGACTTATCGGTAAGGTTTACGGTGTTTCACTTCTTGACAGAGCACAGAGAGATGCTTTTGATGTTGCAGGTGTAAAGCATGTTATTGTAAAAATCGGTATCAATGATGTTCTTCATCCGATGCTTAAAAGTTCTGAGGGTAAACTCCCCATGATGACTTCCAATGAGATTGTTGAAGGTTACAAGAAACTTTCTGAGCAGGCTCCGCGTGAAAGACTTAAGCTTCATCTTGCCACAAAAACACCTTATAAAGGTTATGAACGAGCATTCATGGGAAGTAAAGACCTTGACTGGAGACAGGAAGGCGAAGATGTCCTTCAGGAAATCAACAGCTGGATAAGAGTTACTGCCATAACAAAAGGCTATTTTGACAGCTATGTTGATTTTGATAAGCTGCGTGACCCGAATGATAATGCAAAGTTCAGAGATCACATAACAACTGACGGTGCACATCTTTCAACTTACGGACAGATTGCCGCTGCAGACCTTATTCCCGAAGAGGCATATGGTGTATACAAAGATCTCAAGGATGTAGCGGATATTCTTAAAATTGACCCTTACATACCTCCCCCGGATTACGAACCCACAACAAAAGCACCCGAAACAACCACAAAAAACAATAATGACAATAACAATAACAATAATAACAATCAGAATAACGGCGGAAGTCCCGTTGTTATTACACCTGTTGAACCCACAACAGCTCCCGCACCACAGAATATTATC
The DNA here is from genome assembly GCA_045537555.1 of Acutalibacteraceae bacterium. Taxonomy (GTDB): domain Bacteria; phylum Bacillota; class Clostridia; order Oscillospirales; family Acutalibacteraceae; genus UBA1081. Next base: position 18,263 of record JAZSPR010000022.1, on the reverse strand, counting down.
ACACCCAATCAGAATGTGATTCAGCAGCCCACAACTGTTCCTGATGCAAATCAGATTCAGGTTGATAATCCCGTAAATACTCCGGATGCTCAGCAGCCCGTCGGCGGAACGGTTGTTGATTCTTCGGCAGCATCAAAACAGGTAATCGGTTTTGCCATTCTTGCGGCTGTCGCTGTTGCTATTATTGCAATTGCCGCTGTAATGCTTCTTAAAATGCGTATTCCTTCAACAGACCTCACAAGAGGCGGAAGCAGCAGAGCAAAAGAAAAGAAACGAGTATAAATCGGGATGTAAAAAAAGCGAAGACCGTATAAAACTATATAGAATAAGGGGTTCTGCAGGAGTATCAAGCCGGCAGAACCCCATAATTTATGTAAATAATCAAAACATAATAATATTTTATGTTTTATACTACGGACAAAACTCGCCGCTCGACGTACCTTTGTACGCCTTCGGGCATACAAAATCAATGCAAAGGCATTGATTTTGCTCGTTTTGTCCGTTCTTCATCTTTTTTTCCTATCCCTTAAAAAATGAGCTTGCCCGATAAGGACAAGCTCTGTTTTTTTACTTTTTAATTATGTCTGTGAGCTCTTGAAAAGCTGTTCAATCATATCAACGAGCATCTGGAATATCTGACGAAGCATGATAATAAGTGATGCGAAAATGTTTGACTGATTTTCATCAAGTGAGAAGAAAGCTTTGATTGTGTGGTCTGATGTAATGTCAGAAATTGTGTAAACGCCGTGAACATCAGGTTCGATTGTTACGTTGTCAACCTGAACGATAACAAATGTATCAGAGCGATCTTCAGTTGCTGTAACTGTGAATTTGAAGTCGTTGCCGGGGAGAACATATCTGCTGTAACCTTCAATGGGAGCAATTGTGATGTTTTCTTCGTTAACTTCGTAATTCATGTAGTATGTCTGAAAATCACCTTCAGCGGCAACCGCAACAGCGAGAGCAGAGAAAGAAAGAATCACTGCAAGTAAAACCGAAATAACTTTTTTCATTGATTTTTACCTCCGTAAATAATTATACAAATATATTATACAGATTGTTTTAACTTAAATCAATAGTTTTTGTATAAAAATTGGCTGTTGTTTTAAAAATAATAATTTATTTACATATAAAATTTGTTAAACCCGTTGACTTTTACTCGCATTTTGTAGTATATTAATAAAGTAAAAAACCATGCACATTAAACTGTATGTAAGGAGAGGTTTCAGATGGCTAACGATATGGAAAATGCAACACAGGTTATTGATATGACAGAAGTTGCAGAAGCTCCTCAGGTCAAAACCAAAAAAGAACTTAAAAAAGAACGCAAAGCAATCAAAAAGCACAAAAAACAGGTAAAGAAAGAAGCTAGACTTCATTCAGCAAAAACAACAAAGGCTTACAACTTTTTAGTTACTGTTATTTCCATTGCTGTTATTGTTTCAATGATTTTCTGCAGTATTTCTGCAATCAAATTCACAAAGAGCATGAGTGAAGTTGCTCAGGGTACATCTCAGGATGCACCTGCTCAGAACAACGATTCAACACCTTCAGACACTCCCTCAAACACACCTTCAAATGATGCTCCCGTAGCTGATTCAAACAACACAGATGCCCCCACAGATGATTCAGATAACACAGATGCTCCTGCAAATGATGCTCCCGCAGCTGATGCTACAGATGTTTCAACAAAGGAAGGCGCAGTTGCTCTTTATAAGAAGGCTCATGCAAAGGTTCTTGCAGAAGCAAAATCAGTTACAAGAACTCTTGATAACAACACTCAGTACAACAACTACCTCGAAGTCGGCGGAAACAGCACTCTTGCAGGTGTTGCATCAACTCTTATGGGTATGTTCCTTAAGGCAAATGAAGAACCCGTTGTTCATGAAGGTTCTGCAATTGCTGAAAACTTCCCTCCCACAAAGAACAGCGCTGACGGTCTTACAGCAGACATGATCGGTGAATCCAACGTTAAAGAAGAGGGCGATTTCTACATAGTTACTCTTAAACTCAACAGTTCAGAAGAAAAACCTGACCTTGGTGACAATGCTGCTCATCTTGTTAGCATTGTTGAAGCAAAGACAGTTGAAGATGCTGCTGCAGGTTTCGTTTCTTTCTCAGGCTTAAGAAATGAATACATTGCTCCCATGATTGAAGCAAAAATCAACAAGACAACAGGTCAGATGACAGACCTTCACACAATCACACCTTCATACATGAAGTTTGACAGCGCAAAGGTTGCTATGATTATCAATGTTAACAACGTTGGTATCGGTCTTCAGTATGAAACAAAGTGGACTGTTCAGTGGTAATTAAATATAAGTATGAGGCTACAAATGTAGCCTCTTTTTTTACTTTATAGGAAAGCGTTACCTATAAAAAAAGATTATATGTCGTTTATTCAGATAAAAATGAGCAGTTTATTTCTTGTTGACATGATTTGATATGCGTATTATAATATTATTGTATAAAGTTTAAATTCCCGGGAGGTGTTTTTTGTGAATATTATCACAATCAGTCGTGAATTCGGAAGCGGAGGCAGAGAAATCGGAAAAAGAATAGCCGATATACTCGGATATTCCTATTATGACCGTGAAATTATAACTGCAATTGCCGAAAAACATGATTATGATGAAAACTATGTTGAAAGTATGCTTGAAAACGGATTTTCTTTCTGCATGCCTATAACTTACGGCAGAACATTTTCATATACCGATGTTGGTGGTCAACAGGCAATTCAGCTTTTGTCGACACAATGCCGAATGCTTAAAGAATTTGCGGTAAAGGATAACTGTGTTATAGTAGGCAGAAGTGCAAATATTATTCTTGAAGAGTATAATCCGCTTAACATTTTTGTTTATGCAGATATTGAATCAAAAATAAAGAGATGTCGTGAAAGAGTACCTGAAGAAGAAAATCTGAAAGATTCAGAGCTCAAAAGAAAAATAAAACAGATTGATTCTAACAGAGCAAAACATCAGAGATTTCTTTCAGACAAGAAGTGGGGAGACAAAGAGGGGTATCATCTTTGTGTAAACACTTCCGGTGCGGATATCAAGGCGATTTCATCAATTATTGCAGAATATGCAAAGGGGTATTTTGAGAAAAGATAAACAATAATTTGTCGAGGTCTTTTAAATTGGCAATTAGCAATTATCAATGCGCAATTTCGGAAAAGGCTCCGCCTTTTGAACCATTATAATGGGGTTAAGGGGCAAAGCCCCTTCATCAATTGCGAATTGCGAATTTCCAATTGCGAATTTTTGTCGGGCACAGCCCGACAAATTCTGATTTACGGAGGTTAAAAAATGCAGACACAACATAAAACAACAAAAGCATTTATTTCTCTTTTACTTGTAATTTTTATGATATATTCGGTTACTGCAGTCGGAGTGAGTGCTTATGCTGAAACGGAAAGAATTTATTACGTACCTGATATGCGTTACAATTCACCTTCTGCACTTTCGTCAGAAGTCGTGACATCTGACTTGGAAGAATATCTCAGGAATGAACTTGTAAAAACTCCCGAATCGGTTAATATCAGAAAATATAATATTTCCGTGTCAGATGCCGATAAACTTTGTAATTATATTTATGACAGCATGCCGGAAATTTTTCATATTCTTAATCTGGGTTACAGTATCTCCGGCGGTAAAATTATCGCACTTTATCCGACATACAACTGTACTGCCGATGAATATACCGTAATGTATAACAAATGCATTGCAAGTGCAGATAAACTTCTCAGCGGAATAAAGGACAATGCCGGACTTTCTGATGTTCAGAAGGCATTGCTTATTCATGACAGACTTGCTGTACTTTGTGAATATGACAGTAAAAATCTTGCAGCCGATACTATTCCTGATGAAAGTTATTCAATGTATGGTGCTCTTGTTGACGGTGTTGCTGTATGTCAGGGATATTCGGAAGCATATGAATATCTTCTTGATAAGGTCGGAATCAGCAGTTATCTGTGTGAATCTTCGGCTTTGTGTCATGCATGGAATATTGTTGTTATAGACGGTAAGGAATATCATGTTGATGTTACATGGGATGACCCCGTAGAGGATATTACGGGCAAAGTGCTGCATACCAATTTCCTTCGTTCATCAACAGGTATTTACAGTACGGGACATAAGGCAAATGATTATATTAAAACCCCGACCGACACAAAATATGATAATTATTTCTGGCAGGATTCAGATTCTGAATTTCAGCTTATGGGCGATGAAATTTATTATATTGACAATGAAGCCGCACAGATAAAAAAATACAGCAATAAGTCATCTGTAAAATCAGTTTCCGATATATGGTATGCAGGTTCGGGAGGAGTATATTATCCCGGTAACTATTCACGTCTGAGTTCAGACGATACATATCTTTATTATAATAACAGTACGTCTGTATTCAAATATGACCCCGTGACGGATACTGAAGCTAAGATATGGACACCTGTTCCTCCTGCAGAATTTTTCAGAATTTACGGTTTTAAGTTTTGGGATGATAAACTTTATTGTGACCTTTATAATTCACCGAATTTTACTCCTGATACAAAAGAAAATTATCAGCAAAAACAGAATTACGGAATAAAAGGTATTGAAATACAAACATTGCCCGAAAAAACCGAATACTATCTCGGTGACAGTTTTGACCCCAAGGGAATGGTGTTGACTGTTTATTATACAAACGGTTCTGAACAAACAATAACTTCTGGGTACTCTGTTTTATTTGATACAACGAAGACAGGAAGATATTTTGTTAAAATATTTGTCGGTAACAGAAGTGACGGCTTTTATATAAATGTTAATTCCCCGTCAATTCAGATATCTGAAAGCGAATTGCATGTTGATAAAGGTGAAAGCAAGAAGCTTACGGCAACAACAATTCCTGCAGGTCAACCTGTTACATGGTCTTCGGATAACGATTGTGTTTCTGTTTCACAGAACGGAACGGTAACAGGTGTTGCAGACGGTAAAGCTGTGATAACTGCACAGCTTGTATATAACGGATATGCGTATTCTGTAAGCTGTAATGTAGATTCGGGTTGTCTTCATGAGTATACAACACATTATCCTGCAAAAGAATCAACATGTGCTGTGCACGGACATGATGAGTATACTGTATGTAATGTCTGCGGAAAAGTTCTTGATGGTTCATCGGCACCACATCCTCTTGTGCCTCATGATATAGTTGAAAAAGAAGAAAATCAGTATATTGCTCAGGAAGCAACATGCACTACGGTTGCAGTTTATTATAAGTCATGCAGTGTCTGCGGTGAAGCATCAACGCTGACTTTCAATTCTGATTATTATGCTCCTCATGAAGAAGAACTTCTTCCCGCAAAAGAGGCAACATGTACCGAAACAGGTCTTACAATCGGTTCAAGATGCCGTGTATGTCTGGAAATAATGAAACCTCAGCAAATAATTGAAAAAACTGAGCATATAAAAACTATTGTTCCGGGTAAAGCACCTACAGAAACAGAAACAGGGCTCACGGAAGGCTTGAAGTGTTCGGTTTGTAAAGAAATCTTTATTGAACAGGTTGAAATTCCTAAGCTTGAACCTGAACATAAACATGATTTTGATTCAATTGTAACGGCTCCCACATGTACAATAAACGGTTTGATAACATACACCTGCATTTGCGGTGAAACTTATAAAAAGGAGATTCACGCAACAGGTCATATCCCCGAAATTATACCGGGTAAACATCCTACAACAACAGAAACAGGTCTTACCGACGGTTCAATCTGTTCGGTTTGTGAAGAAATTCTTGTTGCTCAGACAGAAATCCCCAGACTTGAAGAGGGACATACTCATTCATATACTGATGTTGTAACTGCTCCCACATGTAAGCGAAGAGGTTTTACAACACATATCTGTCAATGCGGTGACAGATATACGGATGCATTTGTTGATGCAACAGGACACATTCCCGTAATTATCCCCGCAAAGGAGCCTACTGAAACAGAAACAGGTCTTACCGAGGGCTCAATGTGTTCGGTTTGCGAAGAAATACTTGTTGAACAGACTGAAATCCCCGTGATTATACCTGAACATACTCATGATTTTGTTGCTGTTATAACCGAACCCACATGTACAACTAAAGGTTATACAACATACACATGTTCATGTGGTGAAACATATACGGAAGATGAAATTCCCGAAACAGGTCATGTTGCCGAAGTTATCCCCGGTAAAGAACCTACAGAGACAGAACCGGGACTTACCGAAGGTGAAAAATGTTCTGTCTGCGGAGAAATTCTGAAAGTTCAGGATAACCTTCCCGCTGTCGGACATACTCTTACTACGCTCTACGGTAAAGCTGCTACATGCACCGAAGCAGGTCTTACAGAAGGAAAAGTCTGTATCACATGCAAAAAAGTTGTTCATGCTCAGGAAGTTATTCCTGCAAAAGGTCATAAAGAGGTAATAATTGATGCTGTAGCTCCCGATTGTGTTTCAACAGGTCATACAGAGGGAAAAATTTGCTCGGTTTGTGATGAGATTCTTGTTGAACAGGAAACTCTTCCCGCAACGGGTCATACAATTATAATTATACCCGGTAAACCTGCTACCGAAACAGTAACGGGGCTTACAGAAGGTGAAAAGTGTTCAGCCTGCGGAGTAATTTTAAAAGCTCAGGAAACACTTCCCGTTCTCGGACATACCATTGTTACACTTCCCGGTAAAGAGGCTACATGTACCGAAACAGGTCTTACCGAAGGCAAAATCTGTATCACATGCGGAAAGGCTGTTCATGCTCAGGAGATCATTCCCGTGAAGCCTCATGAATATGAATTGATAACTGTAAAAGCTCCCACTTGTACTGAAAGCGGATCGTCAATATATAAATGTGTCAATTGCGGTTATTCCTGCGAGGCAGATGATATCCCTGCAAAAGGACACACGGAAGAAATTCTGACTGCAAAGGAAGCAACATGTGAAGAAGCAGGATATACACAGGGCGTAAAATGTATGGTCTGCGATGAAATAATTGTTGCTCAGACTCTGATTGAAGCAAAAGGACATGATTTTACTTCAGTTGTTACAAACCCCACATGTACGAAAAAAGGTTTTACAGCTTACACATGTTCAGTCTGCGATTACGGATATACAGACGATGAAATTGCAGCAACGGGACATAAAAAGGGCGAATGGAAAGTTGAAAAAGAGCCTCAGAGCGGAAAAACAGGACTTGAAATTCAGAACTGTACCGTTTGCGGAGAAAAACTTGATGAAAGAGAAATTCCCGCGCTTGCAGATGTTTCAGATAAACTTGAAGTTGAAGGTGATACTGTTAAAGTCGACAGTAATGAAAAGATTTCAACAATCCGTATTAAAACCAAGGTTGAGGCAATTGCAGAAGCAATTAAAAATGAAAATTTTGCAATTGTTGACAAAAACGGCAAAGAGCTTACAACGGATGAATATATCGGTACGGGTTCGGTTATTCAGATTAAGGACAACAGCGGTAAAGTTATAAATGAATATACCGTATGCGTTCCCAACGACGTAGACGGTAACGGTAAAACAACAGCCGCAGACGCAAGACTTGCTCTGAGAGGCTCGGCAAAGCTTGAAAAAATCGATGGCGTTTATGCTACAGCGTCAGATGTTGACGGCAACGGTAAAATCACCGCTGCAGATGCAAGAAAAATCCTCCGTGTCTCAGCAGGCCTTGAAAAACCGTAAAAAATTAAGAAGGAGTCGTTTATTGAACGGCTCCTTGTTGTATAAATCAGAATTTGTCGGGCTGTGCCCGACAAAAATTCGCAATTGAAAATTCGCAATTCGCAATTGATGAAGGGGCTTTGCCCCTTACCCCTCGTCGTCGTAAACGCTGTATCAATCGTTTCCGTGTAAACACGAAAACTCAATCACTTCGTTACTCCTCCTCTCCCCAAAAATCTCATGATTTTCGGGGCCCCCATTATAATGGTTCAAAAGGCGGAGCCTTTTCCGAAATTGCGCATTGATAATTGCTAATTGCCAATTTAAAAGACCTCGACAAATTATTGTTTGTTATTTTCTCTCAAACCCCAGATATCTCGTTCCCTGAAAACGCAGAACACCGTAATCACCTTCAACAAGGTAACCGAATTCGTTATAAGGAATATGTAGTTCCATACGGTCACCGCTTTCAACCTGAAAAGTTACATAATAGGATGTTGAATGACCCGCGGCACCGTGCTGATTATGATGATGGCTGATTGCTGTTCTTTTTGCAACAACAGTTGCATTTACTGAAAGTCGTGGAGAATTGTTGTTTTTGAACCATTGTGTGATGTTCTTGCCGAGAATAACACAGAATGCAACAATAAATATAAGAAAAAATACGGGAAAAATAAAAGAAAACATAAAATCCATAAAATCAACCTCCGTAATCCTATAATAAATGATGAATAAACCCGTGTCAAGCAATATGCACATTAATTTTTTTGGGAAAAGGCATATTTTTTTCGTATCGATATAAAAAAATTCTTGAAATGCAGAAAAAAAAGGTTTATACTATATAACATAATTCAAGTTAAATCATCTTTTATATACAGGAGGAAAAATACTATGGATTCAAACAAAAGACCCGATTCAATGGCCCGTATAACCACAATTGAACAGGCAAATCAGTTCATTGACGAACAGGTTGCGGCAGTCCGCGCACAGGTTGGTGATAAGAAGGTTCTTCTTGCTCTCTCAGGCGGTGTTGACTCATCAGTTGTTGCGGCTCTTCTTATCAAGGCTGTCGGAAAACAGCTTGTATGTGTTCACGTTAACCACGGCCTTATGCGTAAGGGCGAAAGCGAACAGGTTATCGACGTTTTCGGTAAGGCACTTGATGCAAACCTTGTTTATGTTGATGCAACAGACAGATTCCTTGATCTTCTTGCAGGTGTAAGTGATCCCGAAAAGAAGAGAAAGATTATAGGTGCAGAATTTATCAAGGTTTTTGATGAAGAATCAGCAAAGCTTGACGGTATTTCTTTCCTCGCACAGGGCACAATTTACCCCGATATTCTCGAAAGCATCAAGCAGGCAGAGGGTAAGCAGGCTGTCAAGTCACATCACAATGTAGGCGGTCTTCCCGAAGAAATGGCTATGGAACTTGTTGAGCCTATCAAACTTCTCTTCAAGGACGAAGTAAGAATTGTCGGTGATGCTCTCGGTCTTCCTCATAATATGGTTTACCGTCAGCCGTTCCCCGGCCCCGGTCTCGGTGTACGTTGCCTCGGTGCTATCACACGTGACAGACTTCATGCTCTCCGTGAAGCAGATGCAATTCTCCGTGAAGAGTTTGAAATCGCAGGTCTTGCAGGTAAGGTATGGCAGTATTTCATCGCTGTTCCCGATATGAAGAGCGTCGGTGTAAAGAATGAAAGCCGTTATGAAGGCTGGCCTGCAATCATCAGAGCAGTCAATACAACAGATGCTATGACTGCAACTATCGAAGAAATCCCTTATGCAGTCCTTCATAAGATTACAGCACGTATCACAAATGAAGTCGAAGGCATCAACCGTGTCCTTATGGACCTCACACCCAAGCCCACAGGCACAATTGAGTGGGAATAATACCTAATGGCTAATAAGTGCACGGAAACCATTAGAAACAAAGGGCTTTCGGGCACTTTGTGCAATTTAGAAAAACGCGATTGCAACACTTTTGCAACACGGAATGATTAAATTTTGAAAAGGAATAGTTGCGAGTGGTTATGAAGTAATAGGAGATGCAAACTTGTGTTTGATTTTTTGAAGAAGAAAACGGAAATCAATACAACACAAATCGTCGATGAAATTGAAGCGGCGGTATACGAACACGTTAAACCGTATGGGTTCAAAAAGTACGGAAGAACACTTCACCGTTTCGTTTCGGAAGATATTTCACAAGTGATACATTTCCAAAGCGGTATGCCCACACATGGCATGAGCGGACTGCTTTGTGTGAATTTGGGAATCCGTATTCCTGAGTGTTCCGAAAGAACTTTTCAGCCTGAGACAGAAAAGAAAAAATATTATCATGAGTATGAGTGTACGATTCGTTCAAGATTGGGTATCGTCAGCGGCAAAAAAGAAACTTGGTATGACCTTCGCAAGAAAACAGAAAAGATCATAAAAAGTATTCTTGATGAAATAGATCAATATGTTTTGCCAGCTTATGAGGCCTTAAACAGTAGAGATGCTATTCTTGCATATAGAAAAGAGTATCCGTTGTTAGACAATATGGTCCATCTTATTTCTTTGGAAGAATGCATGATATATGGTCATCTCGGTAACATCGAAAAAGCAAAAGAATTATTTGATGCGTATTATGAAATTGCTGTTGCTGAATATAATGACAGAATGATAAACGGACATAAACAGTATCTCAAAAAGGGCGAACGTGTTGTTTATATGGGACAGGATATAACCGCAGAAAAAGATGGATATGTGACCTTGTATGGAGCAAGCCACGGACACATAGATTATTTGGATGGATTGGCAGTTAGTCTTGGCTTAAGATAAAAGCCACTCAGTACTATCCCGCAACTGATTTTGCAACACTTTCTGCAACAAAATTTTCGATAAATGAAAGAATAGGTGGAAAAGTGATGCCAAAATCACCTTTTAGGATAATATTTAGATGACAAATAGTCCAAAGAAGAAAGCTAAAAATGAGTGGGAATAATATAAAAAAATCGAAAAGCCTTTGGTTTCAAAGGCTTTTTGTATATTATGAAGTTCTGTGACAAGTTTCATATTTATTTAAAAGGGTGGAAATTATGGTTTTTGTCAGCATTGATGATTTTTTTGAAAAAGCTGCTTTATGTAAAGCATTGACCAGGCAGGAAGAAATTGAATGTGCCGTTGCCATAAAAAACGGTGACACCGAAGCCCGTGAAAAACTCGTGCAGAGTTATATTCCCATGGTTGCAAGTCACATAAAGCATGCAAAACCGCATATGCAGAATCTGGGGTTGGTTGTGTATTGTATGAACGCATTGGAAAAAGCAGTTGATTCATTTGACTTTATGCAGGAAAGTGAAACATTCTCGCACCGTCTCAGTTGGGCGTTACGTCAGGCAGTTGTCAGTTATATAGTCAGATAATATAATTCAAGAGGATGTAAAAAAACGCAGACCGCATAAACAATATAACATAAGGGGTTCGAGCAGGTCTGATACCTGTAAGAACTCCTTAAATAGTTTAAAAAGTATAAATTTACCGGAATTTCATGTTTTATGCTACGAACAAACCTTCTCACTCGACGTACCGTTGTACGCCTTCGGGCTAACAAAAACAAGGCTGTAGTCTTGTTTTTTGCTCGGTTTGCTCGTTCTGCATCTTTTTTCCTGTTTCCTAAAAAGGAGGTGTAAAAAACTTTCGTTTTTTTACATCTCCTTTTTTTGTTTGTAAAACGGCAAAATATATGCTATAATCAGAATATGACAAGGGGTGATGATATGAGAATTTCTGAAGATAAGACGAATATAATCATTCAGGGTGATTTTTTCCGTTTTGTTGTCGGTAAAGACGGCAGGGCGAAAAGTCTTAAGATAAATAACGGCGATGAGTTGCTTGCGGACTGCGAAACTTCTTTATTCAGTCTTACTCAGGAGCGTTTTTTCAACAATGAACTGAAGCTGATGCATCCGTCAAAAGAAACGACCGTTGAATCAGACGGAATAAGGCTCGGCGACGGCTGTCTTATTGTATCATTTTTCCCGATTCCTTATGAAGCGGTTATAAAAGTTGAAGATAAGGGGAGTTATCTTCTGTTCACTCTTGACTCTTTTATCATCCCCGATTCGGCTTATCAGGGGCTTTCAATGGCTAAGCCTCCCGCTGTGAAGTTGCGTTTTCTGCAACTGAAACTGCGTGAAATGAAATATTTTGGCAAATGGCTGAATGTGTGTTACGATGACGATACAGCCGTTGCAATAACGGGTACAAAACCGCATATCTTTATTGGCAACGAGAAAGAAAAAGACGGACGGATTCTTTATGCTGAGGCAGTTAAAGGAATCTCTTTCAAGGGCAGTTCTGCTGCACTTTTTATAAGTGAAAAAAGCAGTTTTCTTGAAAAAATGAAAGCCTTTGAAGAGGATTTTTTATTGCCCAACGGTGTAGTAAGCCGAAGAAATGACAAAATCAATGCATCCGTTTACTGGGTGCATGATGCAACGCCCGAAAATCTTGACAAACATATTGAGTATGCCGTTCGCGGCGGATTTTCTATGATGCTGATGTATTACACCTGCTTTTTCAAAGAAGAGGGCGGTTATTCTCTGTGCGGTAACTATGAACTGCGTGATGAATATAAAAACGGCTTTGATGATATAAAAAATATGCTCATAAAACTTGAATCTCACTCAATAACACCGGGACTTCATTTCCTGCATTCACACATAGGTCTTCGCAGTAAATATTTTACTCCCGAAGCAGATTACAGGATTATGCACAGGCAGATGCTGTCGCTCAGCCGTGATATTGACGAAAACGCAACGGAACTTTATGTTGACAACTATCCTCTTGAGACCGAATTACCCGAAAACTGCAGAATTCTTCGTTTCGGTACGGAACTTATGCATTATGAAAGTTGCACCGACACACCGCCATATTGCTATAAAGGGCTTGTCAGAGGATATAACGGCACAAAGGCTCAGAGACATCCGAGGGGAACTTACGGTGGAGTTGTTTTTGTGAGTGAATACGGAGGCACAAGCGGTTACTGTGACCAGAATTCCTCTTTGCAGGATGAACTTGCCGAAAAAATTGCCGAAGTCTATAATCTTGGTTTTAAGTTTGTTTATATGGACGGTTCCGAGGGTGTGAATGCCCCCTATGAATATCAGATTCCTCTTGCACAGTACAGGGTTTACAGTAAATTCAATGAGGAACCTCTTTTCTGCGAAGCCGCCGCAAAGGCTCATTTTTCGTGGCATATGCTCAGCGGCGGAAATGCATTTGATGTTTTCGGCACGGATGTTTTCAAGGCGATGATTGATAAGTTTCCTCTCAGCGAAGCACCTGTAATGCAGATGGATTTCACCCGTATCAATTTCGGCTGGTGGGCATTTTTCACCGATTCGAGACCCGATGTGTTCGAATACGGCATTTCACACTCAGCAGGCTATAATTGTCCTGTCACAATTCAGAGTAATCTCGATAATATGAAAAACAATGCCCGGATAAATGATAATCTTGAAGTTTTCAGACGTTGGGAGTATGTCAGAAAACACAATCTGCTGACCGAAGAACAGAAAAAGATGATAAGGGAAGCAGGGCGTGAATTTATTATTCTCAAAAATTACGAATTACAGGAGTATTTCTGCGTTGAAACTCTCGTAAAAGATATAACAGTTTACAGGTTCAGAAGAAACGGCAGAAACTATGCCGTGCTGTGTCATAATTACGGTCAGGCAGATGTCTTTGTACCGACGGAAGACTGCATTCTGCGTGATGAATTTGACGGTAATATAATAAAAACAGCGAAAACCGACGGCGGTATGTTTATAACCGTTGCCGACAGATGTTATCTTGAAACGGACTTAACGGAAAACGAGTTTATAAACATTCTTGAAAACATCAGGTTGAAATGATATAATAATCTAAAAAGAAAAATATTACGGAGGAAATTTTATGAAGTACCGTAAGGATAAAAACGGAAATGAGATGTCTGTTCTCGGTTTCGGCTGTATGCGTTTCAAAAAGAAAATGGGCAGAATCAATATGGAAGATGCAGAGCGTCAGATAATGAATGCTTATACCAACGGTGTGAATTATTTTGATACAGCATTTATCTATCCCGGAAGTGAAACGGCAATCGGCGAAATTTTTGAGAAGAACAATATCCGTGACAAGGTATATATTGCGACAAAACTCCCTCCACAGCTTATGCGCAGTATCGACATTCTTGATAAGCTTTTCAATGAGCAGTTGAAAAGACTCCGTACAGATCATATCGACTTTTATCTTTTCCATATGATGGCTGATATCAAGGTTTGGGAAAGACTTAAGGGTATGGGGATTGAAAAATGGATTGAAGAAAAGAAGGCAAGCGGTGCAATCCGAAATATCGGTTTTTCATATCACGGAAAGTCTGAAATGTTCTGCAGAATAATTGATGCATATGACTGGGATATGTGTCTTATTCAGTATAATTATTATGATGAACACACTCAGGCAGGCAGAAAGGGACTTTATCACGCTCACGAAAAAGGTATTCCCGTTATGATTATGGAACCTCTCCGCGGAGGACGACTTGTGAATAATCTTCCTGCAGAAGCAAAAAATATATTTGCAGAACATCCTGTTCAGCATACACCTGCACAATGGGCATTCCGTTGGTTATATAATCAGCCTGAAATTTCTGTTGTTCTTTCGGGGATGAATTCCGATGAAATGGTAGAAGATAATATCAGAACTGCATCTGAAACTCAAATCGGTGAACTGACGGAAAATGATGAAGAAATGCTCAGAAACGTTGTCAGAGCTATTAATTCAAAAATGAAAGTCGGCTGTACCGGTTGTGAATACTGTAAGCCATGTCCGAAAAAAGTCAATATAAGCGGGATTTTCTCGGCATATAACCGTCGTTATTCCGACAGCAACTTCAAAGGATTCAGCGAGTATGTCAAATGCACAACGGGCAAAGAAAATGCTCCCGCTTCCGTCTGTATCGGATGCGGAAAATGCGAAAGCCATTGTCCGCAGAACATTGATATAAGAAAAGAACTCAAAAATGCTCAGAATGAATTTGAAGGCACGGCATATAAAACCGTAAGCGGCATTGTTTCGGTTTTTAAGAAATAATAAAAGAAGCGGGTAAATGATATGGAACACATTTATGATATGATAATAATCGGCGGAGGTCCTGCGGGGTATACAGCGGCTCTTTATGCCGCCCGTGCGGGAATTGACGTCGTTCTTCTTGAGCGGATGTCGGCAGGCGGTCAGATGTCACTTACGGGTGATATCGATAATTACCCGGGCTTCCCTGAAGGGGTTGACGGTTTTACACTCGGAATGAATATGCAGCAGGGTGCTGAGCGTTTCGGTGCAAAAACCGAATATGGTGAGGTTGAATCGGTTGATTTCTCAGATAAAATAAAGAAGATTGTGACCCCCTACGGGACATATCACGGCAAAACCGTTGTGATTTCCACGGGTGCGAATCCCCGTGAACTCGGCATTTCAGGTGAAAAAGAGCTCACAGGCAGAGGTGTTCATTACTGTGCTCATTGTGACGGCAGATTCTATAAGGACAAGACCGTTATTGTCATAGGCGGAGGCAATTCTGCGGCGGCTGATGCACTTTATCTTTCAAACCTTGCAAAGAAAGTTTATGTTGTTCACCGCAGAGATTCACTAAGAGCAACAAAGATTTATCACGAGCCTCTTATGAAAGCCGAAAATGTTGAATTTATATGGGACAGTACAGTTACAGATTTTATTGTTGACGGAAATCTCAGAGGCGTCAGAGTAAGAAATAAATTAAACGGAAACGAAACAGAAATTGCGTGTGACGGTGTTTTTGTGAGTATAGGCAGAAAACCTGCAACAGAGTTTCTTTCAGGTTCGGTTGCATTTGACCCGAACGGTTATATTGTTGCCGATGAAACAACAAAAACTGATGTCCCCGGTGTTTTTGCGGCAGGGGATGTGCGGACAAAAGAACTCCGTCAGGTTGTGACGGCAGTTTCCGACGGCGCTGTTGCCGTGCATTTCGCAGAAGAATATATAATGAATTTCTGATATAAAAAGAAAACAGAGTTGATTGACAAATGCTGTCAGTCAACTCTTTTCTTTTTATCGGTCAAGTTCATCCTGAATGAAATACATAAACTGTGATTCCTCGAGCTGTTCACGGTTGAGTCTTTCAATCATTTCAAGAACCTTTTCTTTATCCGTTGATGCATCGGGAAATCTGACTGCATTTCCTTCAATGCCGTAAGTCGTGATTACTTCATTATCAACTGTAATGAGTGACTCTGTGAGTTTATAGTGTTGTTCTTTCTGAATTGTGCCTTCCATTTTCTTGTTTCCTTTCAATTTTTTTGGTAATATTATTATAAATATTACCAAAAATATAATCAATTGGGAAATATAACAATATATTACATATTTTACTTAATATAACAGATTGTAAGGGATGTTTTTGTGGATGATAAACCGATTTATTAATTCATATATACGAAAAAGTATATAAAAATCAGGTGAAATTGACGCTGATAACGGCATTTTTAAAGAAATCGGAAAAAATTCTGAATTTTCAAATCAAACAGCAGAATGGCAGAAAATTGGTAATTTTCAGAGGGTATTAATCTGAAATAAAGCATAAAAATATCGGATTCCGAAGAATCCGATCACTTTGATTAATGCAAAAGCTGTGTAAAGTTGACAATAAAAATAATGCATGATAAAATTAATGAAAACAAATCGGGAGGATAATATGTATTCACGTGTTTATGTTGAAATTACGAATATATGCAATATGAACTGTTCATTTTGTCACGGTCATTCAAGACCTTTAAAAAGGATGACTGCCGATGAATTTTCCGTTATTCTTGAAAAACTCAACGGGCACACGAACTATATATATTATCATCTTATGGGTGAGCCTCTGACACATCCCGACTTGCCGCTGTTTCTGAAAATGGCAGGTGAGAGAGGTTATAAATCCGTTCTGACAACTAACGGTACTCTTCTTGATAAGTACGGTGATGCGATTCTTGAATCGGGACTTCATAAAGTCAGTCTGTCTGTTCACAGTTTTGAAGAAGGAACCGAGGAATCGTTTTTGAAATATATGAAAACTCTTTCTGATTTTGCAAAAAAGGCAAATGAACAGGGTGTTATTGTTGTGTTCAGACTCTGGAACAAAGGTTTTGACGGCGGAAGAAACGAATTGATTGTTGAATATCTTAAAAATAACATTCACGGCGACTGGACAGATAATTCAAAGGGAATGCGAATCCGTGAAAAGATGTTCCTTGAATGGGGTGACCGTTTTCAATGGCCCGATAAAAATGCAGATGTGCAGGGGGACGAAGTCTTCTGTTACGGATTGCGTGACCATTTCGGAATTCTTTGTGACGGTACGGTTGTTCCGTGTTGTCTTGACAGCGAAGGCACAATCAATCTGGGTAATGTGTTCAATGAAAATATAGCTGATATTCTCGCTTCGGAGCGTGCAAAAAATATGAAATACGGCTTCGACTGCAGACGGGCTACGGAAGAACTCTGCAGAAAATGCGGATATGCACAGAGATTTGTCTGAAAGGTGTGAATCCTGTCGGAGGGTCGGGACTTGCTTTATTTTACCTCTTGTGATATAATATAAAGAAGTAATGCTTTGAAATGCTCTTTTTTTCAGAAAAAAAGTATCATTTTTTTATGATATATTTCATATACCGAATTGAAAACGAGAGGTAAAAAATGAAGAAATTATATATTGCCATATTGGTTGTATTTATTCTCTTTATCAGCGCAATTCTGGTTTTTGTTATGCTCGGCAGAACATATGAAACAGGAAATGTTGTTGATACGGTTGATGAGATTTCTCCGCCTTTGGTTGTTACAACTACGGCACCACCGCCCCCTGAAACAACTACACAGAGAAAAATAACAGCTTCAATGGAAAATACCCTTTTTATAGGGGACTCAAGAACAGTCGGTCTTTCGGAATATGCTTCTCTTCCCGGAGCCACATTCTTTGCAAGAGTCGGCATGACTGTTTTTGAAATTGATAAGACGGCACTCAATGTTTCAGGCGTCGGATATGTGACACTTGACGGCATTCTCAGTCACAAAACATATGATAAAATATATGTTATGCTCGGCGTGAATGAAATCGGTTACGATATGGAATCGATTGTTTCAAAGTATGTTAAAATTCTTGAAAAAATCATTGCGTATCAGCCTGATGCTTTCATAATCATGCAGGCTAATCTTCATGTTACATCGTCCTATTACTACACAAACGGAATTATAAATAACCCTGCGATTGATCAGCTCAATGCAATTCTTGTTCAGTATGCGGATAATCAGCGGTTGTTCTTCCTTGATGCAAATCCCGTGTTTGATGACGGGACAGGCAATCTCGCCGTAAGCAATTCGTCAGACGGAATTCATCTTTACGGCTATTGCTATGCACGTTGGGGTGAATGGATAAAAGAGCAGACAGCACAGCTCGGTATGGTATAAAAAAGGGAATGTGAAAAAAGCGCAGACCGCATAAAACTATAAACACAAGGGGTTCCGGCAGGTTGAAAAACCTGCCGGAAC
>JAZSPR010000132.1:0-2008 GCA_045537555.1 Acutalibacteraceae bacterium | reverse complement strand
AAGGATATATTGCACATTCTGAAAACGAATTAAATGAAATAATACAAGAAAACGAAGGATTAAACGGACAGGAGATTTTATTAGAAGGCATTGACAAGAATTGCTTTGAAGATAAATCCATAATTATTATTTACAGCCCGTTCTGTCCAAGTAATCAATACTCAATAATTGATGATATTCTTGTTGCAAATGAAACCCTTAACGTTTCTACCACAACAAAAAAGCCTGATATGCCACGACTTGATATGTGCTACAGAAGGTATCTTTATATCGTAGATAAGAATGAAGTTGCTGATGCAAGTAATATCACTTTTAATGATACATCTTCACGCTATGGAGATATTGATGAAAAAGATGTAGTAAATTGGTTCAACGCATGGTGTGAAGCTTAATATAATTAAATACACTCTCTATCTTGAATACATGATATACCTTTGCGGCCTCCAGATTTTCTTGGAGGTCGTTTTTTTAATGTTTTTTAAATTTTTTTGATTGTTGTCGGTCAACACCGCCAACAAACTATTTACATTTCAGGAAAAATATGTTATAATAATACTAAGCATATCTTGTTATCGGAGGTGTCACATGGAAAGAGATAAAAACAGGAAACTCAAGCTGCTGAAACTACTGGAAATCCTGCAGAGAGAAACAGATGAACAGCATCCTATGAAAACAACTGACATCTGTCGTCGGATGGAAGATATGGACATCTCCTGTGACCGAAGAATACTTGCTTCGGAAATTCAGACCTTGCGTGAGCAGGGATATGAGATACAGCAATGTCAGGTTGGCAGAGCAAAAGGCTACTTTATTGCGGATCGTGCGTTTAAAGTGCCGGAACTTCGCATGCTACTGGATGCTGTAGAGGCCTCGCAGCTTCTCACAGAAAAAAAGACGCAGGAGCTGAAAGATAAAATTGTCAGTCTGAGCAGTGACAAACAGGCTGAAATATTGAAAAGTACTGTTGTGCGCTTCAATTC
The DNA here is from genome assembly GCA_045537555.1 of Acutalibacteraceae bacterium. Taxonomy (GTDB): domain Bacteria; phylum Bacillota; class Clostridia; order Oscillospirales; family Acutalibacteraceae; genus UBA1081. The sequence goes on along the minus strand of JAZSPR010000132.1, from coordinate 1,028 downwards.
TGCAAAATCCACAAATGAACGGATCTACCATACTATCGGGACATTGGAAGAAGCAATACGCAAAAAGAAAAAAGTCACGATTCGGTATTTTCATCTGAATGAGCAGCGTGAAAAGGTGTATCGTTCTGAAAACGGAATTCATACAGTAGAACCGATCGCTCTTGTTTATAACAACGACAAGTACTATCTTACCTGCTACAATCCTGTTGCTGACAAGAATTACAATTACAGACTTGACCGTATTGAGTGGGTAGAAATTCTCAAAGAAAAGATAAGCAAAAACGCAGTTATCCGCAGTCGGTCAGTTGCAAAATACACCGCACAGGTTTTCAAAATGTATGGCGGTGAAACTGTAAATGTAACATTGGCATTCGATGCACACATGATTGATTACATATATGAAAAATTCGGTATAGAAACTAAGATTTTCCCTCTTGACAATGAGGAATTCACAACAAATGTCGATGTGTAGCTTAGTCCTACATTTTGGGGATGGTTGTTTCAATTCACTGGAAAGATGAGAATTACTGCACCAGAAAGTGCATATGAAGAATACGAAGAAATGCTAAAAAGGGCATTAGAATAATCAATATATTTATTCGAATGAAAAAGTAGAAAAAATAAGATTTGTGGAGGTGTGAAAAATATGACAATATTGACAAAAAAGCAAATGTCCGAGGAGGATATCAAGCTCCAATATATTACCCCTGCCATTCTTGCAAAATGGGCCAAGAGCAGAATTACAATGGAAACCAAGATTACAGACGGTAAGATCTGTTTGAACGGCAACTTTGTGCATCGTGATAAGAAAAGTGCAAAGTATGCGGATTATGTCCTTTACTATAACAGCAGCTTCCCAATTGCGATTGTAGAAGCAAAGGACAATAAGCACAGCGTTTCTTTTGGTTTGCAGCAGGCAATTACATATGCACAGATGATGGACGTGCCGTTTGTTTACAGCTCCAATGGTGATGCATTTTATGAGCATGATATGCTCACAGGTATGGAACGAGAAATAGCTCTTTCTG
>JAZSPR010000116.1:0-7710 GCA_045537555.1 Acutalibacteraceae bacterium | reverse complement strand
CGCCTAATTCACTTAAACGATTTTCTTTATTTTCTATATCAAAAAAACCAAACTGCATCTCTTTTTCCCTCTTTCGATTTTCTGATATCATTATATCATTTTTTCTCTTTTTTGAAAAGAGTTTTTAGAGATGCCCAATTCGCAATTGATGAAGGGGCTTTGCCCCTTACCCCATTATAATGGTTCAAAAGGCGGAGCCTTTTCCGAAATTGCGAATTGAGCATTGCGAATTGCGAATTTAAAAGACCTCGACAAATTATTGTTTGTTCAAAACCATGTTTATCTTCTTCCCTGAATTTCTTACGCACAGGTATACAATCGTCCACACAACGGCATAGACGGCTATGAAAATGCCCGTAAAAATGAGGAATACTTTGCCGTCAAACGGTATCCATGTGTTGAGAAGATAGCACGCTGAATAAGCAAGATAAAGCACCGCAAAATGTACTCCGATTGACTTGTTGAGTCCCCATTCTTCAATCTGATTAAAAACACTCGCTCCTGCATGAACAAAAGCTAAAAGATAAACTGAAATTGTTCCGAGCAAAATTTCATAGCCCTGAAATGTTATTGTTTCATCTGCTCTTGAGATTATAAAATAAACTATTGCAAGAATTATCGGTCCGAAACCGCCGAACATCAGTCCTCTTATGAGGAATTCCTTTAAATATTTTTTCATAGTTTTACACCTAACCTTTCTTTGACATTTTTTAAGTTGCGACGTGAAATATAATCCGTATAGCCGTTTACAAAAACAACCGAAAGCGAACCTGAGAAAGTTGCCTGAACTTTCCCTATTTTTCTTATGTTTGCAATGCAAGACTGATTGATTTTTATGAAGTCATCACCGAGTTTTTCTTCGATTTGGTAAAGCCTTTCTTTTACAAGAAGTTTTTCATCAGTCAGAGCAAAAACTTTGTTATTTTCTGTTATAAAACAGTTCACTTCAAGCAGATTTATCATCTTTGCTTCGTTGTTTTTATAGCCGATAAAACCGTGACTGTTTTCATTCACAAGTTTTTCAATTGCTTCAACAAGTTCATTTCTTTCATGGACATGAATTATAATTTCCTCGTCTTTTGTTCTGTCTGTAATGATTGTTAATTTCATTATCCACCACCGTAATTTCACTTAAGAACGTTCTGTGATTATATTTTATGATTTATTCTTTCCCATTGCAAGAGAAATGATATATTCGGTATTTTTACGTCTGTAAACGGCAAGAAAACGGCTTTCGCCGTACGCCTGCGGCGACCGTTTTCGGATAGTCCATCGCCGTGCCCGTAGGGCAAATCGGCGGGACATATAATATTTTTTGCTTTATGGAAACGAAGTTTCCTATAAAGCAAAAAAACACCCACGAGGGGTGTTTTTTTGATATTGTTGATTCAATTAAAATTCAAAGCTGTATTCATAACCTTCAACCCATTTTCCGTCATCAAAATCACGGAATCTGAGAAGAACTTCGTCTTCATAAACTTCAACAACAGCGCCGATGCCGGGTTCATAGCCTTCAGTTGCGTGTTCTGTAGCTTTAGGAAGATTGACCTGCTGAACACCGTTTACCACCGAAACGGTGTAATTCGATAATGCCCAATGAGTGTGACCACTGAAGAAAATAACGTTTTCATAATCATCAAGAACTGATGAAAGTCTGTCATTTGGACCCACTTCAACAAAGTTTACGGGATGATGTGAGAAAACGAAAACGGGTTTATCTTCTTTTGAAGCTTCATCAAGTATGCCTTTAAGCCATTCGAGCTGTCCGTCGGAAATATCAATGCCGTTAACAGAATCGCTTTCAGTTGTAAGAACAACGAAGTAGTAGCCGTCAATAACCTTGTAATAGTTGTTGGAATCGATGTAACAGCCTGCAAGGTTTGCATATCTGTTGAATCTTTTATACATTTTCTCATAATCACCGGTACCGTTTGCGTAATCGTGATTACCGGGAGCAATTATAAGATTCTTTGCGGGGTTTGCAAGGCGGAGAGCACCGAAAAAGAAGATGCTTTCAATATCCTGACCGTTCATTGTGTTATCGCCGAGAAAAACGAGTGTGTCGTTATCCTTGCTGTCGTGGACTTCTTTGAGGATTTCGGTGTATTCTCTGAAAGTCGGGAAATTGTTTCCCTCGATGTGAATGTCAGAAACAACAGTAAAGCTTGTTTTCAGTTCGTCTGCGTTTCTTGCTTCATAGCTTTCCACGGGTGCGGAATTGATTGAAAAGGGGAGATAAAGGAGTGTGAGAATTGTTGCGATAAGGTGTTTTGCAAAATTGAGAACTTCCATTATGTTGCCTTCTTTCTGCTTATTTGTAATTATTTTAACACGTAATATACGTTTTTGTCAATTAATTCTTTATTTTAATTATTATATAATTTTCTTGAAAAAAAAATATATTTATGTTATACTTTATATTTGTAGAAAATTATTGATTTACGGGAGAGAAAATCAATGAAAAACAGAAAGAGAAATTATCCCCTTTACAGCGTAAAAGAAGTAACAAACCTTAAAGACATGATTCATTTTGATAATGCTAAAAATGACAGCAGAACCGCATTTGTTTATAAGAAGAACCGTAAAGAAACGGTAAATGTATCATATGCACAGTTCAATGCAGATGTTGATGCATTCGGTACTTATCTGTTTGAGAAAAATGTCAGAAAAAGTAAAATTGCCGTTATGGGTGAAAATTCATATGAATGGCTCCTGACTTATTTTGCTGTTGTCACGGGGGATAACATAATTGTTCCTGTTGATAAAGAATTACCCGTTAATGAAATGACAGAGATTATTGCCGGAACAGAGTGTTCTCTTCTTGTGTATTCCGATACATATTCTGCCGAAGCTCAGGAAATTGCCGAAAAAATGCCCTCACTTGAACTTCTTGATATGAACGGTATCCCCGGAGTTCTTGAAAAGGGAAAAGAACTTCTTGCTCAAGGAAAAACAGATTTTGTAAATTACAATGTGAATGACGATGATATTGCCGCAATTGTTTATACATCAGGTACAACGGGCAGCAGTAAGGGGGTTATGCTCACACACAGCAACATTGCAATTGATGCTGTTGCTTCATGCAAAAATGTTCTTGCACAGGGCACAACAATCTGTATTCTGCCTTTGCATCACACTTTCTCGTTTACACTCGGAATAGGTTCAATCGTCCTTTACAGACAGCCCATTTACATAACAAAGAGCATAAAAACCATTATGAACGATTTCAAAGAGGCAAAGCCTTCATATCTGTTCCTTGTACCTATGGTTGTTGAATCAATGTATAAGAAAATATGGGTAAGTGCTGAAGAACAGGGGAAAACAAAGCTTCTTAAAACCATGATAAAGGTCAGTAACGGTCTCCTTAAAGCAGGTATTGACCTGCGAAGAGTTCTCTTTAAGTCTGTTCTTGAGGCTTTCGGTGGTAATCTTGAGTGGGTAAGCTGCGGCGGTGCGGCTGTTGACATTAACATCATAAAAGGTTTCAGAGATTTCGGTGTGAACATCATCAACGGTTACGGCATAACAGAATGCTCACCCGTTGTGTCATCAAACAGACCCGAATACTGGGTTGACGGCAGTGTCGGTGTTCCGCTGTGTTGTTGTGAAATAAAAATAGACGAACCCGATAAAAACGGTATCGGTGAAATTCTTGTAAAAGGCTCAATCGTAATGAAAGGCTACTATAAAGACGAAGAAGCCACACGTCTTGCGTTCAAAGATGATTGGTTCCGTACGGGTGATATGGGTAAATATGAAGACGGTGTGCTTTACATTACAGGCAGAAAAAAGAATCTTATTATTCTTAAAAACGGCAAAAATCTGTCCCCTGAAAAGATTGAAAACGAACTGACAATTGCGGTTCCCGAAATAAAGGAAGTCATTGTTTACGGTGAAAATGACCTTATAACGGCAGAAATTTTCCCTGATTACGAAACAGACAATGTAAAAAAAATAATCGATGAAAAAATCCGTCTGTACAACAATGAACAGCCGGCTTACAGACAGGTTTCCGTTGTTAAATTCAGAGATGAAGAGTTTCCCAAGACAACTACAAAGAAAATCAGAAGAACTTATAAGGAGCAATAAGATGACAGAAAAACTTGTTGAAATTTTTCAGAAAGAAACAGGTATTAAGGACCTGACAATAAATAAAGATACTGTTCTCAGAAATGATCTTAAAATCAATTCATATGATTTTGTACAGGTAATCTGTGCAATTGAAGACGAATTTGATATTGAAATACCTGACAGAGACCTTGCAAAAATGATAACTGTCGGCGATGTTACAGACTATATTGAGTCACACATCTGAAAAAACAAAGAGGGATAAAAAATGAAATTAAGCAAACCGCAGAGACAGATATACAATATGGAATCATTGATGAATGGTTCCGTATCGTGTGTTTGTGGCTGTATGCTTCTTGATACCGTAAAATCCGAAGATGAAATAAACAATGCGCTCAATATTATGTACAGAATGAATGATGCGCTGAGAATCCGTATACAAAAAAACGGAGAAGAAGTTTCACAGTATTTTTCTGATTTTACAAAAAATTATATTCCTGCGCTTCATTTTGATTCCCGCGAAGAACTCAATGCTTATGCTGATTCTTATGCAAAAATTCCCTTTGCACCTGACGGTCCTCTGAGTGAAATAACTCCCGTAATTCTTCCGTCACATTCAGGAGTTCTAATAAAATTGCATCATATAATTTCTGACGGCTGGACTTGTGCATTGGTTGCAAGTCAAATGAAACTGCTGCTGACAGGGTATATGCCCGAGGCTTATTCATATGCTGATTATCTGATAACGGAAGAAGAATATCTCGGCAGCAAGAGATATATAAAAGATAAAGAATATTTTACCTCGAAAATTAATGAATGTTCAGAACCGCTGTTTATTTCATCCAAACCTGATATATCTTTTAAAGCGGAAAGAAAAACGTTCAGAATTGAAGAAACAGAACTTCTTGAAGCTTTCAGCCGAAAACTCAATACATCTGTTTTTGCCGTTGTTCTTGCCGTCACATCCTTTTATTTCAGCAGAATAAAGGAAAATGCCGATAACTTTTTTATCGGAACCACAGTTCTCAACAGAACAGGTGAAAAAGAAAGAAATACAATGGGTATGTATGTAAACACAGTCCCCGTTCTTATGAAGCCCGACTATGCCGCTACAGTTTCAGATAATATTTCTGCGGTAAGTTCCGATGTTCTTTCCGTGCTCAGACATCAGAAATTCAATTATACAGACATTCTTGAAGAGTCCGGCAAAGGAAAACTTTTTGATGTGATTGTCAGCTATCAGAATGCTCAGATTGTTAATGGTGAAACCATTATTGAGTGGTATTCAAACGGAATGCAGGCGGAAAATCTGCAGATTCATATTGAAGACCATGATGCGGACGGTACCCTGAAAATGCATTTCGATTACCGTACCGATAAATTTACTGAAGATGAAATAACCACAATACACACCCACATTTTCAATCTGCTTCATGATTGCATGGAAAACCCCGATAAAAAAATCGGGGAACTGAGTATGCTTTCGGAAGATGAAAAGCAGAAATTGATTTTTGATTTTAATGATACGGAACACGGCTATTCTGTGTCTGATAATTCAACACTTTACAGCCTTTTTGAAAAGACTGCAAATGAAAATAAAGATAAAATATGCATAAAAACTGCTGAAAGAAATCTGACTTTCGGTGAGCTTCTTGCTGTCTCGGAAAATCTTGACGCAGAGATAAGAAAAATCACAAACGGTACAAAGAGTGTTATTGCCGTAATTTGTGAGCGTTCTCCTGAAATGTATACGGCAATTTACGGCATTATCAGAGGCGGAAATGCATATCTGCCGATTGACCCGTCATATCCTCCTGAAAGAATTGAATATATTCTTAAAAACAGTAATGCATCTGCTGTCATTTCTCAGGGGAAATTCGTACATCTTACAGGACCAACACCCTGTATTGATATGACTGCATTTGTCAGAAATAATATGCAGAAATCAGAAGTTGTACCGCCTTGTAATGCAGATGAAAATGACACGGCATATGTAATATATACCTCGGGTTCAACAGGCAACCCGAAAGGTGCAAAAGTCAGCCATAAATCGGCTGTAAACAGAATTCTCTGGATGCACGACAGATATCCTCTCAACAGTGAAGATGTAATACTGCAGAAAACACCCTATACATTTGATGTTTCCGTCTGGGAGCTATTCTGGTGGGGTATATGTGGAGGCTGTCTCGCAGTTTCAAAACCCGACGAACATTTCCTCCCTGAAAAAATACTTATAGAAACAGAAAAAAACAGCGTGACACATATTCATTTTGTGCCCTCTGTTTTTGAGTTGTTTCTCAATTATCTTGAATCGCATAATGATGAAATCCATAAGTTTGATTCGGTAAAATATGTTTTCTTGTCAGGTGAAGCATTATCGGCTTCTCTTGTGCAGAGATTCTATAAACTTTATGATTATAATAAAGTTTCGCTCCATAATCTTTACGGTCCTACTGAATGTGCAGTTGACGTAACATATTACGATTGCACTCCTGAAGACACAGACCCCGTGCCTATCGGCAGACCAATTTACAATACGCAGATGCATGTGACAGATAAATATATGAACCTTGTTCCTGTCGGTGTTCAGGGTGAACTGTGCATTGCAGGTATGAATGTTGGTCAGGGATATCTTAATAATCCCGAACTTACGGCGGAAAAATTCATTGATAATCCGTTCGGCAACGGAAAACTGTATAAAACAGGCGACAACGCATATTGGCGTGATGACGGAGAAATTATTTTCTGCGGAAGAAATGACTTCCAGGTCAAGATTCACGGTCAACGTATCGAACTCGGTGAAATCGAGAATGCAGTTTCAGCTGTTGACGGAATCAATCTCTCCGTTGCTGTTGTGCGTGAGGACAAGCAGGGAAGACAGTTTATCTGTGTGTTCTATACGGGTGAAGAGAAGTCTGCAAAAGAGATAAAGGAAAACATTGCAGATAAACTTCCCAAATATATGATTCCTCATCTATTCACCCATATTGCTGAAATGCCAATGACATCAAGCGGTAAGATTAACAGAAAGGCACTTCCCGAAATTAATCTTGAAAATATAGAAACAACAACTGAATACATTGCTCCCGAAACAGACAATGAAAAAGTTGTTGCGGAATGTATTTCAGCTGTTTTAGGTAATGAAAAAGTAAGTGTTCTCGATAACTTCTTTGATATCGGCGGAGACAGCCTTAAAGCAATTGAACTTTCTGCAAAGCTTGAATCAAAGGGCTATGAAATAACTGTAAGAGAAATCTTTGACAGTAAGGATATACGTGACATTGCAGAGAAATTAAGTGAGACTGTAACCGAATATGTAAAAGTCGAGTACAGTAACGTATTACCTGCAACTCAGGCACAGATGCGAGTTTACACTTCGCAATACATGAAATCCGATTCGGCACATTACAATATTCCTTATGCTTTTAAAGTAAAGAAACCTGATATATCAAGGCTTGAAAATGCAGTCAATAAATTAATTGCAAGACACGAAAGCCTTCGTACCCGTTTTGAAAACATAAACGGACGGGTTATGCAGATTATTGAAGAAAAAGCATCAATAAGTGTAGAGAAACTTTCAAGCGATGATATTTCAGCATTCAATACACCGTTTGACCTTGAAAAAGCCCCTCTTTTGAGAGT
>JAZSPR010000049.1:0-2809 GCA_045537555.1 Acutalibacteraceae bacterium | reverse complement strand
GCTTCCGCAGTTGGGGCAGAACTTGCCTTTATTCACCGCTCCGCAAGAGCACGTCCAACCTTCTTCGGCAGGCTTTTTTGCACCGCATTCTGTGCAGAAATTGCCGCTTACCGTTGCACCGCAGGCGCATTTCCAGCCGCCTTGTGCAGGAGCAGCCGGTGCAGGTGTCGGAGCAGGCTGTTGCTGTGCCATCTGCTGCTGTTGCTGAACTCCTGCCTGATACATCTGTGCCGCGTTGAAGCCCCCGTTTGCTCCCATTGCCATATTGAAGCCCATAAAGCCATTCATTGCTCCGTTGGGGTTACTTGCCGCCGCTTCCATTGCGTTTGCTTGTGCGTCGGTCATTCGTCCTGCCATCATAAACGGATTGGAGCCCATTGTTGCGGCATCCTCCATTTGTGTAATCTTCTTCATATCCTCGTCTGTGAGGGTAATGGGATTGAGCGCAATTGACTCAACGGAAATACCTCTGCGGTCTGTCCATTCAGCCTTAAGAGCCGCATTCATAGCATCCTTGAGCTCCGTTGTGTGCGCAGGAATCTGTGCAGGGCGAAGTTCAAGCTCTGTCAGTCTTGCAAATGCGGGCTGAAGAGCAGAAACAAACTCGGTTTTTAACTGCATATCAATTTCATCGCGTCTGTATTCATCGTCAACGTTGCCTGCAATCCTTGTGTAGAAAAGAAGCGGGTCTGTGATTTTGTAGGAATAAACACCGTTGCATCTTACCTGAACGGTTCTTGCCATACCGATTCGCTTGTTGACAACCTCAAACATAAAGGGGTTGGCTGTGCCGAACTTGTTGTCGAGAATTTCCTTGGTGTTGAAATAGTAAACACGCTGGTCCTTGCCTGTATCTCCGCCGTAAGTGAAACGCTTGCCGACTGTCTTGAAGGTTTCTTTGATTGAGTCGCCGAGCTTGCCTGAGAAAATTGAAGGCTCTGTTGAAGAGTTGTATGTAAATTCACCCGGCTCTGCGCAAAACTCGACTATCTTGCCTTGCTCAACGATAATCATACACTGACCGTCAGCAACAGCAATACCCGAGCCGTTGGAGATAATGTTATCGTTTCCTTTTGTGTTTGATGAGCGTCCGCCGACTCTCTTTGAGCCTTTGACCATAAGCACATCGTTTTCCAATGAATCGCAGTAGAAAAATTCCTTCCACTGGTCAGCAAGTGTACCGCCGAGTGCGCCTATGCCTGCTTTAATAAGTCCCATGTTGCATTTCTCCTTTCGGACTTTGTTTATAAATGTTTATTTCTTCACCTGTGATTACTTTACAATAAGTCTGCCTGTAATTTCACGGTCAAGATTCTGATGAGTTGAAAGGTATTCATCAAAAATACTTGTGCATGAGGTTGAAACAACCAGAGGCTTACCGTTCTGAGAAACTTCTTCAAGTGGAACGGAGAAAAATTCTTCAAAGTTATTGAGATGGAACCGCTGGAGACCGATTTTATATACTTTCTTGTCATCAACAGGTTCGCCGTTAAAATCGAAGCGGCTGAATGTGTGTGTTGCTCTGTCGTACTCAACCCTCATACCTGTTGACAGCTGATAAAATTCACAATGTGCACCTTCCCATACTTCATCACGAAGCATATATTCAATCATTCGTTTTAATTGTGCACCTGCAACTTTGAGCATATAAACAGAATCATCATACGGAAAGCATTCGCAAAGGTCAGAGAAAAGAACAATCGGACCTAACTGAGTGCTTCTGACACTACCCGAGCCTAAAAGCATTATATCGAGACCGAGAGACTCGCGCATAATGTCAGAGAACAAGCCACCGAGAGCTGTTTCCTGAGTTCTGCTCGGATGTGTAAGAGTTTTTCTGAATCTCGTAACAAGTCTGCTGTACTTTTCATCTGTTTGCTCTTTATAGTGCCTGAGTATATTTTCGAGCTCTTCATCCCTCGGGCAATGCTCTGCATTAATCGGAACAGTTTGCCATTTAAAACTGTCAATACAGTTGTTATCCGTATCAACCACGATGTCAAATCTGCCTATCTGGTCTGTACCGGTACCTGCCTGAACAACAACAATATTATTCACAACAGCAGGTTCATCAATAAAGGTATGTGAATGTCCGCCGACAATAATATCAACACCCCATGCAGGATCAAGAACCGCAGCCAGTTTTTTATCTTCCTCAAAGCCGATATGAGTAAGAAGAACAGTAAAATCAATGTCTATTGCATTGTAGGAATTACAGATATTACCGACCTCTGTTGCAGCCTCGTTAATATCCACGAATGTACCGATGATACCGTCATTCTTTGTCTGAGAAAGAACCTCTTCGGTAATAAGACCGATGAACAGAATTTTCATCCCGTCAATTTCTGCTATATAATGTGACTTAAACAGTCTTGCACCGTTTGTTTTAATATGCAGGTTTGCATTGATAATAGGAAATTTTGCACATTTTTCAATAAAAAGAAGATGAGCAACACCGTAATCTGTTTCATGGTTGCCGATTGTAACAACATCGGGCGAGAGCATATTCATTATTTCAATTGTTGAAACGCCCTGAAACTCCGAGTCAATAACCGAGCCTCTGAACATATCGCCTGCAACGCAGTAAATAGTATTATTTTCTTCGTTTCTTACTTTGTTAACATACCCCGAAAGCATCGACACACCGCCTACAAGGTTGTTATCAATTTCTTCAGTGAGAAAATCTCCGTGCAAATCATTTGAATGTAAAATAGTGAGCTTCTTTAAATTCTTCATATTAATTCACATCATTCCCTGCACACTTTTTACAGCATAGTCCTCCTTGAAGGTCCACCCCATATACCGTGCA
>JAZSPR010000110.1:0-2184 GCA_045537555.1 Acutalibacteraceae bacterium | reverse complement strand
TACACTTCTTTTCTCGTTTCGTTTTTTGCCCTGTCTTATCATATTCTCAGAGTCACTGTCACAATAAAACGGGAGATGTGAGTCTGTCATATGAAGAATTTTCAGCGGTTTTTCGAGACCTATTTTTATTGTGGTTTTCTTGATTTTCAGCATTGTATTCCTAAACCTCGCCTTCAGAACTGCTTGTATCAGAGTATTCCTTTAATTACTGCAGCCTGTCCTGCTTTGAGGCTGAGCGATATTTTTTTATCCGTAACCGAAACATCGCCGATATACTCGTTTCCTTCTGCCGTGATGTTATAAACACTTGCTTTTTCAAATTCAGCATCGGGGATATACCATTCACCGTCTTTTCCGCTTTCGGAATAGGCGACAAAGACTTTGTTATCTTCCGTTAATGGCAAGATAACATCGTTACCTTGTTTGAGAACAACACCGTTTTTAGTGATTGATTTTGTTTTGCCTGTGCTTTCAACACCATCCGAGAAACTGACAATATAGTTTCCGTCATCTTCTCTATAGCTCAGTCTCTTATAGCGGTTGAGATAAATATACGGAACATGGTGAGTGCAGAATTCTTTGATAAATAAAGGAACCCACACTTCCTTTTCAATACCGTTGTTCATCCAGATGTCTTCGCCGTGCATCGTGCCGTAGAAAACCGTTTTCAGAACAGCATCATTAAGATAACCGCTGAATTGCTCGGGTTGAACATTGATACAATCATCAATAGTCATACCTGACATCCACCAAACGGCAGGTATTCTGCCAAGAGTGTGCATAGGTGCATTTTTCCATTCGCCGACAGGCAAATCCTTTTCATACAGCCCGTAATACTTTCTTACGGGGTGATGGTCTGCATCGGCACGCAGCGGAAGTTCACGGTAAGTGTATTCGCTCGTAACATCAATACCAAGACTCATTACATAGTCAAGCATTTTATTGCGGGCTTCATTCTGCTGATCAACATCCGTGCGTGGAAACATATTTTCCGCAATGCAGAAGTTGTCAAGGTGAACCGTGCCTGCTTCTTTTACGGGAACCGCTTCGCAGAAATCATCAAAGATTTTTTTGAACAGTCCGCTTTCCCAATACTGCTTGTATGATGTTTTGTAAGCATCTCTGCCGTTGAAAATTTCAATTACCGCAGCAGTGCCGTCAGAGTGCTTAAGCACTGCACCCGCTTTTACAAATTCATTGTGGGTGGGACTTGCTTTATATGCATCGGCAACATTTCCGTGATAGCTGATTACCGTGTTGCATTTCTTTGCGTTTTCAATAAGCCACAAAAGGCTGTCTTTTGCAGTTGCATCGCAGTCACGCTTGAGGTAAGGATTTATTACATTCATTTCGGGGTACAGGTCATCGTGCCCCAAACCCTGCCAGCCGACAAGATAGATGATTTTTTCTATTCCCTGCGTGATGTTGTCAATTGACTTTATGATTTCAAGAGCCTGTTCAAAATTGATAAGCACATCGGAAGTGTTATTCTCGTAATCAGGCTTTGCAAGAAACATTTTCATCCACAGTATTTTAGAATAGTTATAGTTAAATTTTGTTTTATCCATAAATTGTTTCTCCTTAAACAAGCTCAGATTCGTGATGCGTTTTTGAAATTCTCGGTGCTGCACCCGTGAGGTGTGAAATATCACGGTATTCACCTTCATAATCCGCAAACAGACCTTCGGGAATTTGTGAGGTCCAGCCGTTTTCGTCAAATTCGGGAGACTCTATTCCCATAGCATAAAGCACGATAGCGGTAAGGTCACGGATATTCATTTCATCTAATTCAGTTTTGTTGATTCCTTTACCAGTTGCGGCAAAAGTTACATATTTTTCTTCATCTGTCCATCCACCGTGACTGCCCTTGCAGTTTTCATCATTGGTGCCGCCGTGGTCGGCAATAACAATAAAAATTGTATCTTCAAGCATTCCGGCATTTTTAACTGCAGAGTAAACATCTCCGATAAGCTTATCAACCTCGTGAATACGCTCGATAAAAGCAGGAAGTCCGTAACCCGTTGAATGTCCTGCACCGTCAATGCTGTCAAAATGAACAAACAGAAAATCGGGCTTGTTTTCAATGATATATTCGCAGACAACAGGTGTCAGTTCATCATCGTGTGCCGTTGCGTGAGAAACGCCGATGTTATTTTCAACTATACCGTAAGTGATGGGATTCCA
>JAZSPR010000069.1:0-85295 GCA_045537555.1 Acutalibacteraceae bacterium | reverse complement strand
TGATTTAGGTTGTGGTACAGGATTGGAACTGGAACACTATTTTAAAATAAATCCCTATGCGAAGGTAACCGGTATTGACCTGACCGAAGCAATGTTAAACGCATTGAAAGAAAAGTTTCCCGACAAAGACTTAAACTTAATTTTAGGTTCATATTTTGATGTTCCGTTTGATGAAGATGCTTTTGATGCTGCAGTTTCGGTGGAATCACTTCATCATTTTACAAAGGAAGAAAAAATTCCGCTTTACAGAAAACTGTGTAAAGCATTAAAAGAGGATGGATATTTCATATTGACAGACTATTTTGCCTTATCCGAAGAAGATGAGCGAACATACAGAGAAGAATTACTTCGCTTGAAAAAACTTCAGGGTATTGATGATAATGAGTTTTATCATTATGACACACCTTTAACTGTTGAACACGAAACAGAAGCACTACTTGAAGCAGGATTTTCATCGGTTGAAGTCCTGAATAATTGGGGTGCAACTTTTACAATTAAGGCATATAAATAGATCCAATATAGGAGTTTTTATGAATAAATACTTGAAAAATCTTAATCGTATAGAATTTGTCGTTACTATGGCTTGCACAGGCAAATGTAAACATTGTTCTCAAGGTGACCACAAAAGCTCAGATAACATTGATAAATATTTAGCGTCAAATGCTGTCAGAAAAATAGCAGAGGAATATAACATTGAATCTGTTATGACCTTTGGCGGTGAACCTTTGCTTTACTATGAAACCGTCTCTGAGATACATAAAGCCGCAAAAGAAATGAATATTCCTCAAAGACAGCTTATAACAAACGGGTATTTCAGCAAGGATTCTGATAAAATAAAGCTTGTTGCACAAAAGATAACCCAAAGCGGTGTAAATGATATTCTTCTTTCAGTTGATGCTTTTCATCAGGAAGTAATACCCCTTGAATATGTAAAAGTATTTGCAGAAGCTGTTAATGAAACAGATGTTAAGTTAAGGGTGCACCCTGCATGGCTTGTCAGTCCCGAAGACAACAATAAATATAATATCAGTACAAGAGATTTGCTTCAGAAATTCACTCAAATGGGTATTGAAGCAAGCGAAGGTAATGTAATTTTTCCGAGCGGAAATGCGTTAAAATATTTTGGTGAGTATTTTGATTTAAGTAAAACTGAGAAAAATCCGTATTGGGAGGACCCGACAGATATAAAAGCAATCTGTTTTGGTGCTAACGGAGATATCCTCGGAAGCAATATCTATAAACAAGATATAAATGAAATATTATCATCTTATAATCCGAAAGGATAAAAGACTATGAATACAGATTTAATCAAATCAGTTGTTGAAAAGCAAATGAATACAGAAGTTAAACAAATTCGTGCTGTTGGCAAAGGTGCAAGCGGAAGTGTTTATCTTGTAAAAATTGCATGTGAACCCTATGAGATTGCCGTAAAAACAAGCAAATTCTATGATGCAATCAGTAAAGAGAAGAAAATGCTTGATTTCCTTTCACCGAAAGTTTCATATAAAGTTCCGAAAACCTATTTTTTACATCAGGAGAACGATACTGTGTTTTTCGGAATGGAATATATAAAAGGAATAAGCGGTAAAAGCAAACTCATAAATTTTGTTCCGTCACGAAAGCATTTAAGAAACAGCATCATTGATGCACTTTTGAATACACAGAGCGTATATAATGACAAATTCGGCAAATATAATAATCCTGTTTATGACACTTGGGCTGAGTATTATAAAGATTATTTCACAGACATTTATGCCTTTACGAAAGAAAAGTTTGAGAAAAACGAGATTGAACCTGAGATTATGGAAGCTGTTGAACTTATCAACACTAATTTCGATGAAATATTCAGTGTTACAAACAATACTGCCTGTCTTTGTCACGGCGATTTCTGGATGCCGAATCTGATAATTAATTTCTGGAAATCTGAACTTGCAGGGGCTGTTGACCCCTTTGATATGCTGTGGGCAGAGCCTGAATATGAACTTTTCTGCCTGACTCTCGGATTCGGTGAAAAACTGAAACTCTATGAGGAATATAAAAAGAGAAACAAAACTTCCAAATACTGTGATTTAAAGATCGAGCTTTATGCACTTTGTAATGAGCTGAACTGGTACATTCTTTTGGGGGAAATGGGGCATGATTATCTTCTGTTTCGGGCAAAGAGACTGATAAAGAAAATGAAAGAAATTGGATTGGCGCTATGATGGAATTTATATCAAAAGAACCTTTAAATAAAGGTTGGTCGTGTGATAAAAAATACTGTGTCACTACTGCTGACGGAACAAAATATCTTTTGCGTGTTACTCCTTTTGAAAAGAGTTCAAGTCGTGAAAATATGTACCTTATGCAAAAAGAGATTGAGAAGCTCGGTGTTCCTATGTGTAAGTCTGTTGAATTTGGCAAGTGTGACGAAGGCGTTTATACTTTGCAGACTTGGATTGACGGCAAAGACGCAGAGGAAGTTGTTCCGTATCTTGCAAACTCTGAACAGTATGCGCTTGGACTTGAAGCAGGCAGAATTCTGAAGAAAATTCATTCAATTCCTGCACCTGCAGACCAACCTGATTGGGAAATCCGTTTTAACAAGAAAATGGACAGAAAAATACAGATGTATAATGACTGTCCTATAAAATTTGACGGTGCTGAATATATTATTGACTACATAGAGGCTAACCGACATTTACTGAAAAACAGACCTCAAGCTTATCAGCACGGAGATTATCATATCGGCAATATGATGATTGAAAATGGCAAAATTGTAATTATTGATTTTGACCGATATGATTTCGGTGACCCGTGGGAAGAATTCAATCGCATTGTATGGTGTGCACAGTCTGCTCCGCTTTTTGCTTCAGGTATTGTCAACGGCTATTTTGATAATGAAGTTCCTATGGACTTTTGGAAACTCCTTGCACTTTACATCAGCAGTAATATGCTTTCATCTATCCCTTGGGCAATACCTTTTGGTGACGGCGAAATACAGACAATGCTGAAGCAGGCAAAGGATGTCCTCTCTTGGTATGACAATATGCAGAATTCTGTGCCGAAGTGGTATGTAAGGGGAGTGTAGAAAACCACCTTAAACAGGTAAAAACACAGTAAAGAAAAAACCACTTCCGAAGAAGTGGTTTTTTCTGGCGCGCCGGAAGGGACTCGAACCCCTGACCTACTGGTTCGTAGCCAGTCACTCTATCCAACTGAGCTACCGGCGCAGTTCTTTAATGCCTTGATATAATACCACTACTGAAACAAAAAGTCAATAGCAATTTTGAAAAAATATGATACATTTTTGTTAAATTAATTGAATTATGCATATATTTATGTTATTATATGCAAAGGTGATTATTATGTCAGTTCAGAAAACGGTTGCCGCTGTTCATGATATTTCAGGAATGGGCAAGTGTTCTCTTACTGCGGCTATTCCTGTTCTTTCTGCCGCAGGTGTATCGGTATCAGTTATGCCGACCGCCGTATTGTCCACACAGACGGGCGGTCTTAATGATTATACATACCGTGATCTTACAGATGATTTGCGTCCGTTTATGACTCATTGGAAGAAAATCGGTGTCACTTTTGATGCTGTTTACAGCGGCTTTCTCGGTTCTTCAGCACAAGTTGATATTGTTTGCGATTTTGTAAATGATTTCAGACATGAAAACACTTTATTCTTATGCGACCCTGCAATGGCTGATAACGGCACTCTTTATGATACTTTTGATTCTGCATTTGTTGAGAAAATGAAAAAGTTATGTTCAAATGCCGATATTATTGTTCCTAACTTCACAGAATCAGCTTTTCTTCTTGAACGGGAATATCTTACTCCACCCTATACAAAAGAGTATACAGACGAATTAATGAGGAGCCTTGCACAGAAATTCGGTTCAAAATTTGTTGTTCT
Organism: Acutalibacteraceae bacterium; assembly: GCA_045537555.1. Classification (GTDB taxonomy): domain Bacteria; phylum Bacillota; class Clostridia; order Oscillospirales; family Acutalibacteraceae; genus UBA1081. Next base: position 81,397 of record JAZSPR010000069.1, on the reverse strand, counting down.
CACTGGTGTTGATTTTGACGGTAAATCAATCGGTGCAGGAGCTTATGATGCTGAAAATGATGTTATAACATATTCACTTTCCGAAAGAATTGACGGAATGTTCCATTCAACAGGTGATCTGTTTGCATCTTCGCTTTTAGGCGGAATTCTTAACGGTTTTTCTGTTAATGAGTCTGCTGAAAAAGCAATTGGTTTTGTTGTCAGAGCTATAAAAGAAACTGTAAAAATCGGCGGTGACTCAAGATTTGGTCTTGCATTTGAACGCTGTCTTCCGATTTATATGAAAAGTCTGGAGTTAATATAATGGCTGAACTTAATATTGTTCTTATAGAGCCTGAAATCCCTCAGAATACAGGTAATATCGCCCGTACATGTGCTGCAACGGGTGCAAGACTTCATCTTGTTGAACCTATGGGATTTAAGGTTGATGATAAAAAACTAAAAAGAGCAGGTCTTGATTATTGGTATCTTCTTGATATAACCTATTACAAAGATATTGACGATTTCTTTGATAGAAACAAAGACGGCAAGTTTTTTTATTTCTCAACAAAAGCCGACAGGACTTATGCCGAAATTGAATATCCTGATAATGCATATCTTGTTTTCGGTAAGGAGACAAAAGGGCTCCCCGAAGATTTGCTTTATAATAACCACGATACAACAGTAAGAATTCCTATGATAGACGATGCAAGAAGTCTTAATCTTTCAAATGCCGTTGCAGTAGGTGTTTATGAAGTCCTCAGACAGTGGAATTTTCCTGAACTTCAGCAGAAAGGTCAACTAAGAGATTATAACTGGCAGGTATAGTTTATGGCTTTTCTTAAATTTATGACGATATGTGATGATGAACAGTTGCCACAGAACAGACAACTGCTTAAGCAGTTTGATATATCAGCATTTCCTTCAATATATTTTTGCAATAACACTTCATATATTGATACTGTAAATTCAAATTCTGAAAAATTTTATAATGACCTCCAATCAGGAAAAGTAACTGTAATGCCTACTGTTCCTGCAGATTTGTTTGAATATGAGTTTCAGCAGGCATATGATAACGGTTATTTCGGACTGATTATTGTTTTTCCGCATAACAGATGGACGGATTTCAAGCATCAGGCTGAAATTGCAAAAAAGAGATTTTTTCGTAAAACCGAAATTGATGAACAAGGTTTTATGATTAAGTTTTATGATAGCAAGACTTTTGCAGGAGGAACTTTTTTACAGACTCTTGAACTTGCAAAATTATATCAGAATTCTCATTTGTCAGCATTTGATTTTTATAATTTTATAAAAAGTCAGAAGCAGAATAAGTTTACATATGTTCTTTCAAAAGATGAGAATTTTTTTGATTCGGATAAAGGATTGAAAGGGTATATTATAAAAAATAATAATATAGTTCGCATGAATATTTCTCAGTATTCTGATTCTGTAATTTTTGATCTGTTTGCTAAACATTTTGTTGATAATTTTGAAAAAAGTAAATACAATATATCGTTTGGTTATGATTGTGATTTTTCAGGTAATATACTCGGCAGAATAGAAAAATTATCCGGTGTTATACCTGATTCAATAAGTCAATACGGTGTTTCGGCAACCCATGTGCTCGGAAAATCTTCTGTTTGTTTGAGTTTTGTGAAACAATGCAAATAAAGTAAGTCCTTTTTTTGGGTTTTTATTAAAGAATTGTTAATAATTTGATAATTATACCTCTTTTTATAAAAAAGTATTGAAATTATTTCTATAATATGCTATTCTATATACGGGAATGGATTTCTCAAATATAAAGTAATAAGGGGTGCCAAATAATGGAAATTTTTAAGAAGCTTTATGATTTCATCATGAACTTCATCAACATGATCAAGAAGTTCGTTGCTGAAGTTAGATCAAGAAACGACATGTAATTTAAAGCAGAAACCGACTTAAAGTCGGTTTTTTGTTTTAAACAAAAAAACTCAGTATCCGAATTATTCGGTACTGAGTTTTTTTTAATTAGCAAAATTATCGTAAATCTTATTAAGAACATTCATTCCAAAAAATGATAATAAACATGCAGTTCTTGTTCTTAAACAAACATTTTTATCTCTAAGAGCGTATTTTCTGTAAATTTTAATATTCTTTGTAATATGATTCAAATGTTTGCCGTATTTTACGGGTTCTTTACGCATTTTCATGTAAACCCAGAAGTTGTTTTCGATAAGTCTGTTTACGGCAGGAAGGAACAGTTCAGGGTGATTTTTGCTTACAATCCGCATGAAAGCATCAGAAAGTTCAATATAATCATAAAATCTTGAATAATCAACAGAGTGCATTGCGCTTGATTCATGCTGAACATAATAATAATCAGGCTGATAAAGATGTGCAACAGAAGTGGCTTTAAGAAAACATTTATACATTGTAAATGAGTCTTCACCCATTCGATATTCGGGAAAACGGATATCTTTAAAAATATCCTTTTTATACAGTTTGCAACAACATGTAGCATAACATGTTTTGCCGTAAAGCATATCTGAAAGCGTTTCTGTACCTGATTTGAGTGTTACTGTGCCGTAGGGTTCATTTCTTTTGAATAATTCAACAGTTTTTCCGTCGTTCCAGATTTTAAACTGATTGGAAGTTGTGATGTCAGTATCATATTTTACAGCAACATCATACATATGTTTAACATAGTCTTCTGTAATATAATCATCGCTGTCAATAAAACAGATGTATTCACCTTCGGATGCATTAATACCGGTGTTTCTTGCTGCTGAAACACCGCTGTTTTTTTTGTGGATAACTCTGACTCTGTTGTCTTTTCTTGCAAATGTATCGCATATATTTCCTGAGTTATCAGTTGAACCGTCATCAACAAGAATAATTTCTATGTTTTTATATGATTGTTCAATAACTGATTTAATGCTCATTTCAATATATTTTTCTACATTATAAACAGGAATAATGACGGAAATTAACGGTGTCATCATGCTACCTCATTATTAATTGAATTTTCCTTTTCTGCTGACTTCTTTACTTTTTTTGATTTTAATGATGAAACAAACTGTTCAATTATTATTACAAAGAACATTCCCTGGTATACAAAACCTGCCAGTACCTGATTGATTTTTGACTGGTAGGGAACACCTAAGTTTGTGAATACCTGTTTTGCCGCCTCTTCGTGGAAAAACCAAAAAACAGGAAGCGGAGTAAGAAGTAATGCAAAACAGAAAATATAAAACAAATCAATTTTGTGTCTTTTCTCAGCAGGATATCCGTTTCCTTCTTCATCGAAAAGAAACATAATAAAGGGAATGATAAGGAATGTGAGGGCATATGAACTTGATGCTGAAGGAATGTTAAGCATTAAGTATGCAAGTAAAAATATCTGTTGCCATTTCTTTTTTGTGAATGCAAGACCGATAAGAGCAATAATTTCTGTAATGCACATTAAAATACTTGCAAGTTTTGTATTGATAGGATTAACGATGAAAACAAAATTCTGAATGCTTACACTACTGAAATTCAGTCTGTTTTTCTTTGTTGTTGCAAATGAAATAAGGTTTTCAATAATATTTGAAAGTGCGGATGAATCACCGCCTGCTGAAAGCAAATTATTATTTGTAATTGATGCTAATGATAAACCATTATCAATGCCGATTGAAAGTGTTTCGGGTTTGTTTATAAAGAATACAAAAGGAAGGAAAACTGCAATTATGCCGTAAACAATAAGTCTTGCAGCATCTTTGTATTTCTTTTCAAAAAGGAGAAGCAGACCGAAAATGGCAGGATAAAGTTTTATACCTGCGGCGATTGCAAGTGAAATATAAGATATCTCTCTGATAACTTTATTATCTACATCCTTGAAGAAAATAAAGAACATTGTAAATATCATACTTAAAATAATAATATTACCTCGTTCGATACAATACATTACAGGATATGATAATATTAATGCAAATGAAATTACAGAATTAAGAATTTCTTCCTTCTTCTTGTTTTTCCATTTTAATCTGTTGACATATGTGTTGATTATGGTTGACATTGAAAGAATTATTATGCATGCAAAAATAATATAAACCATCATGCATTTTTGGTCTGACTGTAATAATACTCTCTGCTTGTTCGGAAGGTCAATAAGTTCATCAGATACTATAAAGCCGAGAATTTTGAAAATGAGCAGACTGAGAGGGGGATATATATTATTTCTTGCTGTATATACATCTTCAGCGCCGGCATCTCTCATTGAATTGAAGAAATCCATATACATATCGGTATACGGACCATTGTGAAACAGCATGTATTTCCACGACTCGCCACCGCTTGCAGCAGCGAAAACAGAAGAAACAAAAATACTTGCCGCAAAAAATACTAAAAAGAATTTTATAAGTCCTGTTGTGGTAGAATTCTTTTTTTTCAGAGTCAACTTGTTTTTTGGAGCTTTAGTATTCATTTGTGAACCCTTTCAATACATATAATTATATTCTTTTATATATTAACATATTGTGTTTAATTTTTCAATATGAATACACATAATAATAAATATTATTTTATATCAGGTTGAATTTTGTCATATTTTGAAAATCAGGATTATAAAAAAAAGAGCCCCGAAAGGCTCATTTTTTACATTATTATTTTAATTTGTAAGTTCTAATAAAAGTTGAAACAAGCTTGTTGTAATCAGAAATATTGAATATAAGTTTACCGTTTTTGTCTTTTGAAACACTCAAACCTTCAGTCTCTGTGTCATATCCTGTTGTGTTTCTGTCAAAGAGAAGGGTGACTTTACCTGTTGCAAGGTCAACTTCGTAAACAGTTTTGTTTTCACCCTCGGGGTCGCAGTTGAGATATGCTTTGCCGTCAAGGACATCGCCTGCCTGGACTCTGAATAATGTTTCAGAAAGCTCAACTGTGTGTGAAAAGCTCATATCGTCGATATTGTATACAACAATTCTGTCAGCCTCATTGAACTGTGATGTGTAAAGATAGTTTTCATCTGTTGCACACCACGCAATGCCGTCCTTGAGATATTCCCAGTCAACAGCATAATATGTACCCGTGTATTCAAGTGTTTCAGCATCGTAGAGAAGCACAAGAGGGTGTGTTTCAGGCTCATTTTCAACGGGAGCATAGATTGTACCGTTCTGAACTGAAATATCGCCGATATGGTTATAGTCCTGATTTTTGAATTCCTGAGGAAGTGCATCAAGGTTTTCTTTAATAACTTCACCTGTTGCCTTGTCGATAATTCCGAGACAGCAGATCTTGATGGCTGAAAGTGAACCTGATGTATAGAAAAGGTCATTTTCTTCGTCAAGTCCCTGACCGCAGAGAAACGCATCAATAAGTGAATAACCAAGCTCATTTACAATTTCTGCTTCATCCGTAGGTGCGGGAGTGGGACAGATTAATGATGAAATCATCATTATAACTGCTGTAAGGGGAGACAGAACAACTTTGAGATAACTGAATAATGTACCTAACATAATAAAAAACTCCTTTTGATTAATCTCCTAAGAGACCGTAATATCTGCCCATCCAGTAGGGAAGAAGATAAATATAGGGCATCATTGCACGCATGCCGTTTGCACCTGTTGAGGGTAGTGTTGATGTTCTGTTAACGGTCTTGTTATTTACATTTACAAATTCCTGACAACCTGAGTCGCATACGCACTGGTTTCCGTCGTAATGAACAAGGACTCTTGAGCCGTATTCAACGGGGTACTTGAGCTGTGCTGGAGCACCCATTGCTTCCTGCTCCGTATCCCATACAATATCCTTTCTGTAGCTGTTGAATACAGGCCAACGGATAAGGTCAAGGTTCATTTCCGAGAGTGATTTTGCGGCATTTTCGATGTCACAAGGATTGTTTGTAAGCGCACCGTAAGTGATATTGAACATAGGTGAACGTTCAATCTTTTCATAGTCAAAATGATGTGTAAGACCCATTTTGTAGATTTCGTTATGTGCTTCGTTTTCTGTGTAAACGATAAGGGGATAGATGTTTGTGAAGTCGAGCTGGTCATCAATGTGAGCAAGGTGACCGTCTTCACACTTGTACTGCATACAGTTCATTGCATAATGATGCTTCTTGATGAGCATGTTGTAAACATCATTGTACTTTTCTTCGCCTGTTACGTGATACGTAGTCTTAAGGAATGAAAGGATTTCGAGTGAGTTTGTACCTCTTTCATAGTACCATCTGTCGTCATTGTTGAGAAGATCGGGTTCCCAGTTTGCCCATGTGGTGGGAACACCGTCAACATCGCAGAGGTGGAAGTTGTTTTCGAGAATGTGGTCTGTGATAGTTTTCACAACTTCCGCAATTCTCTTTTTCTCTTTTTTGTCGGCAACGAGGTCAAAATAGATGCCGTATGCATAATAGTGACCTGTCATTTCGTCACTTGATGTTTCGCCCAGCCATTCGCAGTCGGGGTTGTCCTCGCAGACATGCCATTCCTCACGGTTGCCGGTCATGAAGTTTTCTTCGTGAGAATATCTTGTGGCTCTAGCGGTGAAGCCTTTTTTGCCTGTGATTTCTGTGAGCTTAATCATAGCCTCTACGGCTTTTTTTGCATTTGCTTTTGCTTCTTCAGAGCCTGTTACAGCATAACGGAAACATTGACTTGCACAGTAAAGACCTGTGAAGAGACCGTCATTATCAGAATTGGGAAGCCAGCCTGATTCAAGGTCACCGTATTTTCTCAGCTCTCTTGAAACCTGATATCCTTCGTTTCTTGTGAAGTATTTAACAGCCATTGCATCGTAGTGTGCAGCTTTTTGTTCAAGCGTCATAATTTTTGTTGTGATAATACTGATACCTCTGGGAGTAACAGCTGCAATTGTACCCTTATCTGAAACGGAAATCTTTGTAACAGTTGGATGCATAAGCCATGCGCCGAATGAATAGTATGAAATCTTACCTTCGATAAGTGTAACAATGCCTGTGTTTGTTGCAAAATACTTCTTGCCGTCCTTTGCAAAGTACATATCATTGAAAGAACCTGTGGGAACAGAGTAGAAGTCATTACCGTTGAACCAGAAATTTCTGCCGTCATAGATATTTAGACCTTCATCTGAGCCGACCCATATATGACCGAGACTGTCGATTGAAACACAGTTGATGCTTCTTGAAAGTACGGGGGTCATTTCAGGGATAAGCTCCGCCCAATGACGTCGTTTGCCCTTCATTGACATAAAACCTTCAACCTGAGAGCCGATGTAAACTGTTTCACCGTACTTTGCTTTGTTGTCAAGGGCGGCAACACAGACTGTACCTTCGGGAAGGTCCACAATTTCTTCAAAACCGTCATCTTTTTTAAGATAAAGGTTTGTTTCGGTGATAAGCCAGAATGAGCCGTCAAGAGCTACAGAGATATCTTTGACGGGAGATGTGAATTCAGCAATTTTCTTGAGCTTGCCTTTCTTGATTTCGCAGAGGTTGTTTCCCACAGCACCGTAAAGCTTACCGTCTGCTGAGAAAATCTTTGATGCACCGATTGCAGTTTTTTTCATTTTGCCGTCTGCATATTCAAAAACACCGTCGGGCTGTGCTATGTAAAGTGTTTCACCGTCAAATGCAACTGATGTGACATTTTCGCAGTCAATTCCGTTATCAGCAGTCAGAAAAACTTTATCGAGCTGTCTGAATTCGCCGAGATTGAATGTTGATTTTTTCATATAAATTCTCCTGTGTAACTATTGTTATTGTTAAGCCATTCAAGGATATCGTTATAAATACCCTCGTAGTCGTCTTCATTGAGTATTTCATGACGGAGTCCCGGATAAATCTTCATAAATGTATCTGCTCCGTAGTATTCGTATTTATCACAAGCAGAAAGAACACCTCTTCCGAAAAATCCTATAGGGTCCTTACCGCCGGAAATGAGCATAACGGGAAGCCCTTGCGGAATCATTGCATAACAGTCATCCGAAGATGCTCTGAGAAGCATTTTTGCAACCATCATGGCACTCGCATTTGTTATTGGATAATCGAAATACGGGTCGTTAAGAGCTTCGTCTCTGTTTTCACGGCTGACAGACAGCCATGCACTTTCATCATCCTCTTTGAAATATTTTGCCGTAATTTTTCCGAGGACTTCACTTCCCGTATCGGAATATTTGTCGGCACCGATCATCTCACCGAGGGGGAGTACCCATTCCGAAAAAACTGATAACTTTCCTCCGAGGTGCGTTGTTCCGCAAAGAATTAGTCCCGAAAGTCCGTCACCGAACTGTGCCGTATAAAGTCTTGCAAGAAATGAGCCCATTGAATGTCCTAAGAGATAATAGGGCATATCGGGGTATTTTTTCTTCATGATGTTTGTAAGGACATTCATGTCGTCTACCATACGGATATCAGTATCACGTTCACCGAAATTGCCGAGTTTTCCGCTTTTAGCGGCTGCAATACCGTGTCCGAGATGGTCATTACCGCATACAACATATCCTTGTTCACAAATAAATCTTGCAAATCTGTCATAACGGTCAATGTGGTCGGTAAGTCCGTGGGAAATCTGAACAACACCCATGGGGGGAAGTTCGTCGTTTCTCCATATCAATGTTCTTATTAAATCTTCACCTGTGGTGGATTTATAATAAGCTTCAGTTCTGATTATTGACATTATATCACCTTATTTAAAAAGATAAACTCTTGCTTCATAGGGCTTAAGAATGCAACTGTTACCGTTTGTTTTAACATCATTGTATGTATTCATTACAAGTTCACCTTCTGAAAGGTTGAAACCTGCGGGTGCATCGAAAATCATCGGATTTTCATTGAATGAACATATTACGAGCATTCTCTGATCTTTATAGTGTCTTGAATAAACGAAAAGGTCTTTTCTGTCATGGTAATGTTCTTTGTACTGACCGTAAATCACAATTTCATTTTCTTTACGGAATCTGATGAGCTTTCTGTAATAATGAAGAATTGAATCAGGGTCTTTTTCTGCCGCTTCAACGTTGATTTCGGTGTAATTGGGGTTGATGTGGAACCAGGGCTTGTCTGCTGTTGTGAAGCCTGCATTCTTTTCTGCAGACCACTGAACGGGAGTTCTTGCATTGTCTCTTGAAGCATATCTTGCCATCTTCATTGTTGTTTCTTTGGGCAGAATCTTACTTACCATTTTGTAAACGGTAACGGTTGAAACATCTTCGTACATATCAATTGAAGGAAGTGATATGTTCGTCATACCGATTTCCTGACCCTGATAGATAAAGGGAGTACCTGAAAGGCACATATACATTGTTGCAAGCATCTTTCCGCTTTCAACACGGAATTTTTCATTACCGTAACGGCTGATAACTCGGGGCTGGTCGTGGTTTTCAAGGTAGTTTGCGTTCCATGCTTTACCGTAGAGTTCTGTCTGCCAGTTGTTGTATACAGTTTTGAGCTTTTTAAGATAAAAAGGAGTGTGAAGCCAGCTGTTGAGGAAACAGTCTGCTTCCATATGCTGAAAACTGAACATCATATTAAGAACCTGATCGGGACCCTCTGTGATGTGCTTGAGAGCTTTTTTTGTAGTCATCATAGGAGCTTCACCGATTGTTACGGTGTCATATTTGTCGAGAACATCATGCTTGAATTCAGCAAGATAATCGTGAAGATGAGGACCGTCCATATAATGCTCCATACCGCCGATAATGGGCACGGGCAAACCGTCAGGAAGACCTGCATCCTTTGAAATATAAGTGATAACATCCTCACGGAAACCATCAACTCCCATGTCGAGCCAGAATTTCATAATATCCTTGACTTCCTGACGGACTTTAGGATTGTCGTGGTTGAGGTCAGGCTGTTCCTTTGCAAAAAGGTGAAGATACCATGCATCAGCCTCTTCATCAAATTCCCATGCACTTCCTGAGAAGTTTGACTGCCAGTCATTGGGAGGGAGCTTGTTTCCGCACCTGCCTTTTCTCCAGAAATAGTAATCTCTGTAAGGGCTGTCGGGATTTTTACTCTGTTTGAACCATTCGTGCTGGTCTGAAGTGTGGTTGATAACAAGGTCCATAATAACTTTGAGACCTCTTTCATGAGCACCGTCAAGAACAGCTTTGAAATCTTCGTTTGTGCCGAAATATGAAGCAATCTTTCTGTAATCGGAGATATCGTAGCCGTGGTCTTTACCGGGTGATTCGTAAAGAGGAGAGAACCAGATAGCATCAACACCAAGGCTCTTTATGTAATCGAGTTTTGAAAGAATACCGATAAGGTCACCTACGCCGTCACCGTTACCGTCACAGAATGAACGGGGCCATATCTGATAAACCGCCATTTCCTTGTACCAGCATTTTTTGATGTTTTCACTCATTTGAATCAATTCCTTTCCGTCAGATATATTCTTTGAGATATTTAAGGCTTTCTGCTGTGCAGGTAGCCTTTATGTCAGAATTTTCATACATTTCGGGTGTTGTGACACCTGAATAAACAAGTACACTCTTTGTGCCGTTTTTCATACCGATTGCAATATCTGTTTCGAGCCTGTCGCCGATAAAACAGATTTCTTCTCTTGTACAGCCGAGTTTGTTTGTAACATAATCTACGGTATGTCCGTAGGGCTTGCCGATGATAATATCAGGATATCTGCTTGTTGAAGCGGCAAAAAGTTCAATCATTGAGCCTGTGTCGGGCATGAAACCTACTGCAAGAGGACAGTTTTTATCGGGATGTGTTGCGATGTATTCGGCACCGTTTGCAATAAAGTTTGCGGCTTTGTTGATTTTTTCATAAGTGAGTGTGGTGTCAAAACCAAGAAGAACTATATCGGGATTGTCGTCAACAAGATTAATCCCTGCTTTTACGCAATCCCTTGTGAAGTTCTCATTGCCGAGAAGATAGATTCTCTTACCGTTTCTGTTTCTCTCAATGAAATCAATGGCAACGTGAGAAGAAATAATAATTTTCTCTTCAGGCACGGGGTAGCCGATTTTAATTAGTTTGTGAAGACATTCTGCGGCATCGTGTGATGAGTTGTTTGTGAAAAAGTAAAAGTCCTTGCCCTTTTCGGGAAGTGCATCCGTGAATTCGTTTGCACCCTCAATCATATTATCACCGAGATAAAATGTGCCGTCCATGTCGATTATGAAGTATTTTACGTCTTTAAGCATATTATTTCTCCCTGAATTAAAATTGTCATTATCATTATCAGTACACAGCATATTATAAAGTATGAGTGGACTGTTTTTTCACTTGGTGAAAGTTTTATACTGCCGTGTTCAATATAGTTCATGCCAAAAAAAGCAGCTTCATAAATTACAGAATAAATTAACATTACAGCAACAATATTTAAACTTACATTTTTTAAAAATATGAATATAAAAACAGCAGTAACGGGAAGAAACAGCGGTATCTTTCCTCGAGGATTTATATGTCCTGTTTTATTAAATTTTTCTGCAAATTCCTGCGCAAGTACAAGCATTAAAACCGGCACCGAAACAAGCGAAGCAACCTTGAAAGCCCCTAAAATAATAAATGTGAAAGGTATAATACTGTAGATTGCAAATTCCGTCAGACTGCAGAATTTCATATAGCTTTTATATTTATTGCTCTCATTCGGAATAATGAAGAACTGAATCAGATCGACAGCAAGAATTATAATGTAAATTGCAAATAATGCAAAAGTGATTTTGCTTTCTGAAATAATGGAGTAATATCCGTTTGAATCAATAAATCTCAGTTTATCAGCAAACAACGGTCTTGCAAGGATAAATGTTACTGCACATCCGCCTCCGCCGATAAAACCAAAAACGCACTCCATGATTTTCCAAGCATCAACAGCATTTTTTCTGCCAAGCTTTTCAAGGAATCTTTTTCCGTTTTTTACAGGGTGTTTTGCGCGTATCTGCATAAACTGAGCGATAAGCCAGCCTATGGCACCCGAGATAAATGACCCGATTGTCATTGCAAAAGTTGAAAGGTCCCTGAAAACAAGTGAGAACAGAATAATTTCAATAAGAATTCCCAGCAGTCCGCCCCAGGTTTCTTTTCTTTTGATTGAAAAATAGATTTTCGGGAAAATATTTTTTTCTTTATCGTAAGGCTTATTAAATAGATAGTAAAAAGCAAGTGCAAATACGGGTAGCAAACCGAAGAATATAAGTATCTGCCAAAGATTATAAGTCTCTGAAACAGCGGAAATAAACATTGAAATAAATCCGCCGAAAAGACCGAACCATATTCCGCCTCTGAGAAATAATCCGCCGAACATATTTTTAAGAAAATGAGGAGGATTTTTTTCGTGCATTGTCAGGTGAAGTGTCTCAGCATAGGTCATATTGCCGCCGCAGTACATACCGACAGCACCGACACCGGCAAGAATCCACGGAGAAGAAGCAAGAACTTCTGACCCCGAAAACAAGGCAATAATAAGTCCGAGAAATGCACCGGGAAGCATAGCACCCTTTTCACCGCCGATTATTGTTCCTCTCATGCCCCAGCCGTATGAAACGGAAACTGCAGAGAACAGAATAAAAATTATACCTGTAATGATATCCATTGTCTTACCTCAGAAATCAAGTGTCATGAGTATTCCTTTGCCGAAATTGAGAAAAGATGCAAAGCCGTTCTTTTTATAGAACTTAACTGCATTTTTATTTGAACTGTTAACAACAAGCATAACAGAATGTACACCTTTTGAGGACAGGCTTTCTTTAAGAGCATTTATAAGGTGCGTGCCGTAGCCCTTGTGCTGATAAGGGGGAAGTATATCAATGTGCATATGTGCTTTACATTTTTTTGAAGCAGGGAGATGAGAAATGATTTCACCCCAGGAGTAAAGGTATTTAATAATACTCTTTGATTTGATGAGCGATCGGTATGTACACATATTTTTTGAAAATCTTTTAAGGTTTTCACTGCAGAGAATATATCCCACAGCATCATCATTATCATCAGCAAGAACAAAGCAATTCTGAGGCTCCTGTTCAATGTAATAGTCACAGTAGAGATTCAAAATGAATAGCTTTTCTTTTTCAGGAGCTTCATGCCCGACTGATGTTTCTATACAGATATTTCTGACATTGCTTTTGTCTTTTTCCTGATAAGGTCTTATTATCATAAGATACTTCTCCCTGAATGTTATGTATGACCATAATTTAACACTTTAATTATATATAAAAAATTTATATATGTCTACTCTTTTTATAAAAAAAGTATTTAAAAAATAAAATAATTATGTTATATTATACAAGAACGGAGTGGTGTTATGAATATTGCAACAATCGGCACATCATGGATAACAGAAAGTTTTATTGATTCTTCCCGTTATATTGATAATGTAAGTGTTTATTCGGTTTATTCAAGAAGTGAGGATAAAGCAAAAGCGTTTGCTGAAAAAAATAAAGTAAATAAGTATTATTATTCTCTTGAAAAAATGCTCTCTGATGAAAATATAGATGCTGTGTATATTGCAAGTCCCAATTCATTGCATTATGAACAGGCAAAAATGTGTCTTCTCAGCGGTAAACATGTTATATGTGAAAAACCTGCCGTTGTGACAAGTGAACAGCTTAAAGAGATTTATGAAATTGCCGACAGCAGAAATCTTATCTTCCTTGAAGCAATGAAATCTATGCATTCCGATGGTCTTGATATAATAAAGAACAATATTGCTGACCTTGGTGAAATCAGAACCGCAAGTATTGATTTTTCACAGCATTCATCAAAATACGGAGCTTATAAAAGAGGAGAGAATCCTAATATTTTCAATCCTGAAATGTGTACCGGTGCTCTTATGGATTTAGGTGTTTACTGTGTTTACTTTGCACTTGAAATTTTCGGTGAGCCCGTGAAAGTAATTTCACATTCCGACTTCCTCGAATCGGGTGCAGACTGTACGGGTACTTTAATTTTTGTTTATGGCGACAAGACAGTTACAATAACTTATTCTAAAACGGCAAACGGCTTCTTAGGCAGTCGTATACTCGGCGAAAACGGAGCAATTACAGTAAACTCTGTTTCAAAGCTTACAGGCATTAACAGATATTATAATGACGGAAAAAAAGAGGAGCTTTATCCCGTCATTGATGAAAATGTAGTTATGTCAAAGGAAATTGAAGCATTCAAGGATTTTGTGGACGGTAAAAACAGAGAATATTACGATTATTGCAAGCAGATGGCTTTTTCGTCCTGTAAAATTATCGAAAAAATAAGAAAAGAAAATAATTTCGGTTTCTGATTTCAGGGTGATAACAATGAATTTTATAAATGTGTTGAATAATAAGTCAGTTTTTGCTGACGGTATTCATGACGACACAAAAGCATTACAGGCTTGTATTGATAAAGTGAAAGAGGGCGGCATTGTCTATTTTCCCGACGGAATATATGTTGTTTCCAATGCTCTGATTTTCTATTCAAACCAGACTTTCAAACTTTCAGATAAAGCCGTAATTCTCAGAAGTAATACGAGTGAACCTTTTACAAAATATCTTCTTGCATCTTATTCAGAATATGATTGGGGAGGCTATGAGGGTACCCATGATGTTGTGATTTCAGGCGGTATTTTTGACGGTAATGAGAATATGACAGAGAAGTCAACTCTTGTCAACACGGTTCATTGCAGAAATATCACAATCGAAAACTGCCGATTTGTTCATTGCTCACAATGGCACATGATAGAAATTAATTCAACGGAAAATGCAGTTGTACGAAACTGTGTATTTGACGGGCCGACATACACAAGTGTCAATGAAATTCTTTATAATGAGGAAATTCAGATTGATCTTGCCCGTGAAGGCTCATACGGTCCCGTTTATAACTGTGACGGTACACTTATTGATTTTAAGCGTGATGATACAGTCTGCCGTAATATTAAAATTTATAATAATTTATTCAAATGTGACGGTTTTTCCGCTATAGGACATCACGGTGATGCACCTCATAACAATATTGAAATTTACAATAATATTTTTGACGGACCGTGTGGCAGAGATGGTAAGAGCAGGGGCTATATCATTTTCAGACCTATGGTTTATGATATAAAAGTAAGAAATAATGTTTTCCTTGCTCCCGACGAAACAGATTCACCCGCTTACGGTATTATTTCAGAAAATCCGGACAAATCAGTCCTTGTTACGGAAAATAATATCTTTACGGGTAAAATTGATAAAGAGATTTTTTAATCTGAGGTGAAAAATATGATTTACAAAAAGAACAGCGAAAAGTGTCTTTCAAAAGAACTATTCAAAAATCCCACAAGTGAATACAGAGGAACACCTTTCTGGGCGTGGAACTGCAAACTTGATAAGGAAGAACTCAAGTGGCAGATTGAAGTCTTCAAAAAAATGGGCTTGGGCGGTTTCCATATGCATGTAAGAACAGGTATGGCAACACCCTATCTTTCTGATGAATATATGGATATTGTCAAGGCTTGTGTTGAAAAGGCAAAGGAAGAAAAAATGCTTGCATGGCTTTATGATGAGGACAGATGGCCTTCAGGTGCTGCAGGCGGTCTTGTAACAAAGGATAAAAAGTACCGTGCAAGATATCTGCTCTTTACTCCCGATTCATATGAGGACAGCTCAGCAAGTCTTAACATAAATGATTCAAGAAGTGAAGGCGGCAGAAACGGTGAAGGGGACTTCCTTGCAGCTTATGATGTTGTTCTTGACGGTGAGGGATATCTGAAAGCATATAAGAGAATCGGCAAAGATGACACAGCTGAGGGCACAAAATGGTATGCTTATATGGAAATCAGTTCATCATCAAGTTGGTATAACAATCAGGCATATCTTGATACTCTCAGCAAGGATGCCGTAAAGCGATTTGTTGAAGTTACACATGAAAGATATAAAGAAACAGTCGGTGATGATTTCGGTGATGCCGTACCTGCTATCTTTACTGATGAGCCTCAGTTCTGCAGAAAGCAGACACTCAATAATTCAACAGATAAACACGATATCAATCTTCCTTGGACAGATGATATTCCCGAAACATACAAAAAGGCTTACGGTGACGATATTCTTGATTTTCTTCCCGAGCTTTTCTGGGATAAGAAAAATGAAGTAAGTCTTAACCGTTACCGTTATCACGACCATATTTCAGAGCGTTTTTCAGAGGCTTTTGCTGATGTATGCGGTTCATGGTGCCGTGAAAACGGACTGTATCTCACAGGGCATATGATGGAAGAACCTTCACTTCACAGTCAGACTGCAGCTCTCGGTGAAGCAATGCGTTCATATCGTGGTTTTGACCTGCCCGGTATTGATATGCTCTGCAACAGCTTTGAGTTCACAACTGCAAAACAGGCTCAGTCAGCCTGTCATCAGTTCGGCAGAGAGGGTGTACTTTCCGAGCTTTACGGTGTAACAGGCTGGGATTTTGATTTCAGAGGTCATAAGCTTCAGGGCGACTGGCAGGCAGCACTCGGCGTGACAGTCAGAGTTCCTCATCTTTCATGGGTTTCAATGGCAGGTGAAGCAAAGCGTGATTATCCTGCATCAATTCATTATCAGTCACCGTGGTGGAAAGAATATTCTTATGTTGAAGACCATTTTGCAAGAGTTTACTCTGCAATGACCCGCGGTAAGCCTGTTGTCAAGGTTGGTGTTATTCATCCTGTTGAGAGTTTCTGGCTTCATTGGGGACCTAACGATAAATCAGAGCTTGCTCGTGATGCACTTGATGAAAAATTCTTCAATGTCACAGACTGGCTTCTCAAAGGCAGTATAGACTTTAACTTCATCAGTGAATCACTTTTCCCCACACTCTGCGAAAAGGGTACAAATCCTCTTAAAGTCGGTGAAATGGAATACGATGCTATTGTTGTTCCCGATTGCGAAACACTCCGTTCATCAACTCTTGAAAGACTTGAAGATTTTGTAAAGAACGGCGGTAAACTCATATTTATGGGCTCTGCTCCCGAATTTGAAAATGCCGTACCGAGTAATAGAGGTAAAGAACTTTATAATAACAGCACGGTGATTTCCTTTGACCGTGAAAAGCTTCTTTCAGCACTCGAAGACAACAGAACAGTCACAATCCGTTATAAAAACGGTTCACTTTCAGACAGACTTATTTATCAGATGCGTCAGGATAACGATTGTGATTGGCTCTTTGTGGCTCATGCATGCAATCCTTATAACAAGGATGTTTTCTCAAGCAAGGATGTAAGAATCTATCTTGACGGTGATAAAAAAGTCACGGTTTATGACACAATTTCAGGTGAAATTTATCCTGCAGATGTTGACTATGCAAACGGAAAAACAGTTATTAAACAGGAAATGTATGACTATGATTCATTGCTTGTAAAAATTGAAGACGGCAGAAATGATGAAAACTGTGCTAAGGCTGAAATCAAAGCCTGTGAAGATGTGAAAATTCCCACATTTGTTGACTATACTCTTGATGAACCTAATGTAATGCTTCTTGATATGTGTCGTTTCAGAACAGATGACGGCGAATGGCACGATACCGAAGAAATTCTGATTGCTGACAATGTAGCAAGAGAGGAAGCAGGTCTTGATGAAAGAGGAGGCTCCGTACCTCAGCCGTGGGTTATCCCCGAAGAAGAAATCAAGCATTCAATCACACTTGAATTCACCATAAATTCAGAGATTGAAGTCAAAAATCCTGTTCTTGCCCTTGAAGATGCAGAACTTGCTGAAATCACAATGAACGGTCAGAAAGTTTCAAATGAAATTATCGGCTGGTATGTTGATAAATCAATCAAGAAAGTTTCACTTCCCGAAATTAATAAGGGAGAGAACATCATAACTGTAAAATTACCTCTCGGTAACCGTACAAACACAGAATGGTGCTATCTTTTAGGTGATTTCGGTGTCAGAGTTGTAGGAAAGACAGCTACAATCTGTCAGAAACCTGAAAAACTTGCTTTTGGCGATATCGTTAATCAGGGACTTCCTTTCTACGGCGGTAACATCACATATCACCTTGAAGCAGAAACAGACAAGGGCGAACTTCTCATAACAGTACCCAGATACAGAGGCGGACTCACAAAGGTCATCATTGACGGTGAAGATAAGGGCAATATCGTTTATTCTCCCAATGAACTTCTTGTCAAGGGACTCTCTGACGGTAAACACAAGGTCGATATCAAACTCTTTACACACCGTTATAATTCATTCGGTGCTGTTCATCTTACAGATGTCAGCCATTCATGGCACGGCCCCTCAGCATGGCGTGAAGGAGACGAAAAGTGGAGTTATGAATATAACCTTAAAAATGTAGGCATTCTCACAACTCCGTGGATTAAGAAATAAGACAAAAATTGAAGCAGTTGCTGTGTCTTCAGCAACTGCTTTTTGAATGAATTGATTAATTTTTTTCTTTTTTCTTAAACTTATTTTTTATCTTTTTAAATGAATCAAGATATATGAAATAAGGAATAAAAAGCCAGACAAGATTTATTATTCCAATTATCGGTTGTGCAATTATAAGAATGAAAAGCGGAATAATTAAATCAGGGAATAAATTAACAAAAGAATAGAGGATGATTTCAATTATCAGAAGGATAATGAATAACAGTGCAAACCATAATTCAAAATATAAAAATTTCGGTATATAATTTTCTTTAATGTTGAAATGTTTTCTAATAAGTCGATTAGGCTTGACATATTTTAAAGAAAAATTTTCATTATATCCTATTTTTGTAATCATATATTTTGCTCTGTTTCTGGTGCAAATATACAAGAGAATTGATATACATACTACACCACAAATAAAGTGGATATATGAATCTGTTTCTGTTGTATTTATGTTCATAATAATAATTAACTCCGCATTTTTAATTATTCAAAGGTAAATCACACTGAATAATCTTCATATCACCCTCGGCAAAGAGTTTACCGTCAACAACAGCAGGTGCAAAGAAATAATCGCCTTTTTTTACTTCTCTGACAAATTCATCACAGATAACTTTTCCGTTGCCGTCTGTAACAACATACACGCTCGGAGCGGGAAGTGAAACCTTCTCATCTTTTATATTGTATCTGTTAACAGCAAAGCAGGGTGTTTTTTCGTGAGTGATAAGTCTTTCGATATGTCCTTCTTTTATAGGCTCACACTTTGCTGCTTTAAGAGTTTTTTCGAGAGAATCAAGCCCCATATCAAAACAGTCAAAAGCAATATCGGGGTCAAGACCTAAATATTTTTCATTGTCACTTAAAACATAGTCACCGCATTTGTTTTCAGGCTGGATAGTGAAGTCTGTCGGCTCCTGAACCTCAAGAAGAAGACAGTTTTTGCCGATTGCGTGAATGGCTTTTCCCGGAATAAGAAAAACATCACCGGGTTTTACGGGAATTTTGTTGAGCATTGAAACGAGAACACTTTCATCCTTGTCAAAAGCGGCTCTGAATTCCTCTTTTGTGTATCTCTTGTTAAAACCGAAGTAGATACAGGCATCATCACCTGCACCGAGAATAATCCAACTCTCAGTTTTTCCGTATTCGCTGTTGAAGTGCTTTCTTGAAAACTCTTTATCGGGATGACATTGAACGGGAAGTCTTATTGATGAATCAAGAATTTTAGTGAGGATTCCGAGTTCAGTTCTGCCTTCACCCAACATTTCTGTTGTATGGTTTTTCAGAAGCTCGTCGAACTTTTCTCCGTCTTCCGTAACAGAAATACCTTCATCGGGAATGTCACTGCCTTCATTGAGTGCCTTTACATAGGAGCAGACCCATTCTTCGGGGTAAAAGCCTTCTGTGCTGTCATCACCGAAAAACGATGCAAACTGACTTCCGCCCGTGTATATTCTTCTTACTCTGTTTTTCTTGAAAAATAATGGCTTATTAAGGTTCATTATGTCACCTCATTGATAGTGTATCATCTGTTTTGCGGCTTCAAATGTAGTGTTATAAATTCCTGCAGTAACACTTGCAAAAACTGCGGCACCGAAAGATGCTTCTTCCGTATGTGCGGGTACGTGAAGCCTCATACCGAAAAGTTCTTCGAGATAGTACCTTAAAACAGAACTTTTTCTTACAGCATTACCTGAACACACAAGCATACTGCCATTTATTCCGAAGCCCTCAAAAAGAGTGTAAAGCTCATTTGCCATACCGTACAAAAATCCTCTTGTGAGTTCGGCAGGGTTGAAATTACTCTCTGTAATACCTGTAACAGCTCCCTTTATATCGGGATTTTTTCTTGTACCGCAGAAACGGGTGTCAACTGTGAGTGTATGTGTATCGGGATTGAGTTCAGCGATTTTATCCATGTTTTTATAAACATCATCTTTGTTTCCGCCGAAGATTTCTGCACACTCTGTAAAGAACTTATGAAGCAAAGCAAAGCTTCTTCCGCCGCAAAGGGGAGCACCCACAAGGATAAATTTATTGTTATTCAGAGGTCTTGTCTCACCGTCATAGAGTATTTTCGGTGCATCTGTTATAACGGAAACCTGACTGCCTGTGCCGATGTTTACAAGAATGCTGTTTTCATCGGAAACGGAGCCTATAACCGAAGCCTGATTGTCACCGATTGCGACAGAAACGGGCACACCGTCTGAGTCTTTCCCTGCAATAGTACAATCATTGCAAACTTCAGGAAGAAAGCTTCTGTCAATGCCGATTTTTAATAGTGCATCTTTGTCAAAATCAGCCTTTGTAAGGTCAAAGCAGCCGAGACTTGCCGCATCACTCGAATGCATAAGGGGAGTATTTCTGCCTGTTAGTTTCATAACGAGATAGTCATGAATTGTGCAGAGTGTAACGGCATTTTCGGGAACATTGTTCTCTTCTTTGTTTACAAAATGAGTAACAAGCCCAAAGCCCGAAGCCATTGTATAACCTGTTACTTCTGTAAGGTATGATGCATAAGTACCCTCTTTGTAAGGCTTGTTTCCGCTTTCATCCTGCCATGTGTAGAGAGGACTTACGGCATCTCCGTTTTTGTCAAGATAAAGTATGCCGTGCATCTGTCCCGTAACACCGATTGCAGTCAGAGGAGAATATTTTTCAATAAGTTCATTTTTGATTTTAAGAACTGTATTTATTATATTTTCAGGATTTTGCAGTTTTGTGCCCTGAATAACAGAATCGTTTTTAACAGTTCTGCTGTCGAGGATTTTTCCTGTTTTGGCATCAGTCACAACAGCGCTTATTGTTGTTGTGCCGATGTCAAGTCCTAATATTTTTAACATTCTATTCCACCTGTTGATTTTGGATCAAGTCGTGTTATGATGTCCTGCTGAATAGCAGGTGAGAGGTCAAGGAAGTTGACAAATGTGCCGTGAATTCTCATGATATATACACCGCTCGGAGCATACTTCTTGGGATTGTCAAGCACCTTTCTGAGCATTTCGGGAGTTGTGATGTTTAGGTACATATAGAACGGTGAAACGCCGTGCTGTAAGGGATTGAAGAAAAAGGGATTTACGATTTTTGTTCTGAATTCAAGTCCCTTTGCTTCATAGGTTTCCCCCTTGAAATATTTGGGGTCAATGCCGAGATGTGATGCACAGCCGCCGCACATTTTGTCGTAGGGAAGCTTCATCTGTGAAAGTGTACGGAAGCCGAGACCCTGATTAGCGTCACCGTGAAGAGGGTCAATACCGTAGTTTAGCATTTCTCTTGATTTTCTGCCGTCGGGAAGTGCACCTACCCAGTAACCGTAAAGCAGATGTGTTGACGGAGTGCTGAAATCAGGACGGAAAGGATTGCCGAGATAATTTTTCTTTGATGCAACAATGTCGGCAATCTTAGATGTAACTTCAACTGCTTCTTTATCTGCAATTTCGTTGTTATTTCCGAATTTGGGGCATGAGAGAAGATAATCCCGTAAGTTTTCATAGCCTTCAAAATTGTTCTTTATTGCATCAACAAGCTTGTCTGCATCTTCGGGACGGTCTTTAAGAAGACAATCAATTGCAACAAAGCTGTCTGCAACAACACTTGTGCCGTGGATTAGACATCCGCTGCCGTTGTATATTGTGCCCTGATTTTCGATGTCTCTTGCATCGTAACCTGACTCAATACCGCCCATAACAGCGCTTAAGAAAGGTACGGGAAGAAGTGAAAGTGCCTTTGATGCACCGTTTGCGGCATCTGTCATAAGACAAGCATATTCTTCGGCATTAGCATAGAATTTATCTCTTATATTCTGCAGTTTTTCGAGTACAGAACTATCGTCTGTCTTGCCGATTTTCTTGCCTGTGATTTCGGAATAACCGCCTGTTAGCGTGAGTTCGAGAATCTTTCCGAGATTGAACCAGCTGTTAGTCGTGTTGCCTGAATCCTTACCCATGATAAGGGGCTCCTGACAGCCTGCGATTGAATAATCTGCAAGATGTTCTGTCTTTATGCCGTGTGATGATAAAACTTCAAACATAGCATCATCGTTGAAAAGTGAGGGGGTAAGACAGCCGGGTGTGAAGAAGAATTTTCCCATTGCTTCATAAACTGAGTCGGGAGTATTCTTGTGAAGCTTTACAGAGAGAATAGGCTGAGGCATATTCATATCATAATATGCATCGAAAAGAGCAAATGATGTTTCATTTGTAAGGTCATTGCCGTTTTCATCCTTACCGCCGATGATAAGATTCTGAGAAATTGCCCAGCTTCTGTCTGCAACGTTATAGAAAACAAGCAGATGCTTAAGAAGTGCTGCAGTGTCTTCTCTCCCAAGATTTTCTGCGGCTCTGTAAGGCTCAAATATTCTGTCAGCATTGCCTACGGAGAATGCAAAGGGATTGGGAGCCTGTTCAAGACACATAATCTGCCACAGGAGGATGAAACTCTGAATTGCTTCAAAAAGTGTTTCTGCACCCTTGGCAGGGACTTTGCCGAGAGCATCTGCAATGTTCAGAAGTCTGCATTTTTCATCTTCATTATCTGTTTTTTCTGCATTTTCAAGGGCAAGTTTTCTGTATCTTTCAGCGAGGATAAGAACAGCTTCAAGAGCATATTTCATACCCTTGCGATGTGAATTCTGTTTGTCGTTGCCTTCTTTTCTGTCAAGCTCTTCAATAAGGTGTTTCACACCGTATTTTATGGCAGGTCTCATATCGGGGATAACATGTCCCGTAACTTGCTCAATGAAGAATGCAACCTCATCTGTGTATTCACTGTATTTGTCATAAACTTTTGAAAGTTCTTTGACAAAAGGTGTTTCTTTATCGTAAGCACGCATATTTTCAATGCGATCTTTTGTGAATTCATCGTCAACATCAATGTCATCATAGACTGCCGTAGGGTCGCAATAACCTGAAAATGTTTCAACTCTGAATGCAGGATTTATGAGTGCATAGCTTCTTGCAAAAGCATCTCTCTGAGTACCTGCAAAGACAGCATACTTGCTGATTGAAAGAGGAAGTCTTTCTGCAATAATTTTCAGTTGCTGACCGGCTTTTTCAACGGGAGGAAGGTCAGAAAACTGTTCGTCAGTTTCGCGTCTGTATTCCTTGATTCTGAACCAGCCGTCAAGTTTTTTGAGCGAACGTTCTTCTTTGAAAAGCTCTTTTGCAAGGTTTGTAAGATGTTCGTGATTGCCGATTTTCATTTTACCACATCCTATGTTTTAATAACTTTAATTGAGTTTTCTTTTAATGTGCCAATAAATTTATTTATTGTTTCTTTGTTAACATGACCGTTTTTGACGGTATATTCTATGCCGAGTTTCAGCCATTTTTCCTTACCGTATTCATGATAAGGAAGTATTTCCACATCATAATTACCATTAAGGGAACTGAAAAATTCAATAAATCCTTCGAGTGATTCTTCGTCATCATTGAATGAATGAATCAGAGGGATTCTGATGTGAACAGGTTTTTCTTTTGCTATAAGCTTAATATTATTCTCAATTATACTTAGATTACCGCCCGTGACAGACAAAAGTTTTTCTTTGTCCGGGGATTTATAATCAACAATTACCGTGTCGCATTTTCGGGCAATTCTTAAAAAACTATCCGTTGTTGCATTTGATTCAATGCAGAAATCTACTTCAGGTAAAGCATCAATTATTTCACATATTGATGCTGATTGCAGAGTACATTCACCGCCTGTGAATGTAACACCGCCGCCGTCAAAAAACATCGGTATTGATGATAGAATTTCATTGATTATTTCCGATATGTCATATTCTTTTCCGGTTTTTATCATACCCTCGGGGTTTGAACACCATGGGCAGAACATATTACAGCCGGATAGATGATAAACGAGTCTGTTGCCCGGTCCGTCCTGTGAATAGTTGAAGCCTTTTTCAAAAACATGTATCTTCATTTTTTTGTTTTTTTACCGATTTTGAAATCGGGAAGCTGAGCCATAATGATTGCAACAAACATAACTGCAAAGCCTATAAATTCTCTCTGTGTGGGGAGATTGCCTCTGATAACCCAGTCTGCAAGTCCTGAGAAAACAGACTCAAGGCTCATAAGCAAGGGGGCGAGAATATGGTTACAATGCTTCTGACCGATAATCTGAAGAGTGAATGCTGCACCGCCCGAAAGTACACCTGAATACAGGAGGGGAATTGCATTAGCTTTGATAACTTCAATATCAGGCTTTTCAAAGAAAAGCATAAGAATTGTTGCAATTATTGCAGCGATAAGGAATTGAATACAAGAGAGTTTAACACCGTCAACCTTATCTGAAACACTGTCAACGGTAATTATCTGAGCACCAAAACCGATAGCGCAGATTATAAGCATAAGGTCTGCAATTGAAATAGAAAAACCTGCACCGGGTGTAATAGAGATGAAATAAAGTCCGATAGTGCCGACTGCTACACTCAGCCAAGCCATAAGACCTACTTTTTTCTTGAAGAAAATGCCGAAAATCGGAACGATTATTATGTAAAGAGCTGTAAGGAAAGCGGCTCTGCCTGTTGAAACATCTTTGCCCTGCATATCTATGCCGAACTGCTGAAAAATACTTCCAACAGCAAGAGTAACACCACAGATAAGTCCTGAGCGAATAAGAATTTTGTTATCTCCGAACCATTCTTTTACATCTTTATATTTCTTTTTATTCAGTCTGCTTTTACCTGTGTTGCCTTGAATGAGAACAACAACGAGAATAGAGAAAAATGCAAGAGTGCATCGGATACTCTGGAATGTAAAAGAACCTACATCTCCGCCTTCGCTCTGTGCTACGAATGAAATACCCCAGATAAGTGCCGCAAGCACAATAAGGAGGGGACTGATAATTTTTTGTGCCTTTAATTTTCTGTCCATTTTGTTACCTCAGATAGTTTACTGTTTTAATAATTTTTCCGTCTTTTTTGTAGACTCTCGGTATTCTTCTTGAAACACCGCAGATAACTTCATAATTGAAGCTCATTGACTTTTCGCCAATTTCTTCGACTGAAACGGAAAGGTTACTGTCTGAACCGAAAAGAATTACCTCATCTGTTACTTCACAATCAATGTCAGTTACATCAATCATGAACATATCCATACATACCCTTCCCACTACAGGAGCATATTTTTCGTTAACAATAACTATTCCGCATCCCGATAAAGCTCTCGGATATCCGTCTGCATAGCCTGCAGAAACTGTTGCAATGCGACGTTTTTCAGATGTTTTATATGTGTGACCGTAACTGATACCTACATTTTCATTTACATCTTTTATGCTTATTATGTGGCTTTTGAAAGTTAAAGCAGGATAAAGATTGATTTTTGATTTATCAATTTCATCTGACGGATATAATCCGTATAGTGAAATACCCATTCTTACCATATCAAAATGTTCTTTGAATTCTGAAATACCTGCAGAATTGCACATGTGATGAATATTGAATGTAACGCCTGAATCTTTACATCTGCTTATAAACTTTTTAAACAGCTGAGTCTGATTATCAGAAACATTCTTATCGGTCATATCTGCACATGCATAATGTGAGAAGATGCCTTCAATTTCAATATTTTCAAGTTTGTCGATTTCATAAACAGCAGTCAATGAATCATCATCAGGATAAAAACCGATACGAGTCATACCCGTATCAATTGCAATATGAACTTTTGCGGTTTTTCCGAGTTGCTTTGCAACTTCGTTGATTTTTTTTGCTCTCTCTTTGTTGTATACTGTAAGTCTTATGTCGTTCTGTATGAGTTCTTCATAATCATCAGAATGTGTATATGAAAGAATAAGTATATTGTTTTCAATTCCTGAACGACGAAGTTCCATGGCTTCATCTGCTGATGCAACAGCAAAAAAATCAACCTTATCTGAAAGTAATTCGGCAATTGTAACGGCACCGTGACCGTAAGCATCTGCTTTTACAACGGCACATTTAAGAGTGTTTTCGTTAATACATTTTTTCAGTTCATTAAGGTTGTGTTCGATTGCATCAACATCAATTTCGACAAATGTTCTTAAGTATCTGTTCATTGAATATCACCTTTGTCTGTGTTGTTAATGTCTGTTTTTATAAGAAAATCGTTCATAAGATAATCCTGCAGTTTCTTGAGCATAACGGGGTTTTTCCCGCCGACTCTTTTTCCGTCTATTTCAACTGTTCTTATGCAGAATGTATCGCAACATGTTATGATGACTTCATCGGCATCTATGAGGTCATCGAGATAAAATTCTTTTTCTTTAACTTTATATCCGAGTTCTGTTGCGGCATTCATAAGATGGCGTCTTGCAATTCCTGAAAGAATCAGATTATCTTCAGGAGGAGTTATGAGTGTGTCATTTATTATAATATGCACATTTGAATGTGCACATTCCGTAACTCTGCCGTTTCTGTGAAGAATTGCTTCATCACATCCGTGTTCAAGTGCTGTCTGATATGCCATAATTGCAGGAATAAGATTGAGTGTTTTAATGTCACAATGAAGAAATCTCGTATCCGGAAGAGTGATTGCCTTATATTCGGTGTTAATATCGACAAACTGAGTTTTGTCTATCATAATCCAGATATTTGCTTTTTGACCGTCTGTGGGGAAAGCGTGACTTCTGAGCCCCGAGCCTCTTGTAGCCTGCCAGTAAATGAAACAGTCACCGTAATCCATTTTTTCAAGCATTTCATAAAGAAGCTTTTTCATTTCTTCTTTTGCATAGGGAAGTTCAATTCTGAGCTTTTCTGCACTTCTGTAAAATCTGTCTATATGTTCATCAATATTGTAAATTATATAATTTCTTGAAAAAGTGGCATCATAGCACCCGTCACCGAAATAACAGCCTCTGTCTGTCATCGGTACCTGCATTTTTTCGATTTCATCAAATCTGCCGTTGTAATAGCCGAGAGTTTTCATAATTTCACCTTACTTTACCATTATTATATTATAATAATAATTATATTTAATGTCAAGAAAAAATGAAGAGAGAATGTTGTTTCTCCCTTCATTCAGATAATAATTTATTTTCAATTTCTTCTGCGGATGAGAATGCAGAAATATCACATATCTCAATTTTTGTTATCGGTTTTGTTTTAAGAATAATAATGGTGTCTGCGAGATAAAATGCTTCATTGGTGCTGTGTGTGATTATGAACGCAGTTTTGTTTTTTACAGTTTCTTTTATGAGTTCAAGGATTCCTTGTGATGTTTTTGTATCAAGTCCGTAAAGGGGTTCATCAATAAAGAATATATCACCGTCAAATACCGTTGCTCTGGCAATTGCAGTACGTCGTGCCATACCTCCGCTGAGCTGAGTTATTTTTTTGTTTCTGTCGTCAAATAATTCTGTTTGTATGAGGGCATTATTGATTTTTTTCTCATTATTAGTAACGTATCTGAGATTATCAACAACGGTCATATGTGAAATAAGTCTGTTTTCCTGAAATATAAAGGATTTCTTGAGCTTTTCTGATCCTGTAATTTTTCCTGAATCAGGTTTTATAAGTCCTGAAATCATATTAATAAATGTCGTTTTTCCGATGCCCGAAGGACCCATGATGCAGTAAACCTTATTAATATCAAGTTCTGCACTCAGTTCTGAAATAATTTTTTCATTACCGTATGAAAAGGAGAGATTCTCAAGTTTTATCATTATTTTTCTCCTTTCTTAGTATCACAATCATTACTTTTTCAAGAACGATACTTAGCATAACAACGACAGCTGTCCATGCAAACATTGCAGATGGTTCAAAATAGACTTTTGATTCATAAATTCCGTTACCGATTGACATTGTTGGATTGCATATTACTTCTGCGGCAATACCTGCTTTCCATGCAAGCCCCATTGCTGTTGTTGCGGCAGATACAAAATAGGGTTTAACCGAGGGAATGTAGAGTTTAAGTAACTTTTTGCCGAAAGAAACACCGAATGCATCCGACATTTCTATAAGTTGCTTGTCTGTTTCCTGAAAGCCGGTTTTTATGTTTGAATAAACAAAGGGAAAAACTATAAGAGCTGTTGCAAAAGAAGGAATATTGCCCGTTTTAAGCCATATTACGGCAAGAATAATGAATGATGCAACGGGAGTCGCCTTAATAATGCTTACAAGAGGAGAGAGAAATTCGGAAAATCCTTTGAGAAATGAAGAAACTGCGCCTGTAAGAACACCTGCAACAGATCCTGTAATAAAACCTACAGAAATTCTGATTACAGAAAATAAAACAGATAACCAGAAATCACCTGAGACAGCAAGATTCTTCAATTCAGTTATTGTGTCAACAGGCGACGGAAAAAGGACTGAAAGCCCGACAATGGCAGACAGAGCCTGCCATATACCGAGCCAGATTAAAATAATAATTAATTTTTTTCCTGTTTTTTTAAGCGTTTGTATCAACATAGAAATCATCACCGGGCATTTGTCCGCCGATTATTTTTGCATTCTGATTAAAAAGAACATTATAACAACTGCTCAGAGCCTGTTTCATTTCAGTACCTGTGTAACAAACGATGTTTGCATTGGGGATTGCCTTTTTTGCAACTGCAGCAGGCATAATGTTATGCTTTTCAATAAGTGTTGCGGCATTATCAATATTGGCATTTACATAGTTTACTGATTCGCTGTAATCAGCAAGGAATGATTTGACAGCATCTTTGTTTTCTTCATAGAATTTTGTATTGACAGCGATACAACCCATTGCAAGTGTGCAGTCACCTGTCTTTTCCCATTCTTCAGTAATATTGATTGCAACAGCGAATGAACTGTCTTTTGTGATAATCTGAGAAACAAAAGGTTCGGGGAGAAGAATTGCGTCATATCCGCCTGCAAGAGCCTTTGTGACTGATTCTGCATGTTCTGTTGCAAATTCAATTGTAACATCTGTGCCGACTACAAGATTGTTTGATTCAAGTACATAGTTGAGGGCATATTCAGCGATTGTTCCCTGACCTGATGCGAGAATTGTCTTTCCTTTAAGGTCCTCTACAGAAGAAACAGCCCCGTCTTTTGAAACGATATAAAGAACTCCGAGAGTATTAACAGCTATTACTTTAACCTTACCCTGTGACTTATGATAAAGTGAAGATGCAAGGTTTGTGGGCACAGCTGCGATATCATATTCGCCCTGTAAAAGTTTGGGGCCGACTGTTGTTGCATCAGTATCAAGAGTGATGTTATATTTATTTTTTGTTTCACCCATATCAGATTTTTCCCACATATAGGCACCACCCATACCTGTGGGACCTTTAAGAAGGGAAACATTGATTACATCAGTTTCTGTTGAATTACTTAAAATTTCTTCTGCAACATTTTCATTGTCAGTTGTGGGTTCTTCATTGATTTTTGTGTCTGCACAACCTGCAAATAATGTAACAATCATTAAAATTGCAAGAAGTGTTGTGAAAATTTTCTTTGTCATAGTAAATATCCTCCTGTGGTATATGACTTTTTTTACTTATATTTTTCAAGAGCATCAATATCAAGAATTGTAATATTCTTTCCGTCACGACTGATTACTTTTTCACTTTCAAGGGTCTCAAAAGCTCTGTAAACAGAAGCTCTGCCTACATTGAGTGTATCTGCAACTTTTGTGATACTGTAGGGAAGTGTGACTTTTAATTTTTCATCATATATGTTCTGAAGAATGAAAAATGCAACTTTTCTGATACTTTCTGCTCTGGTATAAGTGCTGATTTTATTGTTGAGAAAATGGATTTTCTCAGAAAGTATAGTGATATAGTTTTCATTGACTTGAGGATAAAGAGTGAACATTTTTTTTACATTTTCTTTTGAGAAAACAGCCATTGTGACTTTTTCTTTTGCTTTGATTTCAGTCAGATAATTCTCTTCTTCAAAAAAAAGAGTAGCCATTCCGAAAATATCGCCTTTTTTCAGAATACTCATAAGAATCTTTGTTTCACCGCTGTGTTTTGTAACGGATGCAGAACCCTTTATAATTATTCCGAGCGCTCTTGTATAGTTGTTTTCGGAAATAATTATTTCATTTTTTTCACAGACTCTTATGGTCATATATTCAGTTGTCAGTTTTGTTAATTCTGCAACATCAAGTCCTTTGAAAAGCGGACATGCTGACAAAGATTCTGTAACTGATTTTCTCATATCAACCTCAAAAAATGTATCATTTGATACATATTATATGATATTATTAAGAATATGTCAATTGTTATTTTATCTAATTGATAAAAATTTAACATATTTGTTTTGTGCAAAAAAATAAAGCGATAGTTACCTACCGCTTTATAAAATTCAGTAATTATGCAAACCAGAGTTTGTAAATATTGTAAAGTACCTTTCCGATTCTCTTTATAAAATCAATGAGTTTTGTAAAGATATTATCATCTTCAGGATTATTCTGTTTCTCTGCAGAAACATCTTCGCAGTCACCTGCATATTCACCCTGAGTAAGGTCTTTTTGAATTGCAAATGAATCAACACATTCTGATTTTTCACCGTCAACTGTATAAGCATCAAAATAAAGGATACCGCCGTCAATTTCAATTGCAGAGAACATTGCTGCATTTACATCAATAATTTTTTCTGCTCTGGGGAAGAGTTCATCAGTAAGTGATGCGTCTTTCTGATTATAAATCTTAACACCTGATGTACCGGTAATGACATATGATGTGCCTGAGGGGTTTACATCGGTCACATATTTTTTGCCGTTATGGTTAAGATATACTCTTTCAGTATCCGTAACAAGATTATTGTCAAGAGCATATGTTCTCATGTAAACATGGTCATGGCCCTGGAAAACAAGGTCAATTCCAAGTTCGGGCATAAGAGTTGAAAGTTGTTCTCTGATTGCACAGACATCGGCATCGTCATAATGTGAACCGTTTGAATAGACAGCTTTATGAAGAGCAACGATTTTCCATTGTGCATCACTTGCATTTGCATCTGCTCTGAGCCATTCAATCTGTTCTGCTGAAAGACTGTCACCGTCAAGATCGTTAGTGTTGAGAATCATGAAGTGTACATTATTATAATCAAATGAATAATAAACACCTGTTGTTGTATCCTGCTCGGGATAATCTGAGATTGTAAATTTATCAGTAATTGCATTTTCTGCAAAATCTTCATGATTTCCTGTTACGGGCATCAGATATGTATTCATTATCTGTTTTTTGGCTGTGTTGAACAGCCATCCGTACTGATTTACATTTTTCGGGTTATCAACCATATCGCCCGTATGAAGAACCAGTTTTGTTTCGGGATAAAACTCAAATGCTTTATCCATAACATTTTTCCATCCACGTTCAAATTGAGCCTGTGTCTGTGATTGAGAATCTGTTACATTGACGAATGTGAAGCTGTTGCTGTTATCCTGAGTTGTGATTGAGCCTGTATCACTCCACCATCCTTTTTCTGCATCACCGACTCTGTAATAGTATGTTTTGTCAGTTTCAAGACCTGAAAGTGTTGCTGTATGACGAATGAGTTCAAAATCATAATAGAACAGACCGAAAATGCCAAGGTCAATACCGGGATAGCTTACAGTAACTTTTTCACTTGAAATATTCATTCTAAAGTCTGTTTTTTCTGTAGGAACACCTGTGAAATTAACAAATTCATCTTCGCTGTAAATTTCAATATCTGAACCTTCAACCGAGTATTTTGTAAACCAGTTGATGTTTGCCGAAGTGCTGTCTGCTCCGAGTGTTACGTTTATCATTGAGGGAAGTCTGTAATTATCCTGTGATACTTCAGGTTCAACTTTTACTGTTGAATATGTAATATTGTTATCACCTTTGTATACAGGGTTATCATCTGTTACAAAGTCTTTTATACAGTATGCAAACTGATGACCGATTGATTCAAGCTGACTCGGAGTTATATATTCATCCATAAGTGATTCAATGATTCCTTCAATGCTGTCGTAAGGAAGAATACCGATTGCAAAAACAGTATTTAGAAGGTTGAGATATGATGTATCACCGTTGAGAACTGATTTTGTGAACTGATCAATGCTTGAGCCGAGTAATGAACTGTAAATAAATTTATTATCAACAAGCTTATAGAATCTTATATCAAGTTTTGAAAGAATGGCATCATAAAGAAGGTCATTGAGGATTATATCAATGAGTGTATTAAGAAGATTTTCTGCAAGGTTACCGTTCTCAAACTGATAAAGAACATCATTTATAAAAGCATCGAATGACGAATCTTCATTTCCTGTGTACCAGTAAACCATTGCGGAAAGAATAAATTCACCTAAGTTTCCGCCTCTTGATTCATCACCGAAATGATATGTTTCAATGAATTTTGTGCAGGGAACCGATGAAACTTCAAAATTGATAAGTTTGCCGACAATATATTCAAGTAATAAAACAAGATTATCCGGATTGTTGATATAAAGATCCTCAACCTGTCCCATAAGGTCTTCAATAAACCACATAATATTATCGACTGACAATATGCTTGTATTGCCGATTTTTATACCGTTGCCAATATATGGAGAAAGAAGATCTGCAAGGATTTTCTCGAGATCAATATCCATAGTTTTAAGGAATTCATTTATTCCACCGGCAGCATTTATGTCATTAACGTATGGAAGAAGATAGTTTTTGATGATTCCCATAAAGAAAGCCTTTGCATCCGCATAGCCGTCGTCTGAGTATTTACCGCCGAAGTTGATGGCAAATGAAGCTTCGCTGAAGGGCTGTTCATATGTTTTTCCGTTTACGGTTACGGGATGAGCATAGTCAACATCAAAAATGCTGTATGTCATATTGCTTTCGCCATCACCGTAGGTTGTGATTTTAAAATCTCTTATATGGTTGGGGAAGCCTGTGAGTGCATCGACTTCGCAGTCATATATAACATTTCCGTTGTCAGAAGTCACACTTGCAATATCATTTGTGTGCTGGTGACCTGTGAATGCAAAATGTATGCCTGCGTCTGCAAGCGATTCAGCTACCCACATATAATCATCAATGCAGAATGCGTGGGTAACAGAAGGTTCAAGCTTCATGTGAGGTGCAATGCTGTGATGAGTCATAATCATAGGAGTTTTTCCGTTTTCAACAGCTTCGTAAGCCATTGCTTTAACCCAATCCATAGTATCTTCGCTGATCATACCGTCTGTTTGCTGTTTTTCCGGTTCATCAGGATTGTATTTACATGAATCAAGTGCAATTAATCTGTAATTATCATCAAGGTCAGCTGTATAAGACAGACCGCCTTGTGAAGTACCTTCGGGAGGAATATATTCACTTATTGCGTGGTCATAGCCGAGATTCTTATATATTTCTCTGAATTCAGACTGAGTAACACTTCTTGCCTGTTCCATATAACCGTTTTCAAATGTACAGGCATCGTTTACATTTATATCGTGGTTACCGTTTATAACAAATACTTCAATACCTGTATCTTTTTCAAATTGCTCAAGTATAGCGGCGAGCTGAATATGAGCATCGTATTCGCTGTCCTTGGTAAGGTCACCGGGAATAAGAAGATACTTATAACCTGCTTCTTCAGCCTTCAGAGCAATTGAATCAAGAGCAGAGCGTACAAGTGCATCGGATTCTTCATATTCTTTTGCTTCCATTGATGAAAATTCCTGCCATGCTTCGCAGTTGTCACCCATATATGACGGTGGGTAGTAATGTATATCTGAAATTGAAGTAAAAGGAAGTTCAGCAACAATCTCATCGCTGTTTTTTATCGTAGCACCGCTGATTGCCGGAGTCAGCATACAGAACAGAAGAAGAATTGCAAGACAACATGCAATGGATTTTTTTAAAATTTTCATAAACATCTTCCTTTTTTTAAATATTCTTATGTTTATTATATATTTATTTTCGCAAAAAGTAAATATATTTTAAAAAAATGCTGATAAATCATAATCTATCAGCATTTAATGATATTAATTTGTCAGTCAAGTTTTGCAGATTTTCTCAGAATAAGTCTTGCATCCGATGCAGTAATTTTATCATCACTGTTATAATCCGCAATAACTCTGTTTTCTTCAAGTATTTCTTCAAGTTTAGCAGAAATACGAAGCACCGTTCTTGCATCTGCTGCAGTTATTTTACCGTCTTTATTAATGTCCCCTTTTTGAATTGATACTGTCGGAGGGGGATTCTGAGAATTGAAATTGAAATCAGGAATAAACAACGGATAATTTATGTAACAGTAATTTTTATCAACATCACCTGATATTCCGGCAACGGTTCCGTTTTCGGTATACTGCCACATTCCGTAATCTCCGGTATATCCGCAATAACCTCTCCAGTCAGCAACCCATAAAGCATGTCCTGAAAATAATGACGGGTCAAAGAAATCTTTCATCCATGAGGAACTTGTATAAACACCTGTATATATTTTTGCAAAATCCATTACGGAAAAGAATTCTTTTGTCATTTTGCAGATGTTATTTTTGCCGGTATCCTTTATGATATCATCCTCAACGTCCCAATATACGGGCATATCAAAAGTAAGATTGTTTGTTTTTATGTAATTTACAATATAATTAGCTTCTTCAATAGCTTCAATATTTGTTGTTGCACCTGAATAGAAATAACATCCTACATGAAATCCGTTTTCTTTAGCTTTATTATAATATTCAAGGAACTTTTCATCTTCATATAATACTTTTGTTCTTGTTGCTCTGAAACCGAGACGTATAATTACTGCACTTATATCTTCTTGTTTTAGTTTATCCCAGTCAATATCGTCCTGATATTTTGAAATATCAATTACATTCCAGTTGACAGCATATCTCGGGTCAGTATGTAATGCATTATATTGTGAAACATAATCCATGCTTACATATCCGTTTTTTTCTTTATATGTTGTTTTTCCCCAACCGTCTTTTATTTCTGTAATATTCAGAATTGTTCCGAGTGATATTTTATCAAGAATATCCGATTCTGTGGTTGGTTGACTTCTGAAGTTCAGCGAATCAGTAGTAGTAATATGATTTCCTTTTGTAACAAAGGCTCTCATTGTATAATCAGGGGAGGCATATCCTGCGATTTTTGGAAGTTTTAAGTCATACATTTTTTTCTTGACAGTATTTTCATCATCGCCGACAATTGCGGTAACATAATCTTCATCGATATTTGTAACAATCCCGCAGATGGAAAGTTCATCATCTGTTTTTATAAATATGATATCACCTGCTAAAGGAGTATATTCTTCTTTTGAATAATATGTCTGATTCTCATTAAAAAAATCATAAAGTTCAATGATTGATGCAGTTCTGGGGATTGATTCTTCTGATATAAAAGCTTCGTTTGCACACCATGCAATGAATGAAGAACTCCAGTTGTCAGTATCGTTTGATGTAAGAGTATCGAATTTAGATCCTTCTTCGGTTGCTTGATAACCAAGTTGAGATTTTGCATGTCCTATCATATCAACTCTTAATTCACCTGTGTTTCTGTGTGTTTTTTCTTCGGTCTCAGCATATGAAATTATGCCTGATGACAAAATCAGAATTAAAACTGATATTAATGAAATAAATTTTTTCATAAATGTTTTACCTTCCCGAATAATAAAAAATAGAGATTGAATTTACAATCTCTATTATGCAATATTTTATTGAAAAAAACAAGTGTCATTTTTATAGCGGAAAATTTTATCAATAAAAGAATTTTCTTGATAACCATGAATAGAGTTTTTTATTCTTTTCAACGGCAATGAAGAATATAAGCAGGATAAGGCTTGAAGTTCCGATAATCAATGTAATATAAGTTGCAACAACAGAATATGCATGAAGATTGATTATCAGACATAAAAACACGCAAAGGGCGGTTACTGAAGTAAGTAATGCAATTGCTGATACAGCTTTTGATCTCGGTTTTGAAAAGAATGAAATAAGAATTGCAACACAGAGAAAAACACCGATATCAATAGGTATCGCAACTGTCCAGAACCAATTATCTGTCCGCGGAGAATTGTAATAATAAAAAATGAAAATATATATAGCAGTTGCAATTGCATCAACTGTTACAATAAGATACGGGAGTTTTCTTTTCATTATAAAAGGGAATACAAACAGGAACCAGAACATTGCGGAAGAAGATACAACATATATACTCCATAATAATTCAGGAGTAAAAAGAAGATTTGTAATGATGCAGACAATGTTGGGGATTAACAATAAGATTGATAAAATAATAGCTCCGTATTTGTTTTTTGATGATTGAGGGATTTCAATTCTTTCAGGAAATGCCGGAGCTTCCTGCTGATTTTTTAATATATTGGGGTTGATAACAGGTGTATCACATAAAGGGCACTTCAGAGTGCTGTTGTCAAGTTCAACACCGCAATTAACACAATAGGACATAATATTATCATCCTTTTTATTACTTATTACTTTCTATTTTTACGGGAATTCCTTCTTTTATCAGAAAACGGAAAAATTCTCTTTCAACATCGGTATCGGTATACATATTTGAAAAAGTAATCGCCATTGTATTACCGATTGATGCGGCTCCGACTCTTGCTCCGTTGAGTCTGCCGGGGCTTGGCATAAGAATACAGCTTTCAATGTGTTCCATCATTTCATCAGGCACTTTTGCAACTCCGAGGTTTGTAAAAACAGATGTTGTTGTTTTTTCGGCACCGAATACAAATACAAGGCCGACAGCAAGATCTTTGATAAACAACGGCAGAAATCTCATAAAAGGATTTTTTTCCATTGCAATATTTGCCGCAAACATAACTGAGAGATGTTTGGGATTGTTTGTAAGTCTGAGACTCAGGGAAAGGTGTCTTAATACTTCTTCAAAAGTATATTCACCCCAATTAGGGTCAATCCGTAAATTATAGTTTACTGAAAAGTTTCTGAGTGTTTTTGAAGGAAACTGATTTCTTGCGTTAACGGGAATCTGCATGCATACATCTTTCTGACGTGTGTTTTCAGCTTTCTGAAACTGAATATGCAGATACATAAGAATTCCTGCAAGATATTCGGTTATTGTAACACTGTATTCCTTTGATTTTGCTTTGACTTTATCAACAGGAACATATCCCGTTGTTATTATTGATGTATGTTTCGGCATTTTTGTGCCTGTTCTGTGGTAGGTTTTGAATAGCGGCAGTCTTTCTTTTCCGGTTTTTGACGCGTATTTGACAAAAGAGTCTTCAATTTCTTCGGGTTTTGGTTCTTCATTTATATCAAGAACCATACCGCCGACAGGAATTGAATAACCTTTTAATCTGAGATACTGTGCCGTGATTGTGTTAAGAAATACACAGGCACCGAATCCGTCTGTTAATGCATGGAAAATTTCGAGTGAAATTCTGTTTTTATAATAGAATATTCTGAACATATATCTGTTGTTTTCGTCAAATTTGATACGTAGGCACGGATTGTTCGCATCGGGCAGAACAACAGGAGGCTCAGGATTTTTTTCAATGTAATGCCAGAAAAAACCGTTACGGAGTCTTACTGCCATTGTAGGAAATCTCGGTAAGCATTGTTTTACGGCTTCAAACAGAATTCCAGGATCAATTTCTTCTTTCAGATTTATAGACGCTCTGATTACATTAGACCATGTCTGTGTATTCTGACCCGGAAAAACAGTGCCGGCATTATCAAGTTTGAACCATGTTTTATTCGGAATATTTTTTTTGATTTTTTTCATATTCTGAATTTTTCATCAGAATGAGTTCTCAATTTCACTTATAAGTTCATCTATAAGCTTATCTTCGGGAACTTTTCTGAGTATTTCTCCTTTTTTGAAAAT
The DNA here is from genome assembly GCA_045537555.1 of Acutalibacteraceae bacterium. Classification (GTDB taxonomy): domain Bacteria; phylum Bacillota; class Clostridia; order Oscillospirales; family Acutalibacteraceae; genus UBA1081. The sequence continues at coordinate 43,465 of JAZSPR010000069.1, read as the reverse complement.
AAGTCCGCAACCGTCACCGCCTGCAATACCGATGTCTGCTTCACGGGCTTCTCCCGGGCCGTTTACAATACACCCCATAATTGCGACTGTTAATTCTTTGGTGCAGCCTTTGAGCCTTTCTTCAGCTTCGCTTGCGAGTTTTATAAGATCAATTTTTGTTCGTCCGCATGTAGGACATGAAACAAATTTTATACCTTTGTTACGAAGTCCCAATGCTTTCAGCAAATCATATGCCGCATAAATTTCTTTTACGGGATCGGCTGTGAGTGAAATTCGCATTGTATCACCGATACCGTTGAGAAGCAGTGCTCCGAGACCGGCAGATGATTTTATTATGCCCATTCTCTCCGTTCCTGCTTCCGTAACACCGATATGTAACGGATAATCACATTTTTCTCCGACAATGCTGTAAGCTTCAAACGATTTCATTACATCGGATGATTTGAGAGATAGAATTATGTTGTCAAAATCAAATTTTTCAAGAAGAGAAGCATGATACATTGCACTCTCTGCAAGAGCTTCGGGAGTGGGAGAGCCATATTTTGCAAGAATTTCTTTTTCAAGAGAACCTGAATTTACACCTATTCTTATTGGTATATTCTTTTCTCTGCATTTGTCTGCAACGGCTTTTACTCTGTCGTCTGACCCGATGTTACCGGGGTTGATTCTGATTTTATCTATACCTGCTTCGGCACATTCAAGTGCGATTCTGTAGTCAAAATGAATATCTGCTACAACGGGGATATTAATGTTTTCTTTTAGTTTGTATACGGTTTTAACGCAGTCAAGGTCGGGTACTGCTGTTCTGATAATTTCGCAACCGGCATTCTGCAGTCTTAAAGCTTGCTCCACACATGCATCTGCATCGGAGGCAAGAGTATTGAGCATTGATTGAACTGCAATCGGGTGATTTCCTCCGATTGTGATATTTCCGATTTTAACTTCCTTTGCTTTTCTTCTTGAAAACATATCAATCACCTTAATTTATAATAAGATTTTTAATATCATTGAATGTTATAACGACCATAAGAAGCAGTAATAACGCCATGCCTACTGCATGAATATATCCCTCATATTTTGCAGGAATGGGTTTTCTTCTGATTGCTTCAATCAGGATAAAGAACAGTCGTCCTCCGTCGAGTGCAGGGATGGGAAGAAGATTAAATACACCGACGTTGATTGAGATGAGAGCCATGATGTATATTATCATATCAAAACCTGCACCTGATGCAACTGCCTGTGATGTGGTTTCTGCAATAATTGAAACAGTACCGACAGGACCTGAAAGATCGTTAAGCCCGTAACGTCCGGTTATGAGGTCAAAAAGAGTGAGCCAAACAAGTCTTGCAGTTGAAACTGTGTCAAGAAATGATGTAGTGATGACGTTAACGGGGGTCTTTTCAACACCCACTATAATAAAATCAAAAATGATTATATTATGTCCGTTATCGGCAGGTTTTGTTTCAAAATGAACATCTTTGAGTTCAATTTTTTCACCGTTACGGTTAACTACAAAGTCATAAATACCGTCTTCATCTCTCTGCAGAGCATAACTGATATCACGGCTTGAATAAATATTTGTACCGTTGATTTTCTTAATTGTATCACCGGCTTCAAGTCCGTACTGTACACTTGTTGCATTTTCATGGAAAGAGTGAATCTGCGTTGTACCTACAAGGTCATCCATGCATGTCAGGATTGTGACAAAAATAAGTCCGAGAATAAGGTTCATTATTGCACCTGCGGCAACAATGATTAGTTTCTGCCACCACTTCTTTTTGCAGAATGCTCCTTCATCGTCACTTTCTTCATCTTCACCTTCCATATTGACATAACCGCCGATAGGGAAGAGTCTGAGTGCATACTGTGTTTCACCTTTTTTCTTTTTGAAAATGGCGGGACCCATTCCGAGTGCAAATTCGTGTACTCTGACTCCGAATATTTTAGCTGAAATGAAGTGTCCGAATTCGTGAATACCTATTATCAGTCCGAAAAAGAGAATTGCCATGAGTATCGGCCATGCTTTATTCCATATTTCGGAAAAATTTATTGCTAAGGGAAATAAATTCAATTAAAAATCAATCCTTTCAGATGTTTGAAATTACACATTCTCTTACAAGTGCGTCTGTTTCGTAAACATCATCAACAGTAAAAATATCTTTTACGGGAGCGGCAGCAGCACCTTTGAGAATGAGGTCGGGAATGTCATTGAAGCCGATTTTTCCTTCTCTGAAAAGTCTGTTTACTTCTTCGTTTGCTGAATTAACGGCTGAAGGCATAAGACCGCCCTGATTTATTGCATTTCTGCAGATATCAATACAACGGAATGTATCATAATCGGGTTCAAAAAATGTGAGTTTTCCGAGTTTTGCAAAATTGATTTCACCAGTTGGTGACTCAAATCTTTCGGGGTAGGTCAGAGCATACTGAATAGGGATTCTCATATCGGGAAGACCGAGTTGCGCAATTACTGAATTATCATCGTATTCAACCATTGAATGTACAATGCTTTCACGGTGCACAACAATGTCAATCATATCGGGAGTAACACCGAATAGCCATACTGCTTCAATCAGTTCAAGGCCCTTGTTGAACATAGTAGCAGAGTCAATGGTTATTTTAGCACCCATACTCCAATTGGGGTGTTTAAGAGCATCAGCGGCAGTCATATTTTGCATTTCTTCTTTTGATTTTCCGAAGAAAGGACCGCCTGATGCTGTGAGAATAATCTTTTTGAGTGACTTGTTTGACGGCTTTCCCTGAAGACATTGAAAAATAGCTGAATGTTCGCTGTCAACAGGAAGAATTGATACATTATTTTTTTTTGCAGCATCCATAACAAGCTGACCACCCGCAACAAGAGACTCTTTGTTTGCAAGTGCAAGTGTTTTTCCGGCATTGATAACAGCAAGGGTAGGTTTTAGACCTGCCATGCCGACAACTGAATTTATAACTGTATTTGCATCAGTTTCTGCAGCACATTCAATTATACCTTCTTCACCTGAAAGTACTTTTATATCAGTATCAGCAAGAGCAGTTTTAAGTTCTTCTGCACCTTTTTTATCATAAAGAGCGACCTTATGCGGCTTGAGAAGTCTTGCCTGCTCCTCAAGAAGTTTTGCATTTGAATGAGCTGTGAGAGCTGTCACTTTATAGTTATGTTTACTTGCAACATCAATTGACTGTGTGCCGATTGAACCTGTTGAACCGAGAATTGCAATTTTTTTCATTTCTTTTCACCTCAGAAAACTAAAAAATAAAGTGAAACATAAAGTGCGGGAAGAACAAACAGACAGCTGTCGATTCTGTCCATTACACCGCCGTGACCGGGGAAGATATTTCCGAAGTCTTTTATTCCGTGATTTCTCTTGATAAGAGATGCTGAAAGGTCTCCGAACATACTTATAACAGAAAGTATTGCACTTATAATTATAATCTGCCACAGGGCGAGAGTATGCACCGTAAAGAAGAATTTGTCAAAAATTATGAACATAATACTGCAGGCAATCATATTTCCGATTACACCACCCACGGCACCTTCAATTGTCTTGTTTGGACTGACATTTGGGCAGAGCTTGTGTTTGCCGAGGAATTTTCCCGTAAAATAAGCAAAAGTGTCTGTCATCCATGCGCAGAACATCGCAAAAAGAATAAGGAAAACGCCTGCAGATTTTGAGAATTTATCCGGATATTCAATATACGTATCACGAAGAAGAACGAATACAGACAATGAGCATGGTACCGCAACTGTTGAAAAAAGTGCTGTTATGACATCATTGAATTTTGTTATTTTATGCATTGGCACCATTATGATAAGATATGCCAGTACATAAATGATTGCAACGGGCATAAACGGAATTTCAAGATTAAAATGAAATGAAAAAGGAATTGCGGCGGCAGTCAGACAGCTGAGTATAAGAAGTGCTTTGTTTTTACCGCCTGTGGCATTGATAATTTCATAAACGGCAATTGCCGAAAAAAGCCCAAGTATGAGGGGGAGAACAAAAGAATGTAAAAATACAAAACACGGAACAAGTATGATAACTATTGCGAGAACAGCAGTGATAATTCTTGTTTTCATAATATTAATGTAACCTTTCTAACAACGACAAACAGCGGAACCGAGAAAAGTTCCGCTGATAATGTCGGTTATACACCGCCGAAACGACGGTTTCTGTTTTCATAAGCACGAAGAGCTTCATTGAAGTTTTCTTCGTTAAAATCGGGCCAAAGTACATCAGAAAACCAGAGTTCTGAGTATGCGCCCTGCCATGTAAGAAAATTTGAAGTTCTGAATTCACCGCTCGGACGGATAATCAGGTCAGGGTCAGGCTGACCTTTGGTGTAAAGATAATCTGAAATCATTTTTTCGTCAATTTCTTCAGGATTAATTTCGCCCTTTACGGCTTTTTCGGCAATTACTTTTACAGCGGAAGCAATTTCGTGTCTGCCGCCGTAATTTATTGCAATATTAAGAGTGACTCTTGATTTGTTTTCAGTCAGTTTTTCCGTGTAATCCATAAGATTCAGAAGTTCGGGTGAAATCCCTTTTCTGTCACCGATAAATTTAAGTCTTATGCCTTTTTCTTCGTTTTCACGTATACGGTCAATTACCTCGTTGAGATAATCTCCGAAAAGTTCCATGATAGCATTGACTTCTGCTTCGGGACGTTTCCAGTTTTCGGTTGAAAATGCATAGAATGTAACAACTTCAATGCCGAGGTCAGCCGCATATTCACCGATTTTTCTGAATGTCTTAGCTCCTGCTTTGTGACCTTCACTTCGGGGAAGTCCTCTGTTTTTTGCCCATCTGCCGTTACCGTCCATTATAAAACCGACATGTTTCGGTAAAACGGAAAAAACGGGCAGATTTTTTTTGTCAGCCATTTTTTAAATCTCCATGATTTCAGCAGATTTAGCTTTTTCGATTTCTTCAATCTGCTTTACGAAATCATCTGTGATTTTCTGAATTTTATCTTCGCCCTGTTTCTGGTCGTCTTCTGTGATCTCGTTTGCTTTTTTTGCTGCTTTGATTTTGTCAATTGAATCTCGTCTTATCTGACGGATTGCAACTTTTGCATCTTCGGCTATTTTAGCAATTTCTTTGGTGAGCTGTTTTCTTCTTTCCTCTGTGAGAGGGGGGAAGTTGAGACGGATAACAGTACCGTCATTCTGCGGATTGATGCCGAGATCTGACTGCTGGATAGCTTTGCAAATTAGTGTGAGTGCTGATTTATCCCACGGTTGAATTACAAGTGTTCTTGCATCGGCATTTGAAACGCTTGCCATCTGATTGATGGGGGTGGGAGTGCCGTAGTAGTCAGCCTGAATTTTATCAAGAACCTTTGCACTTGCTCTGCCGGCTCTGATTGAATCGTATTCCGAATGAAGGGAATTGATAGTTTTATTCATTCTTTCTTTGGTCTTTTCATAAAGTTCTTTAAGTTCCATGAGATAACCTCCGTTAGTAAATTATTATTTTTATCAGTCAACAACAAGAGTTCCGATTTCTTCACCTGTAACGGCTCTGAAAATGTTTTCGGGATCCTGAAGATTGAATACAAGAATAGGAATATTGTTATCTTTACAGAGTGCGGCTGCTGTGCTGTCCATAACACCGTAGCCTTTTTCAACAACATCTGCATGTGTGAGTGAATCAAACTTGACGGCATCATCAAATTTGTTCGGGTCTTTGTTGTAAACACCGTCAACATTTGTTGCTTTAAGCATGACATCTGCTTTTATTTCTGCAGCTCTCAGAGATGCTGCTGTATCTGTGCTGAAATAAGGTGAACCTGTTCCGCATCCGAAAATAACAACTCTGCCTTTTTCAAAATGTCTTATAGCTTTATTTCTTATGTAAGGTTCTGCAATCTGTCGCATTTCAATTGCAGTCTGTACTCTTACGGGTACATCCATAGCTTCAAGTGTGTCAGCAACAGCAAGTGCATTCATTGTTGTTGCAAGCATGCCTATATGGTCTGCTCTTGTTCTGTCCATATTACCGCTTGAACGACCTCTCCAGAAGTTGCCTCCGCCGACTACAATACCGATCTGAACTCCGATGTCTGAACATTTTTTTATAATTTTACAGACTTTTTCAACAGTATCAAAATCGATTCCCTGTTTTTTTTCTCCGGCGAGAACTTCACCGCTGAGTTTCAGGAGTATCCTGTTATACTTCCTCTCCATAGAAAATACCTCCATTTAAATATGTATTTATTTTACAATATTATTTTTAATCTGTAAAGACATTTAAATAAAAATATTGACTATTTAATAAAAAAAGTATATAATGATAAACGGATTATTACTGCTTGATACGAAAGGACAAGATTAAAATGGCTATAATTGAAGATAAACTCCCTTTAACTATAGAGGAAATACTTGAAGCATACGGTCTGAAAGGTAAGATGACTGACTGGTTTATGATTCACACAGGGCACATTAACCGTACATATGTTATCACTCTCGATAACGGTGAAAAAAGACTTCTTCAGCTTATCAACACAACTGTTTTCAAAAAACCTCTTGAACTTATGGATAATGCTATGAGAGTTACGGACCATATCCGTGCAAAGATTAAGGAATCAGGCGGTGACCCCGAAAGAGAAACTCTTTCAGTTTACTTTACTGTTGACGGTAAAAATTGTTTCAGAGATTCCGATGGTGAATATTGGCGTTTTTATAACTATGTTGAAAATGCTTTTTCATATGACAGCATTGAAAATGAAGAAATATTTTTCAGAGCAGGTGCTGCATTCGGAAACTTCCAGTCGCAGCTTGCTGATTTCCCCGGTGAAACTCTTTTTGAAACAATTCCTAATTTCCATGATACATATCAGCGTTTTCTTAATCTTAAAGCAGCTGTTGAAAAGAATGCAGCAGGCAGAAAAGATGAAGTAAAAGCCGAAATTGATTTTGTTCTTGAAAGAGAAGAAGACACAAAGATTATTGTTGAACTTATTGCGAAGGGTGAAATACCTGTCCGTGTAACACATAATGACACAAAACTTAATAATATCATGTTTGATTCAGAGACAAAAATGCCAATCTGTGTTGTAGACCTTGATACAGTTATGCCCGGCTCTGCTCTTTATGATTTCGGTGATGCTATCCGTTTCGGTGCAAGTACAGCCGCTGAAGATGAAAAAGATCTTTCAAAAGTTTCAATGGATATAAACCTTTATAAAACATATGTCAGAGGATATCTTTCAACTGCAGGAAAGAGTCTTACAAAGACTGAGATTGATTATCTTCCTTTCTCTGCAAAGCTTCTTACTTTTGAATGCGGTATCAGATTCCTTACAGACTATCTTGACGGTGATGTATATTTCGGCACGGCATATCCTGAGCACAATCTTGACAGATGCCATACTCAGTTTAAACTTGTTTATGATATGGAACAGAAAATGGATGAAATGAAGAAAATCACTCAAGAGGTTTACAACAGTCTTTAAGAGGTGATGCAGATGAAAAAAAGCGAAATAGCAAGGCAATTCGATTACAAAGCAACTACTTTTCTTCTTACAGCTGCAATTGCCCTTACACTTAATTCGATTCTGAATAACATTGTATCTAATGTTGAAGTTTCTGTTGTTATGAATACAATTCTTGCCGGTTTTGTTTCAATATTTGCAATTTTTGCAGATGTTATGACAATCAGAGGTTTCCTGGCAGTCAATAAATTCTGCAAACTCAGTGAGGATAATCAGAATTACTATATGGGTAAAAAACTTACTTTAATGACTGTTGCTTTTATAGTTATTGGTCTGATTCTTACATTTGTTGCTATTTTTATGAGTGTTCTCATTGCACAGTATGAACAGCTTGATGTTCTGACAGCGGCAGATGAAACGGCACGTATGAACATAATGATTCTTACCGCCGTGGTAAACATTCTGCTTCAGCTTGTTGCTATATCCACACCGTATATTGTTTATCTCTGGAAACTCAGGGGAACATTTCCTGCGAAAGATAAACAATTTTCAAACTTTGCTCTTCTTACCGTAATCGTAATGGTTGTACAGCTCGCAATCGGAATTCTTAATTCAACATATATAGCACAGAATTCACATAGTACATTCCTTACATCTTTTTCTGAGATTCTTCTTACAGTCAAATATCTGCTGTTAACTGTATTCCTTTTTATTCGCAGAAACAGCCTTATTGCCTCAGTACCCGATGAAGAATAAATTTTACTGAATAAAAATCTCTCTGTGAACAGATCGCAGAGAGAATTTTTTTTTGTTTATTCAGTTGAGTTTTTTCATAAATTCAAATGCTTCTTTGCTCGACTGTATTGCATCAACCGTCCAGTTGTTGTCCTGTTCAAACATGATGTAGGGAATACCCATTACTTTTGCTGTTTCATAGCATGCTTTAAGGTCAACTACGCCTTTACCAAGCTCTGTGAAAGCCCAGGGATGTTCCTGACCTTCTACAGGGTTATAATCTTTAAAATGAAGGACTTTTACTCTGCCATGCATTTTTTTAAGATATTCTGCAGGATTTTCTCCTGCAATATGAAGCCAGGCAACATCAGGAACGAACCACAACAGGTCTGCATCAAGTTCAAGCATTCTGTCAAGTATTGATTTTCCGCCATAAAGCTTTAAATCGAAGTCGTGATTATGATATGCAAGATGCACACCTCTTTCACGCATTCTCTTTGCTACGGGAATCAGGTCGGTGATGAATTTGTCAACGCCTTCTTCTGTTCTTTCATATTCGCCCGGCATAGCACCGATGCCGAGACAGTCACAGCCTAAATTGATATGCTCATCAATGACAGCATCTGTTTCTTTCATCATTCTTTCAAACGGTGTGTGTGTTACACAGACTTCCATATTATATTTTTTTACGGTGTCTGCAAGTTCATTCCAATCAACCTTGCCGATGCCTGATATCTGAATATCTTTTACACCCCATGAAGCGAGTTCAGCAAGGGTTTTGTCAATGTCTTCAATTGTTTTGCAGTAATCACGGATAGTGAATGTCTGAATACCAACTTTTATCATATCGGTTACCCCTTAAAACATATTTGTGAAAAATGTTCTGATTGCATTAAAGATAGACTTGATGATGTTGACGATTTTTTCGAAGAGTGTTTCGCCTGTTTCTCTTGAGTTCCCGTATTTGCCTGTATCGTTATCAGCAGTATGAGCAACGATTGATTCGTCTTCAAGGCTTATAAGGAACTGCGGATATATTTTACTGTCACTTACTGTGGGCTGTTCATCTGAAGAAAAAATAAATCTGATAAGGTCCCATTGTGCGGCTGTGTGGTCAGCGTGCATAAGGTCTTTTATAAACCATGTGTATTCGGGATATGCGGCTGTTGAAGTATCAATCATATTGTCAGGTGATATATGGTTGTGACCGCAGTCAACAGCCTGAACATAATTTTCGCTGAGTGTTTCGTTTGCGGGAGCACATGTTGCACCGAACGAAGTGTAAACAGTATCAATAACCATATCGCCGATATTGAGCTGACTTACACATACAGGAGGAATTGTGCTGCCGTATTTTGCAATAATTGCAAGATGACCGCCGTTTGTCATAACCCCGTCAAGGATTTCCTTGTTCTGTCCCTGAACATTGTGATAGAAGTCAATTTTTGCAAGAAATTCTTCGCTTACATTGTGACCGCAGAGAAGTTCTTTTGCAGCATCGTACATATTATATGGAATAACTGACCATATACCGGGGAATCTTGCAAATGTTGTCTTAAGACCCATTTCAAATACTTCGTCAAGGATTGCAAGATTAATTTCTTCTGCAATTCCGAGAATATTTCCGAGAACACCTGTCTGTTGAAGCACATCAATAAGAGCACCGAGAAGAGTGTCTGCGAAGCTGTTGCCAAGCATTGTTTTAAGGAATGCAATCATACCGGCTTCATTAAAGGCAATCTGACCGCTGAAAGGCTCACCACATGTTGAAACACCGTTGTAAGCACCTGAAAGGATAACAACATCCTTAACATCATCGTAACCGTATTCATAAAGATATGATGTAAGTACGCATGAACCCATGCTGAAACCTACAAGGTTCACTTTGTCTGCACCTGTTACTTCTTTTGTGAATTTTACAAGTTCGTTGAGCTGAGAAGCAACAGTCTGCATATCCATACGCCAATCATAGCTGAAATAAACGATTTCTTGTGCATTAAAACCGAGATTCTTGTTGTTGATTGCGATTTCGCCACCAAGAATTTCTTCAGCTGTCGGCATTTCGTAAACAGATGTTGTGGGATATATAGGGTTACCGTTTTCATCGCATGCCATACCGTCAAAAATTGTAACAAGAGCGTCACAGAGCGGCTTGCTGAGTGAATTGTAGTCACCCTTTGCAATAGAACCAACAAGAGGTAAAATAGCCTTTGAGACACCGGCAACTATCGAATCTGTTGAAGGCGGAAATACTGTTTTGCCTGTTTCTGTATTTACTGTGTCTGTTGAACCGATACCGTCAATGAAAATAACGGGTGTTACATCATCTTCTGCAAATGCAAAAAATGACAATGTTGACATCAAAATGATAGCTGATATCAGGATTGATAAAAACTTCTTCATAAGGAAAACTCCTTTATAAATTTATTCAATTTAATTATATCATTTTATCCAAATATTTCAATAGAATATTTATAAATAATTTTAAATAAAAAATATCTTGCATATTCAGGAAAATAATAGTATAATCAGAATGTATAACTTTACGGAGGACAATTTTACAATGGAAAAACAGAAATATTATATAACCACAGCCATTGCTTATACATCAAGAAAGCCTCATATCGGCAACTCATATGAGATTGTTCTTACAGATGCCATAGCCCGTTTCAAAAGACTTCAGGGATATGATGTATTTTTCCTTACAGGAACCGATGAACACGGTCAGAAGATTGAGGAATACGCAAAAGCTGCAAATGTCACACCCAAGGAATATGTTGATAAAGTTGCAGGTGAAATTAAAGATATCTGTGACCTGCTGAATACAACTTATGACAAATTTATCAGAACAACTGACGATTATCACGAAAAAACAGTTCAGAAGATTTTTAAGAAGCTTTATGAACAGGATGATATCTACAAGAGTGAATATGAAGGTCTTTACTGCACTCCCTGTGAATCTTTCTGGACTGAATCACAGCTTGTTGACGGTAAATGTCCTGACTGCGGCAGAGAAGTCAAGCCTGCAAAGGAAGAAGCTTATTTCTTAAGACTTTCAAAGTATCAGAAACAGCTTGAAGAGCATATCGAGAATAATCCCGATTTCATCTATCCTGAAAGCCGTAAAAAGGAAATGCTCAATAACTTCATCAAACCGGGTCTTCAGGACCTCTGTGTTTCAAGAACATCTTTTAAGTGGGGTGTTCCCGTTACTTTTGATGATAAACATGTTATTTATGTATGGATTGATGCACTTTCAAACTACATCACAGCGCTCGGTTATGATCCTGACGGTTCATCAGATCTTTACAAGAAATATTGGCCCGCAAATGTGCATATAATCGGTAAGGATATTATCAGATTCCACACTATTTACTGGCCCATTATGCTTATGGCAATGGGTGAACCTCTTCCCTCAAAGGTTTACGGTCATCCGTGGCTCCTTTTCGGCGAAGACAAGATGAGCAAATCAAAGGGCAATGTTATCTATGCAGATGAACTTGTTGCAAGATTCGGTGTTGATGCGGTAAGATATTATCTTCTTTCAGAAATGCCTCATGCACAGGACGGTTCAATCTCCTATGATACAATGATTGAAAGATATAATTCTGACCTTGCAAACACAATCGGCAATCTTGTCAACAGAACTGTTGCAATGGCTAATAAGTATTTTGACGGTGTTCTTACATGTAACACAGCAGCAGAAGAGCTTGATGAGGGCTTCAAAGCTGATATTCTCTCTGCTCTTCCCAAAATGGAAAAGGCATTTGATGATTTCAGAATTTCAGATGCACTCGATGCTGTTCTCACTATTGCCAAGAGAAGTAACAAGTATATCGATGAAACTGCTCCATGGGCTCTTGCTAAGGACGAAGATATGAAAGACAGACTTTCAACTGTTCTTTACAATCTTATTGAGAGCATCAGAATCATTGCTGTTGAGCTTTCAGCATTTATGCCCGAAACTTCAAAAGCAATTCTCGGTCAGATAAATACAGATATCAACACTTATGAAAGCATAAAAACATTCGGTGCAATTTCTGCAGGTCATAAAGTCGGCATAGCATCACCGCTTTTTGCAAGAATTGATGTTGAAAAAATTACTGCTGAAATTCAGGCTGAAATGGAAGCAAAGGCAAAGGCTGCTCAGAAGGACAACAGAAGAGCAGAACTTACGGAGGAAATAGCAGGTATTGCAAAAATCGGCATTGACGACTTTGCTAAGGTTGACCTGAGAGTTGCTCAGATTACCGATTGCGTGCCTGTAAAACGAGCAAAGAAATTATTGCAGCTTACTCTTGATGACGGTACGGAAAATGCCAGAACAGTTGCATCAGGTATCGCACTTTACTATAAACCCGAAGAACTCATCGGCAGAAAAGTTATTGTTGTTTCAAACCTTAAACCTGCCGTTCTTTGCGGTGTTGAAAGCCACGGTATGATTCTTGCCGCTGACGCAGGCGAAAATGATGTAAGAGTAATTTTTGTTGATGATTTGCCCGCAGGAGCAAAAATCAGATAATGAACAATATTTTCGATTCACACGCCCATTACAATGATGAGCAATTTGATATCGACCGTGATTCATTGCTCGCTTCCTTACCCGAAGCGGGCATTATGGGTATTATAAACTGCGGTACTGATGTTGCTTCATCACTTTTTTCTCTTGAAATGGCTGAAAAATATCCTTTTGTTTATGCCGCCTGCGGTTATCATCCCGAATCGGCACTTGAATTAAATGATGACAGACTTTCTGAAATTGAAAAAATGCTGTCTCATGAAAAATGTGTTGCTGTCGGTGAAATCGGACTTGAATATCACTATGATTTTGTTCCTAAAGATGTTCAGAAATACGTTTTTGAAAAGCATCTTGAACTTGCGGTTAAATATGATATGCCCGTTATTGTTCATGACAGAGAAGCTCATGCAGACACTATGGATTTATTAAAAAAATATAATCCCAAAGGTGTACTTCATTGTTATTCGGGAAGTGCCGAAATGGCAAAAGAAGTTCTTAAAATGGGTATGTATATCGGGCTTGGTGGTGCTGTTACTTTTAAAAATGCTGTAAAACCTGTTGAAGTTGCTCAAATGATTCCTCTTGACAGGCTTCTGCTTGAGACGGACTGTCCGTATATGGCTCCCGTGCCTATGAGAGGGAAGAGAAACAATTCCGCATATATATCTTTTGTTGCAGAAAAAATTGCAGATATCAGAGGTATTTCTTCCGATGAACTGCTGAATATAACTGCAGAAAACACAAAAAAATTATTTAAAATAAAGTAGTTATTCATCATATATTTCGCATTATGAAGGAGGAAGAGATTTGATAAAGAAATTTTATTCGGGTAATGCACCGGAACTTGAAAAGTACAAGCAGATGTGCCTTGATGAAGGAGCAATTGATCCCACACTCTACACCAAATACAGTGTCAACAGGGGACTTCGTGACCTGAACGGTAAAGGTGTGCTGACAGGACTTACTGAAATTTCAGAGATTCAGTCAAAGAAAAATGTTGACGGTGTTGATGTTCCTGCGGAAGGTATGCTTTTTTACAGAGGCTATAATGTCAAAGATATTATAAACGATCTGGCAAAAAGAGGCAGATTCGGTTTTGAAGAAACAGTATATATTCTTCTTTTCGGTTCATTGCCTGATTCGGAACAGCTTGATGAATTCAAAAATGTTCTTGCTAATTATCGTGAACTGCCTGTTTCGTTTGTGCGTGACTTTATAATGAAAGCACCGTCAGGTGATGTTATGAATTCGCTTGCAAGAAGTGTTCTTGCACTTTATTCTTATGATGAAAAACCTGATGATACTTCTATCGGCAACGTTTTAAGACAGTGTGTGCGTCTTATTTCTCTTTTTCCGTTGCTTTCTGTTTACGGCTATCAGGCATACAATTATTATATAAAAGGAAATTCAAGCTTTTTTATTCATGAACCTAAAGATGAATATTCAATTGCTGAGAATATTCTTTATATGCTACGTCTTGACGGACAGTTTACACCTCTTGAGGCTGAACTTCTTGACCTTGCTCTTATTCTTCATGCTGAGCATGGTGGCGGAAATAATTCAACTTTTACAACACATGTCGTAACATCATCAGGCACAGACACATATTCTGCAATTGCAGCTGCTCTCGGTTCACTCAAAGGACCCCGTCACGGCGGTGCGAATATCAAAGTCCGTAATATGTTCAAGGATATAAAAGAAAATATTAATGACTGGGACGATGATGCTGAAATCAAGGAATATCTTCTTAAACTCCTTAACAAAGAAGTTTTTGATAACAGTGGTCTGATTTACGGTATGGGACACGCAGTTTATTCACTTTCAGACCCCAGAGCAGAAGTATTCAAGGGTTTTGTTGAACAGTTGGCTCTTGAAAAAGGTCTTGATGCTGAATACAGACTTTATACGAACATTGAACGCATTGCTCCCGAAGCAATTGCTGAAAAACGTAAGATTTATAAAGGTGTAAGTGCAAATGTTGATTTTTATTCGGGCTTTGTTTACGAAATGCTTGGTATTCCCGAAGAACTTTATACACCAATTTTTGCAGTTGCAAGAATAGCAGGCTGGTCTGCTCACAGACTTGAAGAAATCATCAATTCAGGTAAAATTATAAGACCTGCCTATATGAATGTTCAGGACAGACGGGATTATATTCCCTTTAAAAACAGATAAAAAACTAAGGAGGCTTTTTCTATGAAAAAAAAGACAAGAATCATTGCTGTTATCATGACAGTTGTAATGCTTGTTAATCTGCCCCTTGTTTCCTTTGCCGCCTTCGACGACTTCTCTATGACACAGGAAGAATGGGACGTGCTTTACGACTCAAAACGCAATAAAAACACATTACCCACACTTTGTGTAGGCGCTGACGAAACTCAGCTTAATATCACATGGCACATGTCAAAGGATGTTGCCGAAGCTAAAGTCAGAATTTCAGACAACAAGGAAATGAATAATGCAACTGAATTTACAGGCGAAACCGTTCCCTCTGAAAATGACGAACAGCTTGTTTGTCGTGTTGTTATGACAGGAATTGAACCCAACTCTGTATATTATTATCAATGGTATACAGAAAACGGCTGGAGTGAAGCATATAAGTATGAATCAAAAGATTTTGATGCTTTTAAAATGATGCTTATCGGCGATATTCAGATCGGTGGTCAGACAGAAGATAACCCCGAAGAGCAGTCAAGAATCGGTTATGTATGGCAGTCTGTTCTTGATGAAGCTCTTACAAAAAATCCCGATATAAGTTTCCTTCTTTCACCCGGTGATAATACATCAACAGGTAAAGCAGCCGACGAATGGCAGACACTTCTTATGCCCGAATATCTCAGAAGTCTCCCTATGGCTCTTGCTATTGGTAACCACGATAAAAAAGGTATGATGTATAACTATTACACCTATATGCCCAATGAGTTTTACGGTAAATATTTTGAAGGTCTTGACAGGGATTTCTGGTTCAGATACGGCGATGTGCTGTTTATGGTTTTTGATGCAACTTCAGGCTCAGCGGCAGACCATCGTGCAATGGCTGAAGAAGCAGTCACTATGAATCCTGATGCAAAATGGCGTATCGGTGTAATGCATCAGGCTCTTTACGGTCCGGGTTTGGCATTCCTTGAACCTGAAACAATGATTATGCTCAATCTTGTATTCCAGCCTATTTATGAAATGTATGACCTTGATATTGTTTTTACCGGACATACACATATGCAGGGAAGAACTCACTTTATCAAAAACGGTATGGTTGCAGGTCTTGCAAAGAGTGGTAAAACTTATACTGATCCTGACGGCATTATTTACCTTAACACAAATGCTTGTTGTGATCAGGGTAGTGCAGGCTGGAATCCGTTTACTGCCTATTCATTCAATAATGCAGATGTAACAACATATTCAACTGTTGAGTTTACTTCATCAACAATGGCAATCAATACTTACAGAGGCGACAACAGCGAACTTCTTGACAGTATTACTATTAAAAAGACCAAAGATTTTGAATTAAACGAAACAAAACTTTCATTACAGAAAATGCTTTATAAGATTGTCGAATTTGCAGGTTGGATATATATGCAGATAGATAAAATTGTTGTTGCCAACCGAGGCGGACATTTCTGATAAAAAATTAATCGCTTGTCATATGACAGGCGATTTTTCAATGTATTTTAAATACAGAATTGGTTAATTATTTATAAAGATACTTGTTTTATAAAGTATTTTGGTGTAAAATAAGGATGCAGATAAAATCAAGGAGAAACAAATATGGATAAAACTCAGAAAAGATGGTCGTTCATTGTCAATATTTTATATTTCGGAGTTATTATTGCGGCTTTCTTTTTATTTATGAAATATGCGTTCAGCACTGTATTACCGTTTATTGTCGCTTTTATAATTGCGGCTTTGCTCCAAAAGCCGTTAAAAGCTATTACAAAAAAAGTAAAAAAATTGCCGACAGGAGTTGTAGGTGCGATTCTTTCGGTGCTTGTTTTTGCAATTATTCTCAGTCTGTTTTCTCTTGTCGGTGTAAGAATCGGTCTTGCGGTTAAAGATCTGATTTCATATTTTACTGACAGATGCTCAAATCTCGGCGAATTTTTTGAATTTCTGAAAACAAGCTACCTTAATCTTGAAATTGCGGACATGCTTCCTGCAGAAGTAAACAATGCTGTAACAAGCGGTATTGACTCTGTAAGTGAATATATTGTAAGTGGTGATGTTTTTTCAACACTTTCCGAGAATATTACCAAGTTTATAAGTCCTATCGGAAGTGTCATTTCAAAAGTTCCGAGTTTTCTCATTGGTTTTCTGATTTCAATTATTACAACATGTTTCATGACTTCAACTTATGATGATATAAAATCATTTATTGTTCGACAGTTCAGCAATGAAAATCAGGATAAACTCCGCAGAGCAAAACATATTGTTCTCTCATCTGTCGGAAAAATGATAAAAGCTTATGCAGGAATAATCGGTATTACAACATGTGAAATATTTATAGGGTTAAGCATACTTAAACTTATAAAAGTATATGACGGAACTCATATTCTTCTTCTCAGTTTCATAATTGCCTGCATTGATATTATTCCTGTTCTCGGTACAGGTACTGTTGTTATTCCGTGGAGTGTGTATTCATTTCTTACCGGCAATATCGGTATGGGTATAGGACTTCTCGTTCTCTATGCTGTAATTACTGTTATACGTCAGGTTATTGAACCGAAACTTGTTGCCGGTCAGGTCGGTATTTCTCCTGTTGTTACGATTATGGCAATGTTTATCGGTGTTAAAATTTTCGGTGCAATGGGTATCTTTATTCTTCCTTTTATTGTAATTATAATCAATCTCCTCAATCAGGAAGGAATCATTCATCTATTTAAAACAAAAAAATCGGAAAAATCTTAATATTATTTTTACAGGACAGGGAAAAACCTGTCCTGATTTTTAGTTAATTTGATTTAAATGATTGATTTATTTATATATTCGTTGTAGAATAATAAAAAAGTATGAAAGAGGTATAAATAATGCCCCTTGTAAAAATGAAAGATATTCTCAGATGGGCAGAAGAAAACAATTGTGCAGTCGGTGCATTCAGTGTAGGTAATATGGAAATGATTATCGGTGCAGTTAAAGCTTCAGAAGAGATGAACACCCCGATAATTCTTCAGATTGCAGAAAAAAGATTAATTCAGTCACCGATACATCTTATGGCTCCGATGATGGTTTCAGCTGCAAAAAATGCAAAAGTTCCTGTAGCTGTGCATCTTGATCACGGTCTTACCATGGACTGTATTAAATCATCACTTGAATACGGTTTTACATCTGTTATGCTTGACGGTTCACTTCTTCCTTTTGAAGATAATATTGAGCTGACTAAACAGGTTCGTGCAGAAGCTGACAAATACGGTGCAACCGTTGAAGCGGAACTCGGTGTCGTAGGCGGTAATGAAGGTGATACTGCAGAACATAAAATATCATGTACAGACCCCGATAAAGCTTTTGAATTCTGTGAAAAAACGGGTGTGGACTGTCTTGCTGTTGCAATCGGCAATGCTCACGGTAATTATCCCGTTTTACCCGAACTTCGTTTTGAGGTTCTTGAAGAAATCTATAAAAAAGTCAGTACACCTCTTGTTCTTCACGGTGGAACAGGCATTACTGATGAAATGTTCAGAAAGTCGATTTCTCTCGGTGTCAGAAAAATCAACATTGCTACTGCAAGTTTTGATGCACTTGCAAATAAAGCTAAAGAATATACAGCAAATGTCAATAAACCCGATTATTTCACTCTTTCTCCCGCTATGGCTGATGCCGTATGCGAAAATGTAAAAAAACACATTAAAATATTTCTTAATAAGTGAGAACAAAAATGGATAAATTAATTTTTGAAAAAACAACATCAGAACCACTTACATTTAAAAACGGTAAACTGAGAATTATTCATATAACCGACACACACATCGGTTCTGATAATGAAGAAATGACTCTTTGCCTTATTGCTCAGGCACTTGACAGAGAGCATCCCGATGTTGCTGTCGTAACTGGTGACACAATTTCTTCAGATAATAACAGAGAAGAAACTTTAAACAGAACAAGACGTTTTATGAAACTGTTTCAGGACAGAAATATACCTGTTGCACTTACATTCGGTAATCACGATTCGGAAGCAGGTATAGTCACAAGACAGGAACTTATGGCTTGTTATAATGAATTTTCATGCAGTATTTCCGTTGATGAAGGCGATATAATGGACGGTTGCGGAACATATAATGTTCCCGTTCTAGCATCGGGAAGTGATGAAGTAAAATTTAATCTTTGGATTTTTGACTCGGGCGATTACGATGACGAGGGAAAATATGCCAATACATCTGCAGAAAAAGTAGAATGGTATAAAGAAAAAAGCAAAGAATATGAAAAAATGTACGGTAAAAAGGTTTATTCGCTTGCATTTCAGCATATTATTGTTCCTGAAGTATATGATGCCCTTAAAAAGGTCGACCGTGTTTCACCTTATACATATAAAGGTATTTACCACCACGAGGGATATTACAGATTTGACCCGAAAATGCAGAATTTCGGCACACTCAAGGAGCCTCCCTGTTGCGGTGCGATAAATCACGGTCAGTTTGATGCTCTTGTTGAAAGAGGCGATTGTCTTGCAATTTTTACGGGACATGATCACACAAATGCATTCGGTGTGAAATTCAAGGGTATTGATATTGTAAATTCACTAAGTACCCGTTATCAGGATGACTGCTTCTCAACGCAGTACGGTTACAGAATTATTGAGGTTGAGGAAAACGATACTTCTGTATATACTTCAAGGGTTGTCCGTTGGTATAATATCTATAAGCCTGAAAATCTGTCATCATACAAAAATAAAGGCGAAGTCATTTATAAAACGGCTAAATCTGTTGCCATTAAAGGCTTAAGAGAAAGATTTCTTCAGGGAAGCGGACATCTTATTGTAAGAATTTTCGGTCTGCGCAAAGTAAAATATAAAGATTGAATTGTAAGGGAGTGTAGTCCTGTGGATAAAAATGTTGTTTATGAAAACAGAACAAAACACGTTGAAGTCTGGGCAGAGGACTACCTTAAACCTATTCCGCATCTTCATAAAGAGCTTGAACTTATTTATGTTGTAAAAGGTGAATCAAATCTTTTTATTGATAACAGAAATATGACAATCTCCGAAGGTGATTTGTTTGTATGTTTCCCTAATCAGGTACATTGCTATGAAAGTTCTTCACAAGGGCAATATTTTCTTTTTACCATAAGTCCTGATTGCTGCATAGGTATAAAAGATATTCTTTCAGATAATATCCCTGTAAGTAATATTCTGAAACTCAGTAAAGATGATGATATTATAAAAACACTTATTTCTGCGGTGGCTTATTACGGACAGTACAAAGAGACATATTATGCAGGGTGTATTAATCATGCACTTGCAATGATTCTTCAAAAACTATCTTTAAGTCCCCGAATAAAAAGTAACTCGGCAACGTTGCAGAGCATAATTAAATACTGTACTACAAAATTCTCGGGCGAAGTGACGCTTGATGATATGTCAAGGGAGCTTCATCTGAGTAAATATCATATTTCGCATCTTCTTAATAATAAACTCGGCATCAGCTTTTCCGGTTACATTAATATGCTCAGAATTAATAATGCATGCGAACTACTCAGAAGAACAGACAAAAGCATTGCAGATATTTCTGAAGAGGTTGGTTTTGGTTCTATAAGGACTTTTAACAGAGTTTTTTTGCAGATAATGAAAACAACACCTTATAATTACAGACATCACAGTTAAAGACACCTTTTGCGGTGTCTTTTCTTTTTTTATCGCAATATTTGTCTATAAAGTGTGATATATTTGACTTGATAAAAGTGATTATTTCAAATTATAATATAAGTAATATGTCAATTATTGACTTATTAAATAAGTTTATAGAATAATCCCTGTTTCTGACTATATTCAGGGGAAAAGGAGAGTATTAATGAAATATATTGAGTTTGACAGCACAAAAGAATTTGACCTTATCCCTCTCGGCAGAGTTGCCATTGACTTTAATCCCACAGATATGAATAAACCTCTTTCAGAGAGCAGTAATTTCAATAAATATGTAGGCGGTTCACCTGCAAATATTGCAGTCGGTATGGCACGGCTTGGTAAAAAGGTCGGTTTTATCGGCAAGGTTTCAGACGACCAGTTTGGTGATTATGTTATCAATTATTTTAAGAATGACGGTATTGATGTAAGTCATATCACACGTTGCACAAACGGCGAAAACTTAGGTCTTACTTTTACTGAAATAAAAAGCCCCACGGAAAGCAGTATTCTTATGTACCGTGAAGGTGTTGCAGACCTTATGCTTCATCCCGATGATGTTGATGAAGAGTATATAAAGAGAACAAAGGCTCTTCTTATTTCCGGAACAGCACTTTGTCAGTCTCCCTCAAGAGAGGCTGCTCTTAAGGCAATGATGCTTGCAAAGAAGAATAATGTTCCTTTGATTTTTGATATTGACTACCGTTCCTACACATGGAAGAACAAGGATGAAATATCCGTTTATTATTCAATGGTTGCAAGAAATGCAGATATTATTCTCGGATCAAGAGAAGAATTTGATCTTACGGAAGCCATAACAGGAGTATGTGCAACAGATGCGGAAAGTGCAAAACTCTGGTGCTCATACGGTGCAAAGATTGTTGTTATCAAGCACGGTAAAGACGGCTCAACAGCATATACAAATGACGGTAACAGTTATTCAATCAAACCTTTCCCCGTTCAGATGCTCAAAGGCTTCGGTGGCGGTGACGGTTATGCTTCATCATTTATCAGAGCACTTATAGACGGCTGTGAACTTATTGAAGCACTTGAATATGGCTCAGCATCTGCATCAATGCTCGTTTCTGCTCACAGTTGTTCAGCTGCAATGCCTTCACTTGAAGCAGTTGAAAAATTTATTGCAGAGGAAAAAGCTCTTTACGGGGAGATGGTTGCCCGTGCTTAAAGAAAAATTCAACGAGTTGCCGAAAGGCTTTAAAATTATGATAATAGTTTTGATTTTATTGTTATGTCTTGCTGTTATTGTCGGTATATATGCATTGAGTGTCAATGCATATATGGTCAACACAACCAAAGACAAAATTCTGACAGCAGAAGAGTCTGTGGAACTTGACGATGTTGACTGCATTCTTGTTCTCGGTGCGGGTGTACACGGTACAACACTCAGCCATATGCTCGAAGACAGAGTTAAAACAGGTATTCATCTTTATGAACTCGGTTCAGCTCCGAAAATCCTTATGAGCGGTGACCACGGTCAGGATGATTATGATGAAGTCAACGCCATGAAGGACTATGCAAAGGAAAAAGGTGTTCCCTCGGAAGATATTTTTATGGATCACGCAGGTTTTTCAACTTATGAGTCCATGTACCGCGCAAGAGATGTTTTCGGCTGTAAGAAAATTATAATTATATCTCAGGAATATCATCTTCATAGAGCAATTTATGTCGCGGAATATTTAGGACTTGAAGCATACGGAGTTGACAGTCAGTTAAGACCTTATGCGATTGATACCAACATCTATAACACAATAAGAGAATTTCTTGCAAGAAACAAAGAATTTATATATGTAAGACTTAATCCGAAACCGACATATTTAGGCGATGTAATTCCCATAAGCGGTAACGGTGATTTAACAAATGATAAAGAAGGTGCATAAATGTTTGAAGTACCCGTATTAAATGAAAATAATGAAAAAATTCTTTGCGAAATGAATGGCAAAAATGCCGATATGCTTATGACTATCAAGGTCAGATATCTGAAAGCAGGGGAGAGCATTTCTTTTTTTGAAAAGGATAATGAAACAGCAGTTCTGCTTGTAGCAGGTGCCGTTACATTTGAATGGAACGGCAACAAAGAAAGCGGAAAGAGAAAAGATCCTTTTGAAATGAAGCCTTATTGTCTTCATGCTTCAAAAAATACCCGTTTTACTGTTACAGCAGACGAAGACAGCGAAATTGTTATTCAGCAGACTGACAATGATAAAGATTTTGATGTTGTATTTTATAATCCCGATAATTGTCTGTATCAGGAATTCGGTAAAGGACAATGGGACGGAGCAGGACACAGAGTAGTTTCCACAATGTTTGACCCCGATAATGCTCCTTATTCAAATATGGTTATGGGTGAGGTCTTCAATAAACCCGGCAGATGGTCGAGCTATCCTCCCCATCATCATCCTCAGCCCGAAGTATATTATTACAGATTTGATAAACCTCAGGGCTTCGGTGCTTGTTTCAATGCAGATGAAGTATACAAAAGCGTTGACTCTTCTGCATGTTTTATTCATGACGGCGAAGATCATCAGCAGGTTGTTGCTCCCGGTTACAATATGTATTATGTGTGGATGATCCGTCATCTTGACGGTGATCCATGGTATAAAACAACAAGATTTGTTTCTCCCGAGCATGAATGGCTCACAAAAGTTTAAGGAGGTTATTATATGCCTTTAATGACAACAGCTCAAGCGCTTGTAAAGTTCCTTGACAATCAGTATGTTTCTTTTGACGGTAAGGAAAATAAGTTTGTAGACGGTATTTTTACTGTTTTCGGACATGGTATTGTTGTAGGTCTCGGTCAGGCTCTTGATGAAAATCCCGGTGGACTTCGTGTTTATCAGGGTAAAAATGAACAGGGTATGGCTCATGCTGCAACAGCATACGCAAAAGAAAACAACAGAAGAAGAATTATTGCATGTTCTTCCTCAATAGGTCCCGGCTCAGCTAATATGGTGACGGCAGCTGCAACTGCTACTGTAAACAATGTTCCTCTTCTTCTTTTTACAGCTGACACATTCTCAACCCGTCAGCCGGACCCCGTTCTTCAGCAGTTTGAACAGCCTTATTCACTTGCAATCACAACAAATGACGCATTTAAACCCGTTTGCAGATACTGGGACAGAATTACAAGACCCGAACAGCTTATGTCTGCAATGATTAATGCAATGCGTGTTCTCACAGATCCTTCTTGCACAGGTGCAGTAAACATTTCACTTTGTCAGGATGTTGAGGGTGAAGCATACGATTATCCCGAAGAGTTCTTCAGAAAGAGAGTGCACAGAATTACAAGAGTTACGGCTCCCGATGAAGAAATTGAAGATATTGCAGAAGTTATTGCATCATCAAAGAAGCCTATGGTCATCTGCGGTGGCGGTGTGAGATATTCCGAAGCAGGTCAGGCGCTTATTGAATTCTGCGAAAAGTTCAACATTCCTTATAGTGAAACTCAGGCAGGAAAGAGCGCAACATTTTCATCAAACCGTTACAATATGGGCGGTGTGGGTGTTACGGGTAATTCCTCAGGTAACGATGTTGCAAAGATTGCAGACTGTATCATCGGTATCGGTACTCGTTTTTCAGATTTCACAACTGCTTCAAAGTCTCTTTATCCCGAAAAGAAGATTGTCACAATCAACACATCACGCTTTGATGCATATAAATTAGGTGCAACAAAGGCTGTCGGTGATGCAAAGGCAACTATTCTTAAACTTACCGAAGTTCTTTCAGCAAATGGCTATAAATCAGAATATACAGATGAATTTGACAATGCAAAAAAGGCATGGAATGATGAAATGGATATGCTTTCATCTTATACATATGATGAAAACTTCAAGCCTCTTATCGAAGCTCGTTATGACAAGACCATTCCTGAATTTGTCGAAATGTACGGCTCTGCTCTGACTCAGACACAGGCACTTGCATATATCAGAAACAATATTGATAAAGATGCGGTTGCAGTTGCAGCATCAGGCTCCCTTCCAGGTGATATGCAGAGAATGTGGACTTCCGAAAGTCTTTATACATATAACATGGAGTACGGTTATTCTTGTATGGGTTATGAGATTTCGGGTGCATTCGGTGCAAAGCTTGCTCATCCTGACAGAGAAGTTTATGCTTTCTGCGGTGACGGCGGTTATCTCATGCTTCATTCTGAACTTGTCACATCAATTCAGGAAAATGCAAAAATTAATGTTCTCATTTTTGACAACTCAGGTTTTGGTTGTATCAACAATCTTCAGATGAGCAACGGTATCGGAAACCTTGCAACAGAGTTCAGAAAAAGAGATGAAAACGGTAAACTTCTCGGTGCTCTTATGCCCATGGATTTTGCAATGAGTGCCGCAGGCTACGGAGCTAAGACATATACCGTAAAAACTCTTGAAGACCTGGCATTTGCCCTTGAAGACAGTAAAAAACAGACTGTTTCAACACTAATAGATATTAAGGTTCTTCCCAAATCGATGACTGACGGTTACGGTGCATGGTGGAATGTAGGTCTTGCATCAGTTTCTGAAATTGAGAGTGTAAGGGAAGCCTATAAAAATAAAACAGAAAATCTTAAAAAAGCGAGGAAATATTGATATGCTTGATAAGAATAAAGTAAAACTCGGAATAGCACCTATTGCATGGACAAATGACGATCTTCCCGACCTCGGTGCTGAAAACACATTCCAGCAGTGTGTATCGGAAATGGCACTTGCAGGCTTCACGGGTTGTGAAGTAGGTAATAAATACCCCAAAGATCCCGATGAGCTTCATAAGTATCTTGACATCAGAGGAATTCAGATCTGCAATGCATGGTTCTCAACATTCCTTACAACAAAGCCTTATGAAGAAACAGAAGCTGAATTTATCAAGCACATTACCTTCCTCAAGGCAATGGGGGCAAAGGTTGTCGGTGTTTCAGAGCAGGGACATTCAATCCAGGGTACAGATAAGGCTGTTTTTGATGAAAAGTATGTTATGAATGATGAAGAGTGGGATATGCTCTGCACAGGTCTAAATAAGCTCGGTAAGGTTGCAAAGGACATGGGGATTACCCTCACATTCCATCACCATATGGGTACTGTGGTACAGACTGCAGAAGAAATTGACAGACTTATGGAAAACACAGACCCGGAACTTTTCAATCTTCTTTTCGATTCAGGTCATCTTGCATACTGCGGTGAAGATTACATGGCAGTTCTTAAAAAGTACATAAAGAGAATCAAGCATGTTCATCTCAAGGATATCCGTCCCGAGGTGGTTGCAGAAGTTAAAAAGAACGGTCTGAGCTTCCTTGAGGGTGTAAGAATGGGTACATTCACAGTTCCCGGTGACGGAGCAATTGATTTTGAACCTATTTTCAAGGTGCTTGAAGAAAATGATTACGAAGGTTATGTTCTTGTTGAAGCAGAGCAGGATCCTGCAAAGGCTAATCCCTTTGAATATGCAGTAAAAGCAAGAAAATATATCGCAGAAAAGTCAGGACTTTAATACAAGGAGAAAAAAGATGGAAAAATTACAGTATTTTGTAAACGGTCAGTTCAAAGACTCAATGACAGATGTCTGGTATGACCTTCACAATCCCAGCACAGGTGAAGTAACAGGGCAGGCTCCCTGCTGTACCAACGATGAAGTTCTTGAAGCTATCGCAGCAGCTAAGGCAGCATTCCCCGCATGGAGAGCAACTCCTGCAATAAAGAGAGCACAGATTATGTATAAGGTCCGTGACCTTATTATGCAGAATATGGAAGAACTCACAATGTGTGTTGCCAAGGAAAACGGTAAGGTATGGAGTGAAGCAGAGGGTGACGTTCTCAAGGCTAAGGAAGGCACAGAACTTGCAACTCAGGTTCCTTCACTTATGATGGGTGAAAGCCTTATGGACGCTTCAACGGGCTATGACACAGTAAAATACCGTGAAGCAATGGGTGTTTTTGCCGGTATCGTTCCTGTTAATTTCCCTGCAATGATTCCTTTCGGCTGGATGGCTCCCACATGTGTTGCTTGCGGTAATACAATGGTTCTTAAGGCGGCTTCATTCACTCCCAAGACAGCAATGATGTTCGCTAAGATTTATAAAGAAGCAGGCATTCCCGACGGTGTTATCAACATCGTTACCTGCTCCAGAAATGAAGTTAATACAATTCTTGATCATCCCGATATCGTGGGTGTTACATTTGTCGGCTCAACTCCCGTAGGTCTTAAGGTTTATGAGAGAGCAGCAGCTGCAGGTAAGAGGGTTCAGGCTCTCTGTCAGGCAAAGAACCATGCACTCGTTATGGAAGACTGTGCTCTTGAAAGAACTGTTGCAGGTGTTATCAACTCTGCATACGGTTGTGCAGGTCAGAGATGTATGGCTCTTTCTTGCTGTGTTGTTGTAGAAAGCATTGCTGATAAGTTTGTTGAAGAACTTAAGAAGCAGGCTTCAAAAATCAAGGTCGGTCCTTCTTGGGATAAAGAGTCAAAACTCGGACCTATTACATATAAAAAGCACTATGAAGAAGTCATTGCAGACATCCATAAGGGTGTTGCAGAGGGTGCAACTCTTGTTCTTGACGGCAGAAACTGCGTCGTTGAAGGCTATGAAAACGGCTACTTCGTCGGTCCCACAATCTTTGACCATGTTACAGAAGATATGACAATCGGCAGAGATGAGGTTTTCGGACCCGTTCTTTGCATCAAGCGTTGCAAGAATTTTGAAGAAGGTCTTAAGATAATGAACGACAGCCCCTATGCAAACGGTTCCGTTATCTATACACAGAGCGGTTACTACGGAAGAGAATTTGCGCGTCATACACACGGCGGTCAGGTCGGTATCAACGTCGGTATTCCCGTACCTGTAGGCTTTTTCCCGTTCTCAGGTCATAAGCAGTCATTCTTCGGTGATCTTCACTGCCTCGGTAAGGATGCATACCGTTTCTACACAGAGAGCAAAGCTGTCACAACTCATTGGTTCTCAGAGGACGAAAAGAAGGCTCTTGAAGTCAGCACATGGGACGGCACAATCTGATTGTTTTAATAATATGTGAAAGGAAAAAATAATTATGCTTAATATCGGTATTATCGGTGCAGGACGCATCGGAAAGGTTCACCTTGAATCAATTTCATATCACGTAAAGAATGCTGTTGTAACTGCAATTGCAGACCCCTTTATGAATGATGAGACAAAAGCATTCTGTGAAAACTTCGGTGTTGAAAAAATCTACACAGATTATAAGAAAATCATTGAAGATGAAACAATTGATGCTGTTCTAGTTTGTTCTTCAACTGATACTCATGCTCCCATTTCAATTGAAGCAATCAATGCAGGCAAACATGTTTTTTGCGAAAAGCCTCTTGCAAACACAGTTGACAAAATTCTTGAAATTGCAGATGCTCTGGGGGCTCATCCCGAGGTTAAATTCCAGGTTGGCTTCAACCGTCGTTTTGACCACAACTTTGCAGCAGTCCGTAAGGCATACGATGAAGGCAGAATCGGTGATGCTCAGATTCTTAAAATCACATCCCGTGACCCTCAGGCTCCTCCCGTCGGCTACTGTGCAGCAAGCATCTTCCTTGATATGACAATTCACGATTTTGATATGGCATGCTTCCTTACAAACAGCGATGTTGAAGAGCTTTACGTTTATGCTGATGCTCTTATTAATCCCGGAATCCGTGAATACGGTGATTTTGATACAGCTATCATTTCAATGAAGATGGAAAACGGTGCTCTTGCAGTTATTGATAACTCCCGTCAGGCAATGTACGGCTATGACCAGAGAGCTGAGCTCTTCGGCTCAAAGGGTATGGTTGCAACTGCAAACGATACACTTTCAACAGCAGTTGTTTCCGATGCTAACGGTGTTACAGGTGAAAAACCCCTTTATTTCTTCCTTGAAAGATATATGGGGTCATTCTCAGAAGAAGTCAGACAGTTTGTTGACTGCTGTGTAAACGATAAGGAAACTCCTGTCGGAATTCACGCAGGTCTTCAGTCAGTCAAGATTGCTCTTGCTGCTGAAAAATCAGCAAACGAAGGCAGACCTGTCAAACTTTCTGAAATTCAGTAATACTTATTCAGACCGTCATTCCGGCGGTCTGATTTTTTTATTATTTCTATTGAAAAGTATTTACAACTATTATATAATATCACCGAAAGAAGTGATACATTATGAATAAACTTAAAATTGCAATTGTCGGTTGCGGTAATGTCAGTAAAAGACATTTTGAGGCGGCATTTGAGAACAAAAACTGTGAACTTGTTGCTTGCTGTGATAATGTAGCTAATAAAGCAGATGTTATGGCTGAAAAGTATAATATAAAATCATATTATTCATTTGATGAAATGATGAATGATGCAGATTTTGACATTCTTCACATCTGTACACCACATTATCTTCATGCACCTATAGCAATAGCTGCAATGAAAAAGGGTAAACACGTCTTTTGTGAAAAACCTCTTGCAATCTATTATGAAGATGCCGTAAAAATGTGCGAATGTGCAAATAAAAACAATGTTTATCTTGCCGCTTGCTTCCAAAACAGATATAATCTTTCATCAAAATATCTCAAAGACCTTGTAACAAGTGAAAAGCTCGGTAAAATTGTTGCTGTCAAAGGTAATGTCACATGGGACAGAGATGAAGAATACTATTCTGACGACTGGCACGGTACTCTCAATAAAGAGGGTGGCGGAGTTATCATAAATCAGTGTATACATACCCTTGACCTTATCCAGTGGCTTGTCGGTTCTGATGTGGTGTCTGTAGACGGCAGTATTTCACAGAAAAGACTTAAAGGTAAGGTTGAAACAGAAGATACAGCAGATGCACTTATTAAGTTTTCAAACGGCGTTCAGGCTCTTTTTTATGGTACATTGTGTTATAAGTCAAATTCATCAGTTTTTCTTGAAATCCTTTTTGAAAATGGTAAGGCTGTAATGTATGATGACCTTGTTATTACTGATGAAAACGGCAATAGGGAAGTTATCGCACTTAAAAAATTAACT
The DNA here is from genome assembly GCA_045537555.1 of Acutalibacteraceae bacterium. Lineage (GTDB taxonomy): Bacteria > Bacillota > Clostridia > Oscillospirales > Acutalibacteraceae > UBA1081. The sequence goes on along the minus strand of JAZSPR010000069.1, from coordinate 13,955 downwards.
GATGAAAAAAATTACTGGGGTACAAGTCATAAGATTATCATTGATGATTTTTATGATTGTGTTATAAATAAAAAAGAGTTCCTCGTAAACGGGAACTCAGGCAGTATTGCTGTTAAAATTGTTGATGAATTTTATAAATCTGCAAGATAAAACTAAAAGGAGCATCTTTCGATGCTCCTAAAATTTTTATTTTTTAGCAGTAGCTCTCTGGATTGCTTTGATGACTTCAACAATCGGAATAATAAGGAATGCGAGACCGATTGCAATGCCGTAGTGAGCAATGTCAAGGTGTGAGAAGTCAAATGCAGCTGCAAGAAAGGGAACTTCAATAACAAGAGTTGTAAGAACAAGTGTTGCAACCATTGAACCGTAGAGAAGAAGGTTATGGCTACCCTTGAATGCCATTGCAAAGATTGAGCCTCTCTGTGAACGCATATTGAGTGAATGGAAAATTTCACACATTGACATTGTAAGGAATGCCATTGTTGTACCGAGGTGTCCTGCAGGTGTGCCGAGTGCAATATTTGTGAATGTCCATGTTGAAAGGTCCCAGTTGAAACCGTTAACGCTGTTAACACCGACAAAGTATGCTGCCATTGTAAGAAGTGTTACAAGTGCACCCTGATAGAGAACATCTATACCGAGACCGCCTGAGAAAATGCCGTCTTTTGTGCTTCTGGGCTTTCTCTTCATAATATTGCTTTCGGGCTTTTCAACACCGAGTGCAAGTGCAGGGAAGCAGTCTGTAACAAGATTGATCCAGAGAAGATGCGGTGCTTCAAGAATTGTAAATCCGAGAAGTGTTGCAAAAAAGATTGAAAGAACTTCAGAAAGGTTTGAACCGAGAAGGAACTGAATTGCTTTACGGATATTGTCATAAATTCTTCTGCCTTCACCTACAGCAGAAACGATTGTTGCAAAGTTATCGTCAGCAAGAACCATGTCCGCAACATTCTTTGTAACGTCGGTACCTGTGATACCCATGCCGACGCCGATGTCTGCACTCTTGATTGAAGGAGCATCGTTAACACCGTCACCTGTCATCGCTGTGATGTAGCCTTTTTTCTTCCATGCAGTAACGATTCTTGTCTTGTGTTCGGGCTGAACACGTGCATAAACGAATGTATTTGTAACAACATTGTCAAACTCTTCGTCTGTAAGCTTTTCAAGGTCTGCACCTGTCATAGCATTTTTTTCATCTTTGATAATACCGAGTTCTTTTGCAATTGCAACTGCAGTATCCTTATGGTCACCAGTAATCATAATTGGTGTGATACCTGCACTTCTGCACTCGTCAATAGCATCCTTGACTTCGGGACGGACGGGGTCAATCATGCCTGTAAGACCGACGAATACCATGTCAAATTCAAGGTCAGCAGGTTCTGTTGAACCGGGAACTTCCGGATATTTCTTCATTGCACATGCAAGAACACGGAGTGCTTTGTCTGCCATTCTCTTATTTTCAAAAGAAATCTTAGCTTTAATTTCATCGCTCATAGGAACGACTTTGCCTTCATACTGAGCATATTTGCAAAGACTTACAACGATATCGGGCGCACCTTTTGTGAACTGTACAATGCCGTTTTCAGTCTTGTGAAGAGTAGACATCATCTTTCTTCCTGAATCAAAGGGAGCTTCTGCAACTCTGGGCATTTTCTCCTGAAGGTCATTCTTGTTAAGACCGAGTTTGATTGCAAAGTTAACGAGTGCTGCTTCTGTGGGTTCGCCTGTAACAGAACCGTCGCTGTTTACAGTGACATCAGTACAGAGTGACATCATTGTTGCAAGATTCTTTTCATCTTCGCAGAATGAGTCAACAACAGTCATAACATTCTGTGTAAGTGTACCTGTTTTGTCTGAACAGATTATCTGTGCACAGCCGAGTGTTTCAACAGCTGTGAGCTTTCTTATAATTGCATTTTTCTTGGACATTGTAGTAACGCCCATAGAAAGAACGATTGTAACAACGGCTGCAAGACCTTCGGGAATAGCAGCAACAGCAAGAGATACGGCAACCATAAAGAAGTCAAGAACTGTATGAAGTCCGAGCTCACCGCCGCCGAGGAATGTCTTGATAAGCTGGAAACCGAAAATAAATACACAAATGCCTATAACAAGGAATGTGAGAGTTTTGCTAAGCTGTGAAAGTTTCTTCTGAAGGGGAGTTTCACCTTCTTCTGCAGTTGCAATAGCATCGGCAATTTTACCCATTTCTGTGTCCATACCTGTAGCAACTACAACAGCTTTACCTCTGCCGTATACAAGAGTTGAACCCATGTAAGCCATGTTCTTTCTGTCACCAAGGGGAACTTGTTCTTCAGATTTACCGTTGATGACTTCAAGCATCTTTGTTACGGGGACTGATTCACCTGTAAGAGCTGCTTCTTCAATTTTCATGCTTGCACATTCAATAATACGGCAGTCAGCAGGGATAGCATCGCCGGCATCAAGAACAATAACGTCACCGACAACAAGGTCTTCACTCTTTACAGCAACAACATTACCGTCACGGAGTGTTTTTGTTGTTGCGGCGGACATCTCTTGCAATGCTTCAATTGCTTTTTCAGCTTTGCTTTCCTGATAAACACCGAGAACAGCATTGATAAGAACAACAACAAGAATGATAATAACATCCGAAGGAAATTCTTTTTCCACAATAGCAAGAACTGCAGATATTGCGGCAGCTGCAAGCAGGATAATAATCATCGGATCTGTGAGCTGAGCAAAAAATCTCTTTAAAAGTGAATCTTTTTCAGCCTGTTTAAGCTTGTTTTTGCCGTTTTTTTCAAGTCTTTGTGCGGCTTCAGCCGAAGAAAGACCTGCAGAAGATGAACCGACTTCTTTTAATACGGTATTAACTTCTTCTCTGTAAAAGTTCATTTTTTTCGCCCTTTCTTTGTATATCATAAAGGAGTCTGACTATAAAAAAAAGTATACAGAAACCTGCCAAGGAAACTGTACACGAGTCTGGTTTTTTAATTCGTGCCAAGCAGAGTTACTGCCATGTATGTTGACACAGAAACACTATATAGTGCAAACTACTCCCTCATGAGTATATTTTTCATTATTTTAACATAATTAAAAATACAAGTCAATACTTTTAATAATTAATTGAAATATATTTGGAATAAAATTGTTCAGAATTACCATTAAATATTACTTATTTACAAATTTGTATTTTTGAATTATAATATTAATAATATTCGGAGACAGGACTGAGATTATGCAAAAACTTATGAGCCGGATGCGTGCGGCAATGGAAAAATATGAAATGATTGAAGACGGTGACAGAATTGCTGTCGGACTTTCCGGCGGTAAAGATTCCGTTGCTCTTCTTGCAGGTCTTGCTCAGATGCGCAGATTTTATCCTGTAAAATTTGAGATTGTTGCGATTACTGTAGATATGCGTTTTAATAATATTGACACAGATTTTTCTGTACTTGAAGAATTCTGTAAGAGTATAGATGTGCCTTTTGTGATTAAAAGAACTGAACTTGCAGATATAATTTTCAATATAAGAAAAGAACCGAATCCATGTTCATTATGTGCAAAAATGAGAAGAGGTATTCTTCATGATGTTGCAATTGAAAACGGTTGTAATAAAGTGGCACTCGGTCATCACATGGATGATGCAGTTGAAACATTCTTTATGAATCTTTTAAAAGGTGGCAACATCAGCAGTTTCTTTCCTGTTACATATATGTCAAGAAAAGATCTTTACATTATAAGACCCATGGTTCTGGCTTCCGAGGCACTTGTAGCCGGTGCTGTAAAACATTCTGCTTTACCGGTTGTGAAAAGTAAATGTCCGATGGATAAAACAAGCGAAAGAGAAAAAACAAAAGAGCTCGTCAAATCACTTAATAAGGAATATCCGCAATTAAGAGAAAAAGTAATCGGTGCATTACAAAGACGAGGACTTGATAATTGGTAAAATAAATATATTGTATTATTATATTGATTAATAATATTCTTTATGTTATAATAAGCTGTAAATTTATTTTTCGGAGATGAATTACTTGAAATATCTTGTTGTTTTATATGACGGTATGGCAGATTATCCCGTACCTGAACTTGACGGCAGAACTCCTATGGAAGTTGCTGATAAACCGAATTTTGATAAACTCGGTCAGAAGGGTACGGTTGGTATAGTTAAGACTGTTGCAGACTCACTCAAACCGGGTAGTGATGTTGCAAATCTGAGTGCACTCGGTTATGATGCAGAAAAATGCTACACAGGCAGAAGCCCGCTTGAGGCTGTAAGCATCGGTGTAGTGCTTGCCGATGACGATGTGACAATGCGTTGTAATGTTGTAACACTTTCTGATGAAGATAATTATGAAAATAAGACTATGATTGATTATTCTGCAGGTGATATTTCATCTGAAGATGCTGCAGAAATAATAAAGACCGTTCAGGAGCATTTTGGCAACGATATATATAAGTTCTATAACGGTGTTGCATACCGTCATTGTCTTGTATGGCACGGCGGTACAACAGACCTTGGTGATATGACTCCTCCTCATGATATTTCAGGCAGGGTAGTCGGAGAATATCTTTCAAAGAGCGAAAATGCAAAAGAACTCATCGCGATGATGAAAGAAAGCTATGATTTGCTTAAAGATCATCCCGTAAATAAAAGAAGAATTGCAGAGGGGAAGCGTCCTGCAAATTCAATCTGGCTTTGGGGTGAAGGTACAAAGCCTGCTCTTGAATCTTTTGAAGAAAAATTTGGTCTCAAAGGCAGTATCATCTCTGCTGTTGACCTTCTTAAGGGTATCGGTGGCTGTGCGAAAATGAATGCGCCTGATGTGGAAGGTGCAACAGGTTATATTGACACTAACTTTGACGGAAAGGCTCAGACAGCTGTTGAAGAATTCAGAAACGGTCAGGATTTTGTTTATATCCATATCGAAGCACCCGATGAATGCGGTCACAGACATGAGCCTGAAAACAAAGTAAAAGCTATTGAAATAATTGATAAAAAGGTTCTTCCGGTTGTTCTTGAAGAACTTGAAAAGTATGATGATTATAAAGTTATGATTCTTCCCGATCATCCTACACCACTTGTAACAATGACTCATGCAAGAGATCCTGTTCCCTTTATGATTTATCATAAGAATGGTGAAAATGAAGGTGTTGAGTCTGTCAATGAAACAACAGCAAAGTCAACAGGTATTTATTTTGACAGCGGTGTTGAACTGATGAAATATTTCCTCGGAAAGTAAAAAGGAGTTTTTATTATGGCTGATTATAAATTAGATACATTATGTGTTCAGGCAGGTTATAAACCCAAGAGCGGTGAACCCAGAGTTCTTCCTATCTGTCAGAGTACAACTTTTAAATATGATACAAGTGCCGATATGGCAAAGCTTTTTGACCTTGAACCCGGTTATATGTACACACGTCTTGCAAACCCGACAAGTGATGCTGTAGCAGCAAAGATTACAGCGCTTGAAGGCGGTGTTGCAGGTGTACTCACATCATCAGGACAGGCTGCAAATTTCTTTTCACTTATTAATATTATGGGTGCAGGAGATCATTTTATCAGCGCGGCAACAATTTACGGCGGAACATTCAACCTTTTTAATGTTACAATGCGTAAAATCGGTATAGATGTAACATTCGTTGACCCTAACTGCTCAGAAGAAGAGCTTCAGGCGGCATTCAAGCCCAATACAAAAGCAGTTTTCGGTGAAACAATTGCAAATCCCTCTCTTGATGTTCTTGATATTGAAAAGTTTGCAAAGGTAGCACACGCAAACGGTGTACCTCTTATTATTGATAACACATTCCCCACACCCATCAACTGCAGACCCTTTGAATTCGGTGCTGATATTGTTACTCATTCCACAACAAAGTATATGGAAGGACACGCATCAACAATCGGCGGCTGTGTTGTTGACAGCGGTAATTTTGATTGGGATCAGAATGATAAATTCCCCGGTCTTACAACTCCCGATGAAAGCTATCACGGTGCAGTTTATACAAAAGATTTCGGTAAGGCAGGCTATGTCACCAAGATAGTTGCTCAACTTCTTCGTGATTACGGCTCAACACCTTCTCCTCAGAATGCATTCTATCTCAATGTCGGTCTTGAGACTCTTGCACTCCGTATGGAAAGACATTGTCAGAATGCACAGAAGGTTGCTGAATACCTTGAAGCAAATGATAAGATTGCATGGGTAAATTATCCCGGACTTCCTTCAAATAAATATTACGAAATGGCAAAGAAATATATGCCTAACGGCACATGCGGTGTTGTATCATTTGGTGTAAAGGGTGGCAGAGATGCGGCTGAAAAGTTTATGAATTCACTTGAACTTGCCGCAATCGTTACTCATGTTGCAGATGCGAGAACATGTGTTCTTCATCCTGCATCTTCAACACATCGTCAGCTCAGCGATAAAGAGCTTGTTGAATGCGGTGTTTCACCTGACCTTGTTAGATTTTCTGTCGGAATTGAAAATGCTGAAGATATTATTGCTGATATTCAGCAGGCGCTTGATAAAATTTAATTACCATTGGAGTTGAAAAATATGAAAGGAACAAAACGGTTGATTTCATTTTTAATCGTTATTGCAATGTTATCATGTTTGTGCATACCTGCATTCGGTGCTGAAAACGGCAAGTTTAAATATGATGTCATTGGTTCTGAAATCAGAATAACAGGTTACACCGGAAATGAATCTTCAGTTGTTATTCCTGATTCACTTAATGGTCGTATCGTTACGGAAATCGGAAGCAGTTCATTTTCAGCCAAGTCATTTATAAAATCTGTTGAATTGCCTGAAACCTTAAAAATAATTTCTCCCGATGCGTTTAAAAATTGTTCGTTACTTGAAGAGATTGTTATTCCGTCTGCTGTTTCGGTAATTTCGGAATATGCTTTTGCAGGTTGTGTTTCATTGAAGCAGATAAATATTCTGTCTGCTCTTACTGTAATCGGTCATTGTGCTTTTGAAGGATGTACATCGCTTAAAGAAATCAGTATTCCTTCTACACAGATACGTTACGGTGCATTTAAAAACTGTACTTCACTTGAAAATATCAAATTTCTGCAACCTGTTCAGTCAATGGGGAATCAGGTTTTTGACGGTACCGCATGGCTGAATTCACAGACTGAAGGTCTTATCTGTATTGATACTGTTGCATATTCATACACAGGTTCTGACTATTCAGTTGTAATTCCTGACGGAATAAGAACAATTGCTGATTTTGCATTCAGAAATACTTCTGTTTCATCAGTTATAATTCCTGATAGTCTTTATTATATCGGCAAAGATGCTTTCGCAGATTGTAATAATCTTAAATATCTTTCTGTTCCGTCATCGGTAATTTCTATCGGACTCAATGCTTTCGGATATGTAAATAATAAACAAAATCCCGATTTTATAACATATTGTTATTCCGGGTCTGAAGCTGAAAATTGGTCAATCCGAAACGGATTTAAAACAATTTTAATTGATAATTGTATTCACATTTATTCCGATTGGGAAATTTTAAAAAATCCGGATTGTATTGTGGGCGGAACTGAAATCAGCAGATGTTTTATGTGTAATGATGTGAAATCACGTAATGTTCCAGAACTCGGTCATAATTGGAGCGGATGGGTACAGGTAAGTCCTCTTACATGCTTTTCTGACGGAGTCAGTAGACGTACTTGTACTGCATGTGGTGTAACTGAAGATAATGTTGTGTTGTCTGAAGGTCATAAATGGGATGAAATCGATATTATTTCAGAACCTGATTGTGTGAATTACGGTGAAAATATCCGTAAGTGTAATGCATGTAACTCACAGGAAGTTATCAGAATTGCTCCTTTAGGTCATACATGGGTTGTGAATGAAATAACAGATTCTGAAGGGTGGATTGTTGAATCTGAACCAACATGTGCTGATAACGGTAAGAAAAAAAGAACCTGTTCTGTTTGCAGTTATGTTGATATTTCTTTGACAGATCCATTAGGACACAAAACGGATGAATGGGAAATTACAAAAGACCCGACAGCTCTTTCACCCGGAGAAAAGAAAGGTAAATGTACAGTCTGTAGTGAGTTTTTTACAGAGATAATTCCTCCGCTTGACCAGACTTTACCTGATGATATCACTTCAATTACATTAAATTCTGATGCTACTCTTGTTATAGATAAAAACACAAAATGTCTTTACGGAGTTCAACCCGGAACAACTGTCAATGATGTTCTTGAACAATTTGAATATTCAAGTCATATGATAGTAAGAAATGATTCTCAGGAAGAATTAACCGGTGAGCAGACAATTGGCACAGGCAGTTTTATTGTTCTTGTAAAATACAGTGAAGAAACTCAGCAAAATGAGCCGATTGACCTTGTGTGTGTAATTTTAAAAGGTGATGCAAACGGAGACGGACTTATTACTGCCGCCGATGCAAGAATTGTTCTTCAGGTTTCTGCAAAAATCAGAACAGTAACAGCCCCTTTTGTGTTGGCAAATGATTTCGATTCAAACGGCGTTTTGTCAGCCGGTGAAGCAAGAAAGATTTTAAGAGTTTCAAGTAAACTTGAAAAATTTGAATAATAATTTAAGGCATTGTGCACTTTTACACAATGCCTTATTTTTATAATCTTTTTCTCAGAAAATCGCCAATATATAATTTTTCGGGACAGTAAATACTGAGAATTTCTTGCGGTAAATGAGCAGTTTTGCGCTCATTTCCTTTTTGGTCAATAATACTTTCAACGGTAAAAGTTTTACCTGAAGAATTCGGTGAAAGAATTTCAAGTGTGTCACCGACAGAAAACCTGTTTCTCATTTCAACAGTATATCTGTTATTTCCTTCATCAGCGAGAACAATTGCTATGAATTTACAGCTCTGATGATACAGTCCGTCATTGTTATGATCATATTTCAGAGCTCCGAAATAGAATCCTGATGAATACGGTCTGTGGCTTGCGCATTCAAGCTCGTGTTTTATCTGTTCAAGTGATGCAGTACCATTCATGCGTTGTCTGTAAGCATTTGTAACAGTTGCAACATAGTAGGGAGATTTCATTCTTCCTTCAATTTTGAATGATATAACACCTGCATCAGCAATCTGATCAAGAAATTCAACACAGCAAAGATCATGCGAACTGAGAATAGCTGATGTTCCGTTTTCTTCAATAACCGTAAAATGTTGTTCAGGGCGTTTTTCCTCAACAATGTTATACATCCAACGGCAAGGCTGTGTGCATTCTCCGTGATTTCCGCTTTTACCTGAAAGATATGAACTGATAAGGCATCTGCCAGAGTAAGACATACACATAGCTCCGTGCACAAAAGCTTCAATTTCCATATCGTTCGGAGTTTTTGCTCTGAGCTCTTTTATTTCTTCAAGAGTCATTTCTCTGCCGAGAACAACTCTTTCGGCTCCCATATTATAATATACTTCAGCTGTTTTATAATTCTGAATATTAGCCTGTGTACTGATATGTACAGGCAAATCAGGCGCAGCTGTTTTGATTGTAACAACAGAGCCGAGGTCAGATACAATTACACCGTCAACACCGGCTTCATAAAGAAAACGGGCATAATCACTAAGTCTGTCAATTTCATTGTTAGTTGCAAAACAATTGACTGTAATGTATAATTTCTTACCTTTTCCGTGAACAAGTTTAACAGCTTTTATAATATCATCATACGAGAAACCTGCATTATCAGAACGCAGTTGCATGAAAGGTCCGCCTGCATATACAGCATCCGCACCGAAATGCAGAGCAGTTTTCATGCTTTCAAAACTGCCTGCAGGGCATAACAGTTCGCAATTACGGAAAATATCTGTATTCATATTGCGCCTGCCAATGCATAAAGCATAACTGATACAACTGAGAGTATCAGAAGTGCTACAAGCACCCATGAAATTATTCTTGTAACTTTTTTATTCATTATTAACCTCTTATTCTATTCCTGCTATTTTTTTGATACTTTCTGCGATAACATCAGTAAGTTTTTCTGCATTGTCTCTGGTATCGGAATGTGCAGTAATATAAATTTTGATTTTGGGTTCTGTTCCCGAAGGTCTTACAACAACCTTATTTGCATCTTCCATTGAATATGAAAGAACATTTGATGAGGGAAGAGTGATATCACAAATATCGCCTGTAATCATATCTGTTGCTTTACCTGTAAGATAATCAGATACACCGATAACCTTAATTCCGCCGATTTCTGCAGGAGGATTATTTCTCATGTCATCCATCATCTGTGACATCTTTTTCATACCGTCAGCACCTTCAAAACCGAAGTTGAGAAGCGAGTTGAGATACATACCGTGTTTCTCGTAAAGAGAGTTCATGACGTCAACAAGGGTCTTACCCTGTGTTTTGTAGTATGCTGCCATTTCGATGATAATCATTGATGCATTTACAGCATCCTTATCTCTTGCATGTGTTCCTGTGAGGTAACCGTAGCTTTCTTCAAGACCGATTTCATAGCGGTCTTCTTCACCTTTATCCGTGAGTTGTTCAATAAGTTCACCGATATATTTAAATCCTGTCAGAAGGTCAAAAACTTCCGCATTGTATTCGTCTGCAATAGCTCTGATAAGCTCTGTTGTAACAATTGTCTTTACAACAACAGGATTATCGCAAAGTATACCCTGAGCTTTTTTGCGTGAAAGAATATATTCAGTAAGCATACAACCTACTTCGTTGCCTGTCATAAGTTTGTATTCACCGTTATGACGCACAGCAATACCTACGCGGTCACAGTCAGGGTCAGTTGCAAGCATGATGTCTGCAGGGAATTCATCTGTAAGTTTCATGCCTTCTTCAAATACCTGTTTGATTTCAGGATTGGGGAAAGGACATGTGGGGAAGTTACCGTCGGGTTTTTCCTGAGAAAGAACAATTTTGAGGTCTTTAACACCGATTTTTTTAAGAATATTCTTAACGGGTTTATTGCCTGTACCGTTAAGAGGTGAATAAATAACTTTAAGGTCAGCCTTTTTGCAGATACCTTTTTCAACCTGTCTTGAAAGAACATCCTTATAGAAATCGTCAATGAGCCAGTCTTCAATAAAGTCAACCATATCTTCTGCAAGTGCATCATCAAATTCCATGAATTTAACGCCGTTAAATATATCAACCTTGCTGATATAGTCATAGGTCTTCTTTGCACCTTCATCAGTCATCTGATATCCCTTTGAGTCATAGCATTTATAACCGTTATACTTTGAGGGATTATGGCTTGCTGTGATAACGATACCTGAACTGCAATGAAGTCTTCTTACAGCATATGAAACAAGGGGGGTTGGCATAAGTTCAGGGAATATATAAACTCTGATACCGTTTGCCGCAAGAACACCTGCCGCAGTTTCAGCAAAAAGCTGCGATTTGATTCTTGAATCGTAACCGACAGCAACCGTTGGTTCATCAAATTCTTCATTAAGGTAGTCTGCAAGTCCCTGAGTTGCCTGAGCAACAGTATAAACATTCATTCTGTTTGTACCTGCTCCGATGACACCACGGAGTCCGCCTGTACCGAATTCAAGGCTTCTGTAGAAACGGTCAAGAATCTCATCATCCTTACCGCGGATGCTTTCAAGCTCTGCTGTGAGATCAGGATCATTTACTGCATTTTTCAGCCAAAGTTCATATAAGAAATTGTAATCAGTCATTAAAATCATCCTTTACTTAAAATTATACATATTAATTATATACTATTTTCATATAAATGCAATTACTTTTTATGAAAAAAATAATAAGCAGCCATTTTTTTTGACTGCTTATTGATATATTTACTTTCTGATTACCAGGTCAGCATACACAGGATAATGATCTGAAACAAAATTGCCGTCAATACCTGCGGTAACAACTTTATATGTTGTGACTCCGAAAAGATTGTTAATGAAGACATAATCAAGGATTCTGCCTTCATTTTCAGCAGGTTTTGTATCGTGGAAAGTCAGGTAATCCATTGTGTCGGGTGCAATCTTTTTTGTATCCCAGAGAATTTCAGATTCAGCCATGATGTTATATGCTTCATCGCCTTCGGTAATATTCATATCAGCAGTAAATACTACGGGCATATAATTATACATTGATGCTTTGTCAAGAATCAGTTCAACACTCTTTTTACGTGCTTCAACGCCTTTATGATCAAAGTGTGAATTGATATGCATATACATAGCACCTGTTTCCTTATTTTCAAGAATAGCCCATGTACAGATTCTGTTCATACTTGCATCCCAGCCGACAGAGGGTTCTTTAGGTGTTTCGCTGAGCCAGAATGTGTCTGAATCATATACTGAATAAAGATCTTTAAGGTAGAAAATTGCGGAGAATTCACCTGAATTCTTTCCATTACCTCTACCTACACCGACATAATCATACAGATCACCAAGCTGACTTTTAAGGTATCTCATCCATGTCGGAGTGGCTTCCTGAACACCGAATGAATCAGGCATACCTTTAAGAATTGTTCCGACTACTTCGTCATTTCTCGAACTTCTCATAATGGGACCAAGACCGAAACAACGGATGTTAAATGACATTACACGGATAGTTCCATTAACTTTGTTTTCAAAATCTACAACTTGCGATGGTGGATTTTCAGTACTGGTTTTTTTATGAATACTGTTACTGATTAAAGGCATAATTACCGTTGTAACAAGGATTGCGAGAAGTGCAACAACTGAAACAGCAATAATGATAATTTTTTTCTTGTGCATAATTTGCTCTCCTTAAATCAATTATTTAAGTGTAATATCAGCATAAAGCGGGAAGTGGTCTGAAACGTAATGACCTTCTGTTGCCGCTGTTACAACTCTGTAAACCTCGGCATCAAACTTATTGTTTATCATTATATAATCAATAACATCGTTTTTGTGTACAAGCGGCATTCTGTCGTGATATGTAAGATAATCCATTGTGTCGGGAGCAACATCTTTTGTGTTTCTGAATATACCTTCTTCAATGAAGCTGTTGTAATATACAGAATTTTCTGCAAAATTCATGTCAGCTGTGTATACAACAGGTAATACTCCGAAATCTTTTGCTTTTTCATTAATCATTCTTGCGCTGTTAAATCTTACATCATCGTTTGCAAAGTCAAAATGAGCATTCATATGTACATAGGTTTCTTTTGTTTCATTGTTTTCAAGAATAACCCATGTGCAGATTCTGTAACAATCGGCACCCCAACCCATTGAGGGGATGTCGGGAGTATCGGAAAGCCAGAATGTACCGCTGTCAACGGCAGTATATTTATCTTTGAGATAAAAGATTGCGGCATATTCGCCTGTATTAACACCGTCATCACGACCTACGCCGACATATGCGTAATCTTCAAGATTTTCAGAGAGATACCCCATCCATTCAGGCGTTGCTTCCTGAAGACCGATTGAATCTGGATAACCTTTTTCAATAACTGTTTCAATATCGTCATATCTGTCTTCTGCTGTAAGATTACCGAGATCGCCGTATCGGATATTGAAAGACATTACACGAATAGCATCTTCTGATTTTTCTCCGAAATCAGTTAAAACTGAAGGAGGGAATAATGAATCTCTGAAATCAGCAATTGTGTTATCAAAATCTGTAATCAATGAACTGAAGAATGCGACAATTGCCATGAAAAAAGAAATGATTTTGTTTGAAAGTTCCACTTGTAACACACCTTAATTTAAATTTTTCTTTATAATACTATATAATTACAATAATAATCAAGCATAATGTGAAAATTTTCATCAAAAATTAAAATATTATCGGTATATTTAACATTGATTTTTATTCAGGTATATGATAAAATTTCACATTGGAATTTGAATTAGAGAGGAAAAACAATGGCTGATCTTAGAACAGAAATCAACAGACGAAGAACATTCGCTATAATTTCCCATCCCGACGCAGGTAAAACAACACTTACCGAAAAGTTTTTGCTTTACGGCGGTGCAATTCAGTCTGCAGGCTCCGTTAAGGGCAAGGCAAGCGACAA